>NZ_CP009283.1:1437500-1747500 GCF_000758625.1 Paenibacillus sp. FSL R7-0273
TGCCGTAATTGCCGGGGACGGAATCGGACCCGAAGTTGTGGCTGAAGCAGAAAAAGTATTGAAAAAAGCGGAAGAAGTATTTGGCTACGCCTTCGAAACCGAGCATGCGCTGTTTGGCGGCATCGCTATTGATGAGCGGGGAACACCGCTTCCGGAGGATACACTGGAAATCTGCCGCAGTGCAGATGCTGTACTGCTGGGGGCTGTCGGCGGACCAAAGTGGGACAACAACCCGAAGGAGCTTCGTCCGGAAACAGGACTGCTCGGAATCCGCAAAGCGCTGGGCCTGTTCTCCAACCTGCGTCCGGCAAATGTATTTGATTGCCTGAAGGATGCATCCACGCTGAAGCCGGAAGTGCTTGAAGGTACAGACCTGATGGTTGTGCGTGAGCTGACCGGAGGGATTTATTTCGGAGACAAGCTGCGCCGCCAGGGCGAACATGGTGAAGAGGCAGTTGATACCTGTGTGTATAATGTAACGGAAGTGGAGCGCATCGTACGCCAGGCCTTTGAAATTGCCGGCAAGCGCCGCAACAAGCTGGCCAGCGTCGACAAAGCCAATGTACTGGAAACTTCCCGCCTGTGGCGTGAGGTTGTTAACCGGATCGCTCCTGAATATCCGCAGGTAGAGCTAGAGCATGTGCTGGTCGATAACTGTGCAATGCAGCTGCTGCGCCGTCCGTCCAGCTTCGACGTCATTGTGACCGAGAACATGTTTGGAGATATTCTGAGTGACGAAGCTGCGATGCTGACCGGTTCGATCGGAATGCTTGCTTCTGCTTCACTGGGCGAGGGAAGCTACGGCCTGTATGAGCCGGTTCACGGCTCCGCGCCTGACATTGCCGGCCAGGGCCTGGCTAATCCGATTGCGACCATCCTGTCGCTGGCGCTGATGTTCCGCATGACCTTCGGCTATGAGGATGCCGCAGCCGCTATTGAAGCAGCTGTAGCAGAAGTACTTGATGCCGGACACCGTACCAGTGATATTGCCGTAGACAAGAGCAAGGCAATCAGCACTACGGAGATGGGCGACCTGATTGTTGCTGCTATCCGCAAAGCGTAAAACTGCCGCCATATTCCTTTTTTGACTTTGAAAAACAGAAAACTTCACAAAATGTTGCTTATTTATAATTATTATAAAAAAGTAATAAGTGTAATATTGACTTTGATTTGGTGCGATGATACCATTTGGTCTATAGCCGGGAGCAAGCGGCGGACTCATTCCATCAATAAGAGTTTATTGTTTTTCTTACATATTCAAAGGGGGAATTTAAGCAATGGCAGAACGTTTGGTAGGTAAACCAGCCCCGGATTTCACAATGGAAACAGTAACAGGCGACGGTAAGGATTTTGGGAAGGTCAGCTTGTCCGACTATCGCGGCAAATGGCTTGTATTCTTCTTTTACCCGCTGGACTTTACTTTTGTATGTCCGACTGAAATTACAGCGCTCAGCGATGCAGCTGCAGAGTTTGCAGAGCTTGATACAGAAATTCTCGGTGTCAGCATTGACTCCATTCACAGCCACAAGGCTTGGATTACAACCCCTCGCGACATGAACGGCCTGGGACAAGTGAACTTCCCGCTGGCTTCAGATATCACGAAGAAGGTTGCCAGTGATTATGGCGTGCTGATTGAAGAAGAGGGAATAGCTCTTCGCGGATTGTTCATTATTGATCCGGACGGCGAGCTGAAATACGCAGTGGTCAACCATAATGATGTAGGCCGCAGCGTAGAAGAAACGCTTCGCGTGCTGCAGGCTCTGCAATCCGGCGGTCTGTGTGCAATGAACTGGAAACCGGGCGACAAGAACCTGTAAAGGCTGTCCGCTCCTTGAGAGACTAATAAGACCTCCTTGCGGGAAAGTTTTCCGCCAAGGGGGTTTTTTGTAACAAAACGCCTGTATCCTGCAGTAATGTTGTTTGAAATTAGGCGCCGCGGTTAATATAATGGCTGTAGGAGTGGAATCTCCGGTACTATTTTGTAATACAATAATAAGAAATCAATGGAACTTACCCAAGGAGGGTGAACAATAATGAGCTTTTGCTGTGGAGCGAGTATGGTTGGAACGAAGGGAACCCTTAAACATTATCGCACGCAAGTCCATAATGTTCCCCTGCTGTTTTGCCCGGTATGCCACCGGGTAGAGGTACATTACAAAGTCGAGAACGAGTATGAGATCCTTGCGGAATATGCTCATGGCGATGGAGTGACTGACGTTGATTTCCAGGATTATGTGATGGAAGATGAGGAAGCCATCTTCGAGAATGTTATTAACATGGAGAGCGAAGACCCGCTGGCAATCATCCGCAGCCAGATTGATATGGCGCTTGATCTGCTGGCTGTAGCCAAGCAGATTGGGGACAGCAAGTGGGAGCGGGAGCTTAAGAAGCGTCTGGCTGTAATGAGTCAGCGCCGCCACCGCCTCCAGCAGAAAGCCTGATCTTGCAGAGTAATATAATACATGCCGGTTTTATCCGGCACAGGGGCCTCCGCTGCAGCGGGGGTTTTTTTGACGAGCATTAATAGGATTTACGGTTATTATGGTGCCGTTTCTTATATATAGATGGCGGAATAATGCAGCTTTCTTCCGGAATTCAGCTTTCATGTTAATATTTAGTATGCCTTAAGAATCATTTTAATAAGTTTTTTGCTATTCGACAGTTTCTCTGATTGCGTTGTCTTCTTCTCTTGGATATGATTGGAATATAGTTGAAACGGTTGGATAATATAATACGATTTCCGAATGTTCTGGCGGCTTCGTCATATACTCATTTACATAGTAATTTGATGTCGCTTAAGCGTCTACGCCAAATGCAGTAAAAGGGGGAACTTCGTATCGTGATAAGCCAATTTCAAGAAAGCTTAATTTTACCAAGAACGTTTCAATCCGTGGCAATGGACACTACATATGAGGATGTGCTGGAGCACATTGACAGCGGAATTATGCTCTTTGATGAAGATGGGGTTTTGACTTTTGCAAATAAACAGATGTTCGGTATACTTGAGCTGCCGAGGCTGGCAATTATGGGCTGCACGATAACGCATCTTCTGGCGAATATTCAGTTAAACCGCTTTAAGAAGAAGCAGATGCTGCGCGGATACCGGGAAATGGTGCAGAAGGGTAAGCCGAATTATGAGTTTGCTGACGAATACGGCCGGTACTGGCGGGTAAGCCTGCATTCCGGTGAGCAGATGAAGGGCAGCTACCTGTTTACGTTCAAGGAAATTTCCGATTATAAGCTGATTGAGCAGACCGCCTATCAGAATGATAGCCTGGCCATGCTGGGCAAATTATCTGCGTCTATTGCACACGAAATCCGTAATCCGCTGACGGCAATCCGCGGGTTCATACAATTGCTGCATCCTCATCTGCATCAGCTGGGCAAAGAGGAGTACGCCAAGATTATACTGGCTGAAATTGACCGGGCCAATGACATTATTCACGAGTTTCTGACATCCTCCAAACCGTCTGCCCCGCAGATTGGCTTGGTTCCTGTTGCTGCACTGCTGAAAGAGGTCGTATTGCTTACGGAGAGTGAGGCCTTGATGAAGGGCTGCCAGATTAACCTGCAGCCGTTACAGGGTGATTTGATTATTTCCGGCGATGCCAAACAAATGAAGCAGGTAGTATTGAATATGATAAGAAACGCAATGGAAGCGATTACAGAGCGTGGGGATGATTTAGTAGGCAAAATTGAGGTAGGGGCCCGCAGAGATGGTGCAGAGGTCCGTATCTTCATCTCTGATAACGGAAAAGGGATGGATATCTGCACGCTTGACCGGCTGTTTAATCCGTTTTTTACTACCAAGGAGAACGGGACGGGGCTTGGATTGTCCGTCAGTGACCGGATTATCAAGAATCATGGAGGCTGTATTTCGGTCAGCAGCAGAGTGAATGAAGGCACCCGGTTTGTTATCTCCTTGCCGCTGATTCAATAAGAGAGGCTGCAGCTGTGTTCTAAGCTGGCTGTACGTTATAATATAGAGATGCTAAAGAGGCTGATTCCTGTGTGGCACGATTACACTTCGTGCAGGAAGTCAGCCTTATCTGCGTAATGCGGGTCAGCAGGTTCAAGAACAGCTGGAGGTTATGCCATGAATATTGAATGGAACAATGCCGGAGCAGTGGCCGGTGAGGCAGGAAATGTCTTATGTATTCTGGTATCCGAAGACAGACTGGCGGACAGCAGCCTGCTTAACAGCAGTTTGGCTGCCGAATGGAAGGCTGATATAGATTCCATAAACAGAGCGGGGCTTTTTTCAGGTAAGCTGAACCAGATTTATATCCTGCCGGTTACAGGACAATCCCGGTACCCTATAGTCATTCTAGCCGGAAGCGGAAAGGGAGACCCCGGAACCGGGGAGATCAGGGTGCTGGCAGCCCATATTTGCCGCGCTGCCGTGCGGTTAAAGACGGAGCTGCTTGACATTGAGCTTCCGGAGCAGCTGCTGCTCCGGGAAGGAGCGGCACAGGCGTTCACGGAAGGCCTGGTGCTGGGCAGCTACCGCAGAAAGCATTATAAGCAGGAGCAGGCGGTCTATGTGAAGCCGGATAAAATAACCCTGCATCCTGAGCGTCTGGTGGACCCTGCACTGCAACAGGTCTGGCTTCAGGGGATAAAGCGTGGCTCCGCGCTGGCAGACGGCACCAATCTTGCCCGCGACCTGACCAATCTTCCCGGCAATATCCTTACCCCCTCCGGACTTGCCGCCGCCGCAGTCGAAGTGGCCGAGCGGCACGGACTTCCGGTAGAGGTGCTGGATGAACGGGAAATTGAACAGCGTGGAATGGGCGGACTGCTTGCTGTCGGCAAAGGAAGTGTTCATCCGCCGCGGATGATTGTCATCCGTTATCAGGGTGCCGGAGAATGGACGGACGTTACAGGTATTATCGGCAAGGGGATCACATTTGATACCGGCGGGATATCGCTCAAGCGGGCGCCTGGAATGGAAGATATGATCAGCGATATGGGCGGTGCAGCCGCTGTATTAGGTGTAATGGAGGCGCTTGGCCGGTTGCGGCCGCAGATTAATGTAGTCATGGTCATACCGGCCGCCGAAAATATGCCCTCTGCAGCAGCCTTTAAGCCTGGAGATATTGTCACCGCTCTGAGCGGAAAAACAATCGAGGTGCTGAACACCGATGCTGAGGGCCGGATGGTGCTGGGTGATGGTTTGACCTATGCCAGGGAATGGGGAGCAGAGCGTTTTATTGATGTAGCTACGCTTACAGGGGCCATCCTGTCCATTCTTGGTGATGTGGCTACCGGAGCAGTCACGAACGATGAGCAGCTTATGCAGGAGCTGCTGGCGGCCTCGGAACGGTCTGGTGAGCCTGTGTGGCAGCTTCCTGCCTATCCTGAATTCCGTGAGATGCTTAGAAGCGAGGTTGCCGACATCCGCAATGCTGCCGGCAGGTTCGGAGGCGCGTCCACTGCAGGATTGTTCATCGGCGAATTTGCTGAGGGGCTGCCATGGGTTCACCTCGATATAGCCGGAACGGCATTTCTGTCCAAGGAGCGGGGGGTTAATTCCAAAGGTGCATCAGGAGTAATGGTCCGCACCTTACTGGAATACCTGCTGAGTCTCAGCCGGGATCAGCCGCCGGGACCCTCTGCAAAGAACTAAGTTCATTGTATTCATACAAAAAAGCCGCAACGCTCTTTATAAGAGGGTTGCGGCTTTTTGCGGTTGCCTGCGGTTGCCTGCGGGCGGGCCGCCTGCACAGCTGAAACGGTTTATCCGTTCCGCTTAGCCTTCACTTGAGAGGTGAAGGACTGGATCCCATTCATAATTTTATCGCGTGTATCTTTATTTCTGAGTAAATAGACTGCTCCCAACGCTGCGGTAGTAAATAACGTTTTTTTCGTATTCATGGTTATTCCTCCTTAGGTAGTGGTCTGGCTGCAGTTGCTTATAACAAACATACCCGGAACCCGCGGAGTTTAAACCTGCTGTATAAAGCTGCCAGCGTGCGGCTGCAGACCTGCCTTGAAAACAGTTATGGAAGATAGCGAAATAATCTTTACATTTTATTCTTCATTAAAGTATGATTGTACGATAATGATTGCATAGTAAGCTTATGCTGACGGCAATAATGAAGGATATGCTGAAGGGAGAACATATTGTGAAGAATAATCAGAGTAAAATTGTCGATTGTACCATCCGGGATGGAGGTCTCGTTAACAACTGGGACTTTAGCGTTGAATTTGTACAGAAGCTGTATGCCGGGCTGAATGAAGCCGGAGTTGAGTATATGGAAATCGGCTACAAAAACTCCCCTAAGCTGCTTAAGGGAGCGGAAAGCGCCGGACCTTGGCGGTTCCTGAACGATGATTTTCTGCGCAAAGTTATTCCTCAGAAGGGCAATACCAAGCTGTCAGCGCTTGTTGATATCGGCCGGGTCGATGAAAATGATATCCTGCCGCGCAGCGAGAGCATGCTGGATCTGATCCGTGTAGCCTGCTACAGCAAGGATGTGGACAAGGCATTGCAGCTGGTTCAGATTTTCCATGACCGCGGGTACGAAACGACCATTAATATTATGGCGCTGTCCAATGTAATGGAGAATGAGCTGCTGGAAGCCTTTGATATGATCCGTGACAGCGTTGTAGACGTTGTATATATCGTGGATTCATACGGCAGCCTTGATCATAACGACATTAAATACCTGGTGGATAAATTCAAAACCCATCTTCCTAACAAACGTCTTGGTGTGCATACCCATAATAATCTGCAGCTGGCCTTCTCCAATACTCTTGTTGCTTCTGAGCTCGGGGTAGAGCTGCTGGATGCATCCTGCTACGGCATGGGGCGTGCGGCGGGGAATTGTCCGACTGAGCTGCTCGTTACCCACCTTAAGAATACGAAATATACGCTGCGTCCTGTGCTTGATATTATCGAGCAGCTGATGATTCCGCTCCGTGAAAAGGAAGAGTGGGGATACATCATTCCCTACATGATTACCGGTACGCTGGACGAGCACCCGCGCTCGGCAATGGCGCTCCGCGCATCGGAGGATAAGGATAAGGCCGTTGATTTCTATGACAAGCTGACAACACCTGAGGTTACCTTCGGGGATAAATAATAATCTGTAAGGCAGAAGCACTTCCCTCTATTGGCGGGAAGTGCTTTTTCTTTTATTTGTATGTAAGGAATGTAACTTTACGGGACGGATAAGCCGATATTTATAGAAGAGCTTAATTACAACATTCACACTAATTATAGATATCATTTTCAGACGCGAGGGACTTATGAGACAAGAAGAGAGAAAGACAATCCAAGCGGCAGTTATAGGGGCCGTGCTGTTCCTTCTGATTCAGATCTTCCGCACTCCGCTCAGCCAGATTGAGAATCAGGACGTCATGCTGGCGCTTTACCTTATAGCCGGCTGCTGCAATATAGCTTTCGGCTTTGCTGTTTTCGCCCAGGGCGGGCTGTTTTTCTCCGATAAATTATCCAAGGCAAGATTGTATATCTCTGCTCTGTTTTTAGGCATTTGCACCTTTGACTTCTTACACATCCTAAGCTTTGTGGGCATTCCCGCAATATCCTCGATCATCAGCCAGGACCAGTCCCTTTGGCTGCTGACCTTCTCACGCCTGGCCAGCGCACTTGGCATTTTGTTTATTTTCAGCAAGGAAGATGAGCCTGTATCGATAAGAGGGAAGAAGAAGGTATTCGCCGTTTCCCTTGTTGTAATTGCCCTCTCATTAATGCTGATTATCTTCAGTGATATTCTTACACCGGGATTGCAGACATACTCGTGGCTTAGCACGGTCAAGCATCTGATTGATATGGCGGTGCTGTTTATCTATCTGCTCAGTGTCGGAATGATTGTCTATCCGGGCAGAATTGAGAAATCTGCTTCACTGCTTATCATCATCCGCGCCTTGATCTTTTTTGCATTGGCCCAGGTGTTCTTTATGAATCTGCTCAGTGTTGGTGAGATGGACAATCTCTTTGGCATGATCAGCAGCGGCATTGCTTATTATCTGATGCTGACCGGGGTATACCGGCTGACAATTGAAGAGCCGTTTCATGAGAACCAGCAGGCGGAAGCAAGAATTAACTATCTGGCGTATCACGATGATCTTACAGGACTGCCCAACCGGCGGAAGCTGATGCAGAGTGTGGAAGAAATGATTATTCAGAGTGAAAAGGAAAAAGGGCGCGGCGGTTTTTCGGCACTGGTCATCATGAACATCAACCATTTCAAAAATATCAATGACTCACTGGGGCATAATGCCGGGGACCGGCTGCTGCAGCTGGTGTCAAAGCGGATACTGAACGAGGTAAAAGGCCATGAGGAGCTGTTCGGTATGGGAGCGGATGAGTTTGCGTTCCTGATGACTGGGCGGACCGGGGTCGAGAGCTGTCTGGTCCGTGCGTCTGAACTGCTGCAGCTCTTTGAAACTCCGATTCAGCTGGAGTCAGGGGAATATCATATTTCACTGAGTCTGGGGATGAGCATTCATCCCGGAGACGGTAATACAGCAGAGCAGCTGATTCAGAATGCGGATACGGCCGTCCATAATGCCAAAGAGCAGAATGTGGAAATCCGCCGCTATATCCCGTCCATGCAGATGAAGGCCAAAGAACGCCTGAAGCTGGAGAATGATCTGCGCCGGGCACTGGAGCGTAATGAATTCTATCTTGTCTATCAGCCTCAGGTGCTGCTCGAAACCGAAGAGATTGTCGGAATGGAGGCACTGCTGCGCTGGGAGCATCCGAAGAGGGGAATTGTATCCCCTGTAGAGTTCATCCCGATTGCCGAGGAGAGCGGAATGATCGTACCGATCGGTGACTGGGTGCTGAGAACGGCCTGTGAGCAGAATAAAGCCTGGCAGCTGGCAGGGTACCGGCATATCTGCGTTTCCGTGAACCTGTCCATGCGCCAATTTCTGCAGCCGAACCTCGCCGGCAAAATAGATATGCTTCTGCAGGAAATCGGACTTGATCCGCGCTATGTTGACCTGGAGATTACGGAGAGTATGACTCTGGATAAGGAAACTGCCTTTGACCAGCTTAACCGCTTGAAGCGGCTTGGGGTGTTCATCAGTATAGACGATTTCGGCACAGGCTACAGCTCGCTGCACTATCTCAAGAATATGCCGATCGACCGGCTCAAAATTGACCGTTCCTTCGTCTCTGATGTGCTGGAGGACAGCAATAATGCGGCGATTGTCTCAACCATCACGTCGATGGCCCATCACCTGAAGCTGAAGGTTACGGCAGAGGGTGTGGAGAACAAGGAGCAGCTGCAATTTTTGCGTCAGCAGCATTGCCATGAGGCCCAGGGATACCTGTTCAGCAAGCCGATCAAAGCGGCCGAATTCGAAGCGGTTTTCCTGAAACCTCTGCTTGGTGTACCCATGTAAGCCTAGTTATACTGTTAAAGGGTTGCATTTTATTCAACGAGATGGTACAATATTCTTTGTCTTCACCGTATTATCTCGCGGGTGTAGTTCAATGGTAGAACTTTAGCCTTCCAAGCTAATAGCGTGGGTTCGATTCCCATCACCCGCTTATACAAGATTTAGCTCTGAAACCCTTGCGCCACAAGGGTTTTTTCTATGCGCGCTTTTCGATATACGACAGGTGACAATAGAGTCATGGGGCAATTCATGGGGCAATTGTCCGGACTTTTGGATTCATACCTTCAAGATGGTTAATTAAAGTCCGATCGACTGAGACAACCTCATGAGTATATCGATTTGTCGTTTCGAGCTTTGAATGCCGCAAGAACTTCTGAATGCTCCGCTGATCAGCTCCGTGCTCTCGCAGTAATGTTGCTGCTGTATGACGAAGTCCATGAAGCTTCACGTGTGGGAATTTGTATTTCTTTAAAAACTTAGCCCATGTATTTGTTGCGGTACTGGGAAAATACATAACACCTTTACCACCGTGAAAAATATACTGCTTGTCTTCTCCAAGCCATTTGCGACACTGCAGCTTCTCCTTTTTCCACTGCCTCTCAAAATGTTTTAGCTCATCCATATACCACTTGGGCATAGGCACCCAATCTTCTGATTCTACCGTTTTAACTTCGCTCTCAATCTTTTGGCCATTTTCATCAATTGTAATTTGCTTAGAAATGTAGATTCTAGAATTTTCGAAATCTAGGTCGGACCATTCAACAGCAAGATACTCTCCTCGTCGGTACCCCCCAAGGATTACTCCCGTAAAGTATAACCGCCATCTGGTGGGGAGGTTATACAGCGCGAGTAAGAGCTCGGCCACCTCAGTTTTAAGATAATTTTGCTTAACGTCCTTTAGCCGTTTTTTCTCCTTTTTATTCGCAGATGGGCGTTCAAAGCCAGTCATAGGATTTTTCTTGATAACTCCCCAATCATAGGCTCGGTCAAAAATCGACTTTAACGCTTTGTAGATATTCAGCTTTGAGTTCGTAGCAAGAGGACTTCCGTTTTTCAGATTTCTTAAATCTGAGAACCACTCAACCAATTGGAGCGTGGTTATTTCATCAATCCAATAATCTCCGAACTCAGGGAGAATCCGATTATTCACAATGCTCTCAGTAAAGAATATCGTTCCGCCACTCAGGTTTTCAGAGGCATAAACTTTTCTCCAGGTCGGTACAAATTCGGCAAAGGTTTTTTTCTTTGCGCGGCTTCGGTTTTTCCCCTTATCCTCATACTTACCTGACGTGACAAGTTGACTCCACTTATCCTCCTGAACAGCCAACCAGCTTTCTTTCTTTTTCTCTGATTTTGCATTTGCGATTTCGTACGGCATTTCAACAACCATAGATCGTTTTGGGCGAGAGGCTTTCGCCGGATCTCGTTCAACAAGCTTGTACTTATGGCCTCCAAGATGTTCGCTCCAAGCCATATTTTGCATCACTCCAAACGTATGTTCTATTTTGAGGCATATATAAACAGCCTTTCAGCTGGAATTAGAAGGCTTATAGGATTTTGGTTACCCCAAGCGGATCAAGCCGGATAGCGTAGTTTTCATATCTAACGTAGAGACCATATACTTCTAAATAATGACTGATTGAATAATCTAAGAAATCTTCTGTCACACCTATTAGATCGGCAAACTCGTGCCGGTTTCTTACATTTGCCTCGAAGGCCTGTACAAAACTGGACAAGGGGACGAGCTTCTCATATCCCCAGTTGCGGGCTTTCTTTTCCTGTTTCCGGTTCTTAACATCGGTTTGGTCAATAATATGCCCCGCTGAAGTATAATGATGTCCCAACTCTTCAGCGAGGACGCAAATCCTCTCAAGAGGACTGTCAAGGTTCTTATTGAGCAGAATGATACTGGAACTTCTTGTTTCTATATACAAGCCTTTAATCCGTTCCGGGAGATCAGCCATGTCGTTGAATGGAATGGGAACCTCGCGGGTGAGTTTGTCGTAAGTGTTCACTGGCAACCCTCCTGCCGAGATTCTAGTTGATATTCTTATTTAAAGCTATTTTCATAGCAAGCTTAATTCTTATCAAATCCTCTTCGGTTAAATCTCCTTCGTACCCTACCTGGTGGGCAGCCATAGTTAAAATCTCTTCCTCTGTTAACTTCTCCTCTGTCTGGACATCTGGATACGTTTCTTTAGAAGTAACAGCTTGTCCTTTGCTTTCTTCACCCATTAGATACTCAAGGGGCACATCGAAATAATCTGCAATCTTTTGCAATTTTTCTCTCTTAGGTGTGTACTTGCCTTGTTTCCAACTTGTAATCGTAGCTGTAGTTAATCCGGTATCTTTAGCAACACGATATGCAGTCACACCATGCTTCTGTAGTAATTTTTCGAATATCTCGTACATTAGTTTTCCTCCACAATTTTCTTTTAGAAAAAAATAAGTTAGAAAACTAAGCCGAATTACGTTGACGCACTTAGTAAGCTATGCTAATATACAGACATAGCTTAGAAAACTATGCTATTAAAACGAAAAGGGCTTAGAAAACTTATTTAACTTAGGCGACACCTCGATTATATAAGTTTTCTTAGCTATTCGTCAATACATTTTTTGTAAAGGAGGATGTTTTGTGTGTACGAGAAATTCCTTTGCTTATTAGAGCAGTCTGGGAAAACTTCATATCAGGTTGCTAAAGACACGGGTATTTCTACGGCAACGCTGACGAATTGGAAACAAGGGAACTATCAGCCAAAAACCCAAAAACTTAAAATTTTAGCTGATTATTTCGGCGTAACTGTTGATTACTTTTTGGCTTAAGGGAGGTGCTCCATGACAACATCTGATTTTCTTGAAGCGATGCGGATAGAAATTAAACAGGGACTTCGAGAAGAGATTCTGGCCGAGTTGCAACCAGAGATACAGCGACAGCTACGCTCAAACATTTTCGATCTTGAAGAGGCTGCTGCCTACTTGAAAGTGTCTCCACGGACCATTCAACGCATGATTGCAGACAACGATCTTCCCTATTTCCGGCAGCGCAAGCAATTGTTCTTCAGGCAAGTTTCATTGGAGGGTTGGGTCGCTAAAAGGGAACAGAAAGGGGCTAAATCATGAGAAAAACATGGATTTTGACAGAGAGTGACCGCCCAACTAATTTGCTGATGCAGATGCAAGAGGTCCTGTCCTCCATCCAGAATGGTGCCAGCGTCAATGAATCATGGCAAGAGCCGGGTAAGCTCGTCATTGAATTATGGGAGGTTGAGCCTGAATGATTCGCGTAACAAGGAAAATAAGTGACAATGAACTGAAAGCCCGCATTCTGCTCTACAAGCGCCTGGAGCGCAGCGCAACTGCCTCCGGTCATATGCAAGTGGCCGCTTACTGCCGCCGGCAGCATAATGCTTGTCGGGAGCTGCTGACAGCTGAGTGGGATAAGCCGCTCAAACGGCTGAGGGCTGGATGATGCCGGACGAACTGCTTGATTACCTGGGAGACCTATTTATAAAAGGTGAGTATCACAAGCGGTTCGGCGTTACGTTCTTACAGTTTATTGAGGCATGCACAAGCCAGGCGGGCTATTACAGGCTTTCGCGGCGGACATTATTCCAGCAATGGCTGAAAATTGTAGAGCTTACCCATGAGAAATAAATATTCTGGCACCTGTTACCGATGCGGGAGGCTGGTAGAAGCAGGCAAGGGTCATTTCGAAAGGCATAAAGGTGGTTGGAGATTGCAGCATTTAGTTTGTGCAATAAAGTGTCGTGGTACAGATCAGCACTATTTGAAAGGTGGTGAGAATGATGAGCAAAGTAACCGGACCACTTGAGGTCATTGATTTCTGTGCAAATCCAGTGTGCCAAGATGAAATCTATTTCGGTCAGCGCGCTGTAAAGTACGGCAAGGATCTCTACTGCGGCAATAACTGCTTATGTGAGGGTATCGGCGCTGTGGTGATCAAGGCAGATGACAACCTTAGAGGGGGTGATGCAACAGAACATGAAAATGACCCAACGGGGTAGGAGCCGTCAGGTCATTGCAATACATCACATTATGAGGTCAGTTTATCACTGACTGAAGGGAGAAGCAATGTCAAAAATCTGCTATCGGGAAATTAACTTCCGTTCGGAAAGCCTGCGTTTGATTGAACAGGTTAACGCTATTATTCATGAATATCAGGATATGGGCTACTCTCTGACACTGCGGCAGGTATATTACCAGCTCGTTTCACGGGATGTCATTCCCAACAATGAACGCAGTTATAAAAACTTAGGGAATCTCATCTCGGATGGCCGCATGTCCGGGCTCATTGATTGGAATGCCATTGAAAACCGCACCCGGAACCTTCGCAAAAACAGTCATTGGACTTCACCAGGCTCCATTATTCACTCTGCGGCTTACTCCTTTGCATACGACAAATGGGAGGACCAGGACAGTTATGTGGAGGTGTGGGTGGAAAAAGATGCCTTGGTCGGAATCGTAGGACAGGTCTGTGAAGAGCTGGACATCCCATATTTCTCGTGTAGAGGCTATGTCTCCCAATCTGAAATGTGGGCAGCGGCTCAACGTCTGGAACAGTTCTCTGCTCAAAAATCTATTCACATTATTCATTTAGGAGACCACGACCCGAGCGGGAAAGACATGAGCCGCGATATCGTGGACCGACTGGAACTGTTCGGGGTGTCTGTAGAGTTCCAGCGTATCGCTTTAAACTATGATCAGATTGAGGAATACGGCCCGCCGCCTAACCCCACAAAGCTGACCGATAGCCGAGCTTCTGGGTATATTTCAGAGTTTGGACATGAATGCTGGGAGCTGGATGCGCTGCGTCCTGATGTAATCGACGGGCTGATCCGTGACGCTGTGACAGACTTGTGTGACTTGGAACTGCTGCAAGAGGCCCGGGACCGTGAAGAGACGGCCAAGGACACTTTAAAAGCCGTGGCTCGAGATTGGCCAACGATTGAACGCAATTATTCTAACTAATTAGGAGGTCTCATACATGCCCGTTCAAATTACAATTACCGGTGAGAACGCAAAGGAAGCATTGCAGGAGATTGGAGGACTGGCTGCCGCTCTGGTTGGCGCTGCGCCTGTAACGGATAAGCAGAAGGCCAAGGCTCAGGCGGCAACGAAACCCGCTGAGACAAAGCAGGAAGAGCCAGAGAAGACCCAAGCCGAAACGAAACCGCAAACAAAGCTAGATGAGGGTTCAGGGGGAGAGGATCTTCCTACTGCTACAGAACTTAAAGCCAAGGCTACGGAAGTGACCAAGTCAGGGAAACGCGAAGAGGTTAAAGCCCTGCTTACTGAGTTCGGCTACAAGGCGCTGAGTGACGTAGCCGAAGCAGACCGTGCAGTCTTCATGGAACGCCTGGAACAGCTTTGAGCAAAGAGGTAGGAGCACACGCAGAGCGGGATCACGCCATCCTCTCCGCGTCAGGCTCCAAGAAATGGCTCACCTGTACCCCCAGCGCCCGTCTGGAGGAGAAGCTGCCCGAAAAACGTTCTGTGTACTCTGATGAAGGCTCTGCAGCGCATGAGCTTTCCGAGATTCACCTGGCGTACCACCTGGGGCAGCTTAAGCCCTGGGACCACGGGGAGCGCTGGAAAGAGGCCCAAAAAGGCCCTTACTACTCCCGTGAGATGGAGGACTACGTGCATGAGTATGTTGGGCTTGTCCTGGAGAGGGTTAACACGGCCAGAGCAAAGTCTACGGATGTCATTGTGCTGCTAGAGGAGCGTTTGGATTACTCTGCTTATGCCCCCGAAGGTCGAGGGACAGGAGACGTTGTAATCATTGCTGACGGCTGCCTGGAGATTATTGACCTGAAGTATGGCAAGGGCGTCCCTGTATCGGCTATTGATAATAGCCAGATGCGGCTTTACGCGCTGGGAGCTGTTGAAGGCTACGATTTCCTTTACGACATCCAGACGGTGCGCATGACCATTGTGCAGATCCGGCTGGACAGTATTTCTGAGGATGTCATGACGGTGGAAGCCCTGCGGGAGTGGGGCGAGAGTATTAAGCCCGCAGCAGCTAGGGCGTGGGCGGGTGAAGGTGAATTTGTTCCTGGTCCTCATTGCTCCAGTGGTTTCTGTAAGGCCCGCTTTACCTGCAAGGCCCGGACTGACTTCTACATGGCGGCGACACAGTACGAGTTCAAGGACCCTGCACTCATGACCCTAGAGGACATAAGCGCGGTGCTGTATGTAGCGCCGGAATTGCAGAAGTGGGCGAAGGAGCTGGCGAGTTATGCCTTTGAACAGGCGACCAAGCACGGCGCTAAGATTCCGAGCTGGAAGCTGGTTGAAGGGCGCAGCGACCGTGTGATCCGTGATAAATCAGCGGCTATGGCAGCTCTCGCTGCCGCAGGGGTGCCTGAAACGAAATACCTTAAGCCACAAGACCTGCAAGGCATTGGAGAGCTGGAGAAGATCGGCAAGAAGGAGCTGGCTAAGATACTGGATGGCCTCATTATCAAGCCTGAAAGCAAGCCGGTACTGGTTCCTGAGAGTGACCCAAGATCAGTATTAAACAATACCCGCGATGCTTTCGCGGACATTAATCTGGAGGACTGATATATTATGACAACCGAACAAACCAGTAAGCTGACCACGAATAAAGTACGTTTTGCCTTCGCCCGGGTATTTGAGCCGGAATCATTCGCCGGCGGACCAGAAAAATATTCCGTGCGCCTGCTCATTCCGAAATCAGACAACGAATTCCTTGAGCGCTATAAGCAGGCTCTGGCCGTGGCTAAGGAGCTGGGCAAGACCAAGAAGTGGAACGGCAAGGTGCCTACGAAGCTGGACCTGCCGCTGAAGGATGGTGACGAGGTGGATCTGGAGAAATACCCAGAGCATGAAGATCATTGGTACATCAATGCGAAGAGTACATCAGCACCGGATGTGCTCAAGCCAAACGGTAAAGACAAGGACGGGCGGAACATCTTGGTGGACATTACGGACACCACAGAGTTCTGGAGCGGCTGCTATGGCCGAGCACGCATTACCTTGTGGCCGTTCGATGAAGCCGGGAACAAAGGCATCAATGCCATACTGGACGGGGTTGTGAAGACTCAGAACGGTGAGTCCTTCGGCGGAGGCGGCGGGGATACCCGTGAAGCCTTTGCAGATGAAGACCTGGGTCAAGACGATGATGACGATTTCTTGAATTAAGCCATGTAACGGGGGATTCCGCAAGGGTCCCCTTTTCTTAACCATATAAAAGAGAAACCTCCCTATTTAATTAGGGAGGCATCAATACCCATGTAAGCTGCAATTAGAGAAACAATTGCAATTAGAACGGGTACTTTGATGATTAACTCAAAATATCGACATTTGAGTTCCATTTTCTCAGCTCCTTTTCTATGTACATGCAGGGCTTTCACCGTGCACATATGAGCGGAAATACTCAGCCCGCCCCTATGTATTGGACATAGTAAAACAATAAAGCTATAGATTCAGAAAAGGAGTAAAGCTATGTGTATTGCGGATTAAATATACCACAATTTACCTTACTTAGAAATTCGGAACGTTTGTTTGACAGATAACAAATTAATGGAAAGGAGAGCCTATGCCAATCTTACAAATAGATGTTGAGACTTACAGCAGCGTAGATCTGAGCAAGAGCGGGCTTCATAAGTACGTTGAGTCTCCTGATTTTGAGATTCTACTCTTCGCTTATGCCTATGACGATGATCCCGTGACAATCATTGACCTGACCGATTTAGATGAGTTGCCGGAACGGGTGAGGCAGGATCTGCTGGACCCGTTTGTTACCAAGTCCGCATTCAATGCAGCATTTGAGCGGGCAGCTATCGCCCGGCACTTCGGGATTGAGTGTAACCCTTACCAGTGGCGCTGTACGATGGTGTGGGCCTATGCGCTTGGTCTGCCTGGGTCTCTGGACAAGGCGGCCAAGGTGCTGAAGCTGGACGCCCTGAAGGATGCCAAGGGTAAAGCCTTAATCAAATATTTCAGTGTACCCTGCAAACCGACCAAGGCCAACGGACAGCGGACACGGAACCATCCATACCACGACACCGAAAAGTGGGAGCAATACAAGGCTTACAACGTGCAGGACGTTGTGGTGGAGCGGGAAGTGCGGCGGAGGCTGGAGCGGTTTCCCGTACCAGCAAAGGAGTGGCGGCTGTGGGCCTTGGATCAGATTATTAATGATCGGGGTGTCCGGCTTGATCCGGTGTTCATCGGTCACGCCATTGCCTGCGCGGAGCAGTACACCGCCGGGTTGGTCGCTGAGGCCAAGGAGCTGACAGGACTGGATAACCCGAACAGCCTGGCGCAAGTCAAGGCGTGGCTGGCTGAGAACGGGCTGGAGACGCCGGACGGCCTTGGCAAGGAGTGCATGCCTATTCTACTGGACGCTGCCCCTAACGAGGAGACCAAGCGAATGCTTGAGCTGCGCCAGGAGATGGGCAAGACCAGTAACTCTAAATATGGCGCCATGGACCGGGCGCTTTGCGCGGATGACCGGGTGCGCGGGATTTTACAGTTTTGCGGGGCGAATCGTACCTGGCGCTGGGCTGGGCGTAATGTCCAGATGCACAACTTACCTCAGAACCACCTGGAGAATCTGAAGGACCTGGAGCTGGCCCGCGATACGCTGCGCAGCGGGGACTATGACCTGCTGGAAATGATCTACGGAGCGCCGCCGTTCGTACTCTCCCAGCTTGTGCGTACTGCTTTGATTCCTTCTGTGGGCAATATGTTCAGAGTGGCCGATTTCGCCGCCATCGAGGCCCGTGTCATTGCCTGGCTTGCAGATGAGCTGTGGGTGCTGGCTGTCTTCTCAGATCACGGCAAAATCTATGAAGCCACGGCTGCCCGCATGTTCGGTGTTCCCTTTGATTCCATTACCAAGGGCCACGAGAATTACAAATATCGGGCTTCCGGCAAAGTGGCCACGCTTGCCTGCGGCTTCGGCGGCGGTGCAGCGGCCATGGAGAAGATGGATAAGAAGAAGGAGATTGTAGCAGATCAGTATGACCCGCTTGTCCGGCAGTGGCGCGAGGCTAACCCTAACATCCGCAAGCTGTGGTACCGGGCGGAGGACGCTGCCATGAAGGCGGTACGGGAGAAGACCACGGTTAAGCTGGCCCACGGGGTTCAATACCGTTATGAAGGCGGGATACTCTTCGCTGACCTTCCCAGCGGGCATAGCCTGGCGTACCCGCAGCCGGAGATTAAGCCGGATACGAAGTTTAACAAGGACGGCCTTGTGTTCTATGCGCTGGATGACCGCAGCCAATGGGTACAGCAGCGCACCTGGGGCGGGACACTGGTAGAGAACCTGGTGCAGGCTATTGCGCGGGACTGCCTGGCGGAAAGTCTGGTACGGCTACATGAGGCGCAGTATCCCATTGTGCTGCACGTGCATGACGAGATTGTGGCGGACTGCCCGGAGGATTTTGGGTCTGTGGATGAGATGACGGAGATTATGGGGCGTTCAATTGATTGGGCGCCAGGGCTGCCCCTGAAGGCAGCCGGCTTTGAGTGTGATTTCTATATGAAAGATTAGCACATAGTGAAAAATTCAAAATAGATACAGCGTATAAGACTGGAGCGAAGGTGCTGTAACTGTAACGCATACGGTTCACCGGGGAGAGACGAATGATGTACTTATCTGATGAAATAAGAGGTTTGATTGAGTCCGGGGCAGTATTCTACTGTTCTCACTCTGGTGGAAAGGACTCACAGGCAATGTACGTCAGGCTGCGGGAAGTGATTCCAGCTAACCAACTGGTTGTAGTCCACGCCAATTTAGGAGAAGTTGAGTGGCCGGGGGTTATGGATCATATTCGGAAGTTTGTTATACATCCTATGGAAATTGTAAGAGCCAACAAGACGTTCCTGGGGATGGCTGAAGCACGGGGGATGTGGCCCAGCGCAAAATTCCGACAGTGCACAAGCGATCTGAAACGGGGGCCGATATTCAAATTTATCCGAAATGACTTGAAAGACCGTGGCGCTACGATTGCAGTTAATTGTATGGGGTTGAGAGCTGCGGAGTCGGCTTCTCGGGCAAAGCGCGAACCATTGCGCTACAACATCCAGGAGAGTGTGAACGGGCGGGTTGTCCGGCATGTTTGGGACTGGCTCCCGGTGTTCGATTTAACTACTGAGGATGTGTTTCGGGAGATCAAGGAAGCCGGAGAAGAACCATTTTGGGCATATGCTGACGGTAATGAGCGCCTAAGCTGTGTGTTCTGCATAATGGGAAGTATCAACGATTTAAGGCACGGGGCAATCTGCAACCCAGATTTATATCGGCGATATGTGGAGCTGGAGCGGAAGATAGGGCACACCATGTTCATGAAGGGGAAAGAGTCTATAAGCCTGGAAGATCATGTGGGCATCAAAATTGATTAGTGCGCGCTACGAAGGATAAAAAAAAACCGCCCGTAGGCGGTCAGAAGGTTTGCTGACAATCGTCTTCTATCCGAAGATAGGTCGCTTGACTATTAATGTGGCCGCCGCCACCAAGACGAGGGCATGTTCAACATTTTGATTAACATACCATCAACTCCTTCTAGATTAGAAGTTTACAGCATTTATAAATTATTTACAATGTTATATCTCTATCGAACTGCAATAAGGTGAGTCGGCGGAGCTTGCGGCGAAGGCATGGCGGCCGCGCTGGGTAGATAAGCCTTATAAATAGGAAAAACCCTTCCGGGGGAAGGGTAGTCCGATCCTACGGAAGGGTTACATCGAGACCGTATATCGCAGCAATGATCGAGATGATCGTTACCAGGACACGCGTTTCGATGATGAGCTTAAAGCTTTTGTACTCTAAGGTCATATTTCCACGCTCCTTTCCAAGAAATCCTATTCGGATTACCCTCTCACAAAGAGAGGATCCAATTAGGCGTGAGAGCGGTACTATTCATGTCTGTAGACATGTGTTCTCACTTTCACATCTGGATACCGCTTAAATAGCGGAAGTTCCATATGACGCACATGGCATGCCATGCGACGTCATATTCCTTGGAGCAACTAAATTTTACCACATAAATAATAACTTGATAATCTGGAACTGTTGTTCTCATTTGATCTATACAAAATTGAGGTGGCACCATGCAAGAGCTTGATATCAGCTTCGGCAAGAACCGGAGCGACACCAACTGGAAAACAGAATACTTGTCATGGGATGAATTCGTGGATCGGCTGCGCAAGGTGCGCCGGACGGCAGAGACGATGGCCGAATATGACCGCTGGGATAACATCCGGCGGGGGAAGGTAAAGGACGGCCCGGCATTTGTCGGCGGGCTTGTCCGGGGCGGCCGGCGCAAGAAGGAGAACATCGACAGCCGCTGGCTGATCACGCTGGACGTAGACAGCGGGGACGAGGACTTCCTGCTCGCCGTTGACCTGATGATCGGCGGCACGGCCTATGTGGTCTACTCCACGCACAGCCACAGGGACGCCCGGCCCAAGTACCGGCTGATCATCCCCGCAAACCGGGCCATGAGCCCGGATGAGTACGCCGCTGTCAGCCGCAAGCTGGCGGAGCTAATCGGGATGGATTACTTTGACAAGACCACTTTTGATGTCCACCGGCTCATGTATCTGCCGTCCTGTTCCAAGGACGCAGAGCCGGTGCTGGAGGTGCTGGAGGGCGATGCGCTGGACGTTGACGCCATCCTGGGTCATTACAAGGACTGGACGGACGTCATGCAGTGGCCCCGGCATCCGCACGCAGCCGATCCGATTCTTTCTAATAAGAAGCCGCAGGACCCCCGCGAGAAGACCGGCACCATTGGCCTGTTCTGCCGTTCGTTCACGCTGGAGGAAGGCATTGACCGCTTCCTTCAGGAGGAGTACAGCCCGGGCTCTATGGAGAACCGCTACACCTACAACAAGGGGACTTCTGGTAATGGGCTGGAGGTTTTCCCGGACCAGGAGCTGGCGTATTCTCACCAGGACAGCGACCCAGTGGCGGACGGCCGCAGCTATAACCTGTTCGACTTAGTGCGCATTCATAAGTTTGGCCATCTGGATGAGCGGGTGAGTGAGAAAACCAATATTTCCAAGCTGCCGAGTGTCGCGGCAATGGAGGCGTGGGCGATCCAGCTCCCGGAGGTCAAGCGGGAGCGGATGTCCGAGATATCAGATTCCTATGGTGATCTGGACGATGACAATGACCCGGAGGAAGACACGGCAGAGGATGATGCTTGGAAGGAGCAGCTTGAGCTGCATAGCAAGACAGGCGACCTGCTGGCCACGGCGGGCAATGTGGAGCTGCTGCTGTCACACGAGGAGTGGGGCGGTGTGCTGGGCTATGATGCGTTTGGGAACACGGAGGTCATTCGTAAGCCCTTACCGTGGCGGGGCCGTGAGCGCGCGCAAGCGGACTATGAGCCGTGGTTGGGTGCCGATGACAAGCGCCTTCAGCATTGGTTCGCCAAGGCGCACAAGCTGCGCGGGGCGGCTATGATTCAAAATGCCTTCACAGAGGTGGCCCATGCGCACAAGTTTCATCCGATTAAGGAATACATCGAGGCTCAGACCTGGGATGGGGTGCCGCGCTTGGATACGGTCTTTATTGATTATCTGGGTGCTGAGGATACTCACTATATCCGGCAGGTGACGCGCAAGGCGCTGCTGGCGGCCGTGGCCCGTCTGTATATGCCTGGTTGCAAGTTTGATGAAATGCTTGTGCTGGTGGGCCCGCAGGGGGCCGGCAAGAGCAGCCTACTGGCGAAGCTGGGGCGGAGGTGGTTCTCAGATTCGCTGCGGACATTTGAAAATAAAGAGGCGGGAGAACACCTTCAGAGCGGCTGGATCTTCGAGATCGGGGAGCTGAGCGCCATGAAGAAGTCTGAAGTCGATGAGGTGAAGGCGTTTCTTAGTAAGACAGAGGACCGGTATCGGGTGGCCTATGATCGGCAGGTATCGGAGTTTCCACGGAAGTGCGTCTTCTTCGGCACGACCAATACACGGGACTTCCTGCGGGATGCCACGGGGAACCGGAGATTTTGGCCTGTGGAAGTGTTTCCGGTAAAGGCTAAGTTTAGCCATTGGGAACACCTAACGGATTGGACGGTGGGGCAGATCTGGGCAGAGGCGTTACAGGCTTATAATGAAGGGGAAATTTTAGCTTTGGATAATGTGGCTAAAGCAGCCGCTGCGTTCATGCAGCAGGAGCATCTTGAAGTTGACCCACGGACAGGTAACATTCAGGAGTGGCTGGAGAAGCCAGTGGAGGATGAGCTAGGTCAGGTTACGTCCAATTACAGGACGCGAGTGTGTGCCTCTCAGATCTGGACGGAATGCCTGTTTAATAGAGCGGGGTCTATCCGTCCATGGGAAGCCAGAGAGATTGCGGATATCATGCGTAAAATGCCTGGCTGGGAAGAGCGCAAAGGTAAGGCTAGAATACCAGGTTACGGTGTTCAATTGGTTTTTGAGCGTTGCCTCCCCCCGTTGTAGATAGATGAAATTCGCAGCAACTTGACAGACATGCTGCAACAGAGCAAAGTTGCTGACGTTGCGAAGACGTTGCCAGAAAAAACAGTTTCACGGAAACACGCCAAGCGTAAGCCAGGCAAGGATTCAGGCCATATTGTTGCTGATGTTGCTGTGAAACTCTACTGTAACGGTTAAATGTAGATAGCATAGGAGTAGGTAAATTGTGTAAGTGAGCGCCCGTATGCTACACGTAATAGTGCACATACGCGTGTGCGTGCGCGACAACAACAAGGGGGTTGAGTGTATGAGAGAGTCAGCACTGGAGCGCCAACTGGTCCGAGAGGTGAAGCGGATCGGTGGCCTGGCTCCGAAGTGGGTAAGTCCCGGGAATCGTGGGGTGCCGGACCGCCTGGTCATCTTGCCGAATGGGTTGACAGTTTATGTCGAGATGAAGGCCCCAGGTAAGCAACTGGAATCACTTCAAGAACACTGGAAGCGGAAGCTGCTGAAATTGGGACAGCGGCATTACAAGATAGATTCGCTGGAGGATATCACGAGCTTCATTCGGGAGGTGATGCCGAATTGAAGTACATCCCCCACACGTATCAGGATTATGCGACACTGAGAATCTTAGACACTAACTTTATCGCGCTGCTTCTGGAAATGGGCCTAGGCAAGACAGTGAGTACCTTAACGGCGATTGACCGGTTGCTGTATGACCTGTTCGATGCTTCCCGGGTTCTGGTGATTGCGCCGCTTCGGGTGGCACAGGACACCTGGGCGCGCGAGACGGCCAAGTGGGACCACTTGCAGCATTTGAGTATCAGTAAGGTGCTGGGCAGTGCAGATGCCCGCAGGAAGGCGCTTAAGACTGACGCGGACCTGTGGATCATTAACCGCGAAAATGTGGAGTGGCTGGTTAGTGAGTACGGCAGCAAGTGGCCGTTTGACACCGTGGTCATTGATGAGTTAAGCAGCTTTAAAAATCACCAGTCCAAGCGCTTCAAGGCGCTGCGGCGAGTGCGGCCGATGATCAAGCGGTTGATTGGCCTGACCGGTACCCCAGCCCCCAATAGTCTGATGGATCTGTGGGCACCTGTATACCTATTGGACCAAGGGGAGCGGCTAGGCAAGACGATTACCGGGTATCGGGACCGGTATTTCAACGCTGGAAGCCGCAGCGGTCATGTGGTTCATGACTGGCGGGTGAAGAAAGAGGCCGAGGAGAATATATACAAGGCGATTGGAGATATCGCAGTCAGTATGAAGGCCGAGGACTGGTTGGAACTGCCAGAGCGGATTGACCGTACAATCTCCATTCCGTTATCCCCGAAAGCCAGGGAGCAGTACAAGAAGCTGGAGCGGGAGCTTCTGCTGCCCTTCATGGATTCGGATGTGGTAGCTACAACTGCGGCAGTGCTGTCTGGCAAGCTTCTGCAAATGGCTTCAGGGGCTGTGTATGACGAGGATAAGGGCGTGAAACATATTCACGATGCCAAACTGGACGCGCTTGAGGACATCTTCGAGGCGGCCAACGGAAAGCCGGTCATGGTGTTTTATAACTTCAAGCACAGCCTGAGCCGGATTCAAGAGCGCTTCCCGCAGGCTCAGATCCTTCGCAAGGGTGCCGCAGGTAATGAGGATATCGCGGCCTGGAACAATGACGAGATCCCGCTGCTATTGCTTCACCCAAAGTCAGCGGGCCACGGCCTGAACCTCCAGGAGTCGAGCTGCCGGACGGTTGTCTGGTTTGATCAGATATGGAGCCTGGAGGAGGACCAGCAAGCCAACGCCCGGGTTCACCGGCAGGGCGTTAAGCATAACATCGTGGTCATTCGCCTGGTGGCTGAGGATACGATAGACGGCGAAGCCGTAGAAGCGCTGGAGCGTAAGGCCGCAGGCCAAAACGCCTTAATGGCTGCGGTCAAAGCGCGAATAGATAAATTAGCGAAGGAGGAAGCGGCATGAGTATTATCAAGGCGACATGGATCGAAACCCTGATTGGCCAGTATGCTGCGGAGACGCATGTGTTGGAGAGATACCGGGATACCCTGGACCTCTCCGTCCCTGCGGCAGCAGAGGAGGCGGAAACAGTCTCCGGGATGTTGGCAGACATGCGGTATGCGTTAACCTGGATGCGGCGCGGCAGACGTCCAGGGAGCCGCAGAGGGGCCGAGCGAACGGACGTATACCGGCAGAGGGAAATCTATATCAAACTATCAGCACGGGAGATCACAGAGGCCGAGCGGCTGAGGCTGGTAGATGCGTTGCTTAGTCTGAGCGACCGGGAGCGGACCTGCTTCCTGTTACACATGGCGCAGGGCTTGACGCTTCAGGAGATTTCAGATAAGCTTGAATTGTCTAAAAACACCGTACGTATGTACGTAGATCGGGCAAAACATAAGGTTTCTAAGGAATATTTGTAAATTTTGTCGCACGTACTGTCGCACAACATGTCGCACAACCTACAGTGCTATGAGTCTGTCTATAAGTAAGAGCCCCCATTGCGGAGGGCTCTTTTTCTTTCAATTGTACTGAATACAATACTGTGAGAATTTTAATCCAAATGATGTGATATTAACATTTTGAACTGAATGTTCTTTTTTATCGCCTGACCACATGAAGTTTATTCGTGGAAGCTCCAAAAAGCCGAAATTCCGTAGTTTATTTACAGCTCCAACGAGTGCGTAAACATCATTTGCCGTGTTGGGTATTTTATCCAAAATAACGGGGGAATTATTTTGTGATAAGTAGGACATTACCTCAAAATCCAACAAGTTCATTTCACTTAGTGTGTACAGGAAGTGCTTCTGTTCTTCAAAGTTTTGTTGGTCTGTTTGAGTTAGTGTAGAGAGCAAATATTTTTTGAAGTGCCTGAGCTTATTTTCAGATATTTCACGTTCAACTTTTTCATTCAGTTCCTCAATCAGAAAAATCAACTCTTCTTGATTGAAATTACTAATATCAGGAAATTCAATTTTAAGTTGATTAACTGTTTCCGCTAATTCTTTATAGAACGATTCGAGTCGCTTAAATCGTTTCTCTTCCCTTGCACCAAAGTATAACGTGGCAAGGGAGCCTCCAATATAAGGGATGAGCTGTAAACAAGATTCGGCAACTAAGCTAGTCCATTCTTTCCCATTCAATCTTTCAGTGTTTTCCATTATCTAAGATACCTCCACAACAATATTAATAGGTATAACGGTTATATTTGTAAATAGGTTCCATTTATTTTGAGCAAAAGGAGGCATCCCTATGGCAAAAGGTAAATATCACGATTGGCTCACGCCTGAAGGGCTGCTGAAGCTTGAGGGCTGGGCACGCGATGGGCTGATAGACGAACAGATAGCCTTAAATATGGGCGTGAAGCGTCAAACGCTGTATGACTGGAAGAATAAGTTTCCTGACATTTCAGACGCCTTAAAAAAGGGCAAGGAGGTTGTGGACCGTGCTGTCGAGAATGCGCTACTGAAGCGGGCACTAGGTTATCAATATGATGAGGTGACCAAGGAAGCTGTGAAGCAGCAGGATGATGAGACCGGCGAATGGGTCACGGTCATAGCGGAGACCAAGCGAGTCACAAAGGAAGTCCAGGGGGACACCACGGCTCAGATCTTCTGGCTGAAGAATCGCCGGCCGGATAAGTGGCGGGACAAGCAGGAAGTGCAGCACAGCGGTAGCGTAGATGTAAACAACCCGTATGCCGATCTGACGACAGACGAGCTGAGGAAGCTGATCGACAGTGGATAAGGCGGCAATCATCCGAGGTGCCCGCATGGAGCTGGCCCGGCGCGAGTTCTTCAGCTTCTGCCAGGTCATGGCGCCGGACTTCTACCGCGCAGAACGGCAGTATCTGGTGGAGCTGTGCGGAGAGATGCAGGATTTCTATCAATCAGACGATGATATCCTGATCGTCAACGAGCCGCCCCGACACGGTAAGAGCCGCACCGCTTCTATGCTGGCACAATGGGTGTTTGGTCAGAACCCGCACGAGAAGGTCATGACCGGTTCCTATAACGAGACACTATCCACAACATTCTCGAAAGCCGTACGTAACGGCATAAGCACCGTAAAGGCGGATCCGAACGTGATCGTATACAGCGACATCTTCCCGCAGGTCCGAATTCAGCGCGGGGACGGGGCTATGAACCTCTGGAGCCTGGAAGGCGGCTATAACAGCTATCTGGCTACGTCTCCTACGGGCACGGCTACCGGCTTCGGGGCCACGCTGCTGATCATCGACGACTTGATCAAGAATGCCGAGGAGGCCAGCAACGAGAACGTGCTGGAGAAGCACTGGGAGTGGTTCACCAATACGATGCTGTCCCGCTTAGAGGAAGGCGGGAAGATTATCATCATCATGACCCGCTGGGCCACGGGAGACCTAGCAGGGCGGGCGCTGGAGCATTTCAAGGCCGAGAAGAAGCGCGTTCGTCACCTGACTATGAAGGCCCTGCAGGATGATGACACGATGCTCTGTCCGGATGTGCTGTCCCGGGAGAGTTACGACATGAAGGTGCGGGCCATGGGCGCTGATATCGCCAGCGCCAATTATCAGCAGATTCCGATCAACATTCAGGGCAGACTGTACAAATCGTTCAAAACGTACACCGATACCCCAGGAGATGAACAAGGGCGTCCATTGTTTGAGAAAATCATATCCTATACGGACACTGCTGACCAAGGCAGTGATTTTTTATGTTCAATTGTTGCGGGCGTTTACAGGGGCGAGGGATATGTACTGGATGTGCTGTATACCAAAGACGGGATGGAGACCACGGAACCAGCTGCGGCGGATATGTTTGTTCGGAATGCAGTGAACCTGGCCGAGATCGAATCCAACAGCGGAGGGCGCGGCTATGCACGTAATGTCGAGCGATTAATCTGGGAGAAACATAAGACCCGCTCCGTGGTCGTCAAATGGTTTCATCAGAGTAAGAACAAAATTGCGCGAATTCTATCAAACAGTAATTTTGTGATGGAACACATTTATTATCCAGTCAACTGGCGTGATCGCTGGCCGGAGTATTACGGAGCTATGACGAGTTACCAAAAAGAAGGTAAAAATAAAAACGATGATGCCCCAGACGCAACCACTGGATTAGCTGAGATGATAGACAAAAAGACTGGCGTGTCGTTCAAGAAATAACAGGGAAGGAGGTAAAACGATGGAGACCTTACAGGAGATTCTGGAGAACCTGGACGCTAACGCGCCCATGACGCTCGAGGAAATCATTCAGGCTGAAGTCAGTGACTGGGAGCGCTCCGAGGAACGGAAGTGGATGATTACTGGTAAGCGATACTACCGGATCAAAAATGATATCCTGGAGCAGCGCCGGAAGACCATTGATGGCGATGGCCGGCTGGTGACTGCAGACAATTTGGCCGATAACCGGATCCCTCATGGTTTTTTGCGCAAGCTGGTAGATCAGAAAGCAGGATACTTACTCTCCAAGCCGTTTCTGCCGAAGACGGAGCAGACGGCTTATCAGGATGAGCTGGAATCGTTCTTTGGTGACGGCTTCAAGCGGCTTTTCAAGAATGTGGGCAAGGATGCCGTTAACTGCGGCAAAGCTTGGCTGCATCCGTATTATACTGAGACCGGCAAGCTGGCCTTTATGCGGCTGAATCCGGAAGAGTGCTTGCCGATCTGGAAGGATGCCGCACATACTGAACTGTCCGCTTTTATTCGGACCTATGAGATTGAGGGGTATGTGGCCAAACGGAAGCAGACAGTGAAGCGCGTAGAGTGGTGGGACGTGGACGGCGTCCGGATTTTTGAGGAAGACACCGGCAAGCTCAGGCTGCTGGAGAAGCGGAATCACCTTGCTGTCGTCCAGGGTAACGCTGAAAATCCGCTGAACTGGGAGCGTATCCCGTTTGTCTGCTTCAAGTACAATTCCGAGGAGCAGCCGCTAATTGAGCTGATCAAAAGGCAAGTCGATGACTATGACAAGCAGAAGTCGGCCAACAGTAACAACCTGGAGGACCTGCCGAATAGTATTTACGTAGTCAAGAACTACAGCGGTCAGGGTGGCGGGGAGTTTCGCGAGAATATTGCCCGTTTCCGGGTGGCCTTTGTAGACGGTGACGGCGGAGTGGATACCATCAGCCTGGATCTGGATACGGAAGCTTATAAGAACCACATGGAAATGACCCGCAAGGATATATTCGAGTTTGGGCGTGGGGTCGATACCCAGTCCGACAAGTTTGCCAGTGCCCCCTCTGGCGTGGCTCTCCGCTCCTTGTATCAGGATTTGGATCTGGACTGCAACGACTTGGAAAGTGAGCTGCAGGCCGGGCTGCAGCAGCTGCTTTGGTTTATTGACACTCATCTGGCCGCTGCAACCGGTAAGGATTATTCTGAGGAGCCGGTGACCTTTATCTTTAACCGGGATGTTTTGATTAATGAGTCCGAGGCGATTACCGATGCCAGTAACAGCACCGGTGTCATATCCAGGGAGACAATCGTGGCTAACCATCCATGGGTAACGGATACCAAGGAGGAGCTGCGACGGATTGAAGCGGAGGAGCAGGCAACTCTGGACAAGATGGACGATTACGGGCTGTCTGCTAAACCGGGAGGTGAGGGCAATGCTAAGCCAGCAGCCCCAGATTAAGGTTGATGACGAATGAAGTCAGCCGCTTATTGGTCCGGCCGGATGGAGCAGCTCAACGAATCCCTAATCAATAAGGGGGTTCCCTTTACGAAGTCCATGCAGAAGGAATACCGGAAAGCCCAAATCGCTATTCAGACAGATGTGAACAACTTTTACCAGCGCTTCGCGGACAATAACGGCCTGGTCAGCTTGTCCGAAGCAAAGCGGGTCTTGAAGGCTGGGGAACTGAAGGAATTCAGGTGGACTGTCGATGACTATATCGCCCGCGGCAAGGAGAACGCCATCGACCAGCGCTGGATGAAGGAACTGGAGAATGCCAGCATCCGTGTGCGTGTGACTCGGCTGGAGAGCATTCAGCTGCAGATGAAGCAGCATGTTGAGGAGCTGTCAGCGAAACGCCTGGCCGGCACCACGGAGCTACTGGGCAACGTCTACAAGGATGGATACTATCACACGATATTTGAGCTGGAAAAGGGGGCAGGCATTGGTGCTTCCTTCGCCAAAATCGATAAAAGGGAGTTGGAAGCCATCCTATCCGCTCCCTGGGCAGCAGACGGCAGCAACTTCAGCAGCCGGATTTGGACGGATCGGGTTCGGCTGAACGGCGAGCTGCGCAACATCTTCACACAAGGGCTGATCAGTGGGAAGACCTCCAAGCAGATGATATTGCAACTGCAGGATAGGCTGGGCGTATCGTACCGGGTTGCGGAGCGGCTCATCCTGACGGAGTCAGCTTTTTTTGCTGGACAGTCTCGCTTGGCGGGGTATAAGGAGCTGGGAGTCGAGGAATATAGATTCACGGCCACTCTGGATAAACGGACATCAGAAAAATGCCGGGATATGGACGGAAAAGTATTCGCTGTAACGGATGCTATCGTATATGTTAACTACCCACCGCTACATGCCTATTGCCGTTCCACGACCATCCCGCACTATGAGGACAACATCAAGGAGCGGGCGGCCCGGGACGATGACGGCAAGACCTATAAGGTGCCGGAGGATATCACCTATCCAGAGTGGGAAAAGAAGTATGCTCCTGAAGCAGCAGAACCGGTTTTGGCAGAAGCGCCGGCCCGGAAGCAGCCGGAAACACCGCTGACCACAATTGAGATTCCCGGGTCTGCTGATAAAGGTGTGGGCATTCCGCAGCAACAGTCCCTTTCACTACCAACGATGGATGAGTTTGAGGCATCCGTAGAGGAGCCGCGTCGTGGCTTGGTCAACCGGAGGTACAATCCCCGGGCCAGTTATTTTGCTGACTTGCCGAATATCCCAGATGACGTGCTGGACAAGGTAGCTGATGTAAACCGGGAGGTTGCCCGAAGCGGGTACAAGGAGAGTAAAGAAATTCTTGTTGCGCTGGATATGAACAGCGGTGACGAGCTGATTCGGCTATCCGGTTCGGTTAACAAAGTAGCCTTTACTCAGGAAATGCATCAGAAGCTGATAGCAGCACCGCCGCGGTCTGTCATCTTAACGCATAACCATCCCCGGGGCACGAGGGTAAATGTAAAGGACTCTCTGAACCTGGGAGATTACTTATCCATTCAGGCTGTTGTGGCTGCAGGTCATAATGGCGGAGTCAGTTTCGTTTATGCTGCGGAATCGGCCGCTGATGGTGTGGCGCTTCGCAGTGTACTACCGGGCATCTTCAAAGAGGTCAATGCCTTGTTACAAAAGGATAAAAAGTATGCTACAATGTCAAAAACAGCACAAGCAGAGTACTTTGATTACCAGGTACTGCTAAGACTCGTAAAAGAAATGGGGTGGGGGTATGAGGAAGACTTCACAGCAACAAAGACTGATCCACGAATATGATGATGTACCGCTAAGTCCGGATTTCAGCAAGAAAGGCGACGAATTTATTGATCATTTGATGAAACAGATCCCGCCACTGCCCGATCACCTGAAAGAAAAAATAAAAGATCAATCGTAAAAGCACTCTCCAATATGCGAGGGTGCTTTTTATGTTGGGCCGCGGATGAGACTACCGCGGCCTATTTGCTCATGGGCCGGAGCATAACGGACCACTCCCGAGCTGGAGAGCAGCTATAAAAATCAATGGAGGCGAATTATAGATGGATTGGTTAAAAGAGCTTTTGAAGAAGTTGGGCATTGCGGATACCGAGGTCGAAAAAATTGATGCTGAGGTGCGTAAGACACTGCCGCTACACTTTGTACCGAAAAGTCAGTATAACGATGTGTCCGAAGCTAAGAAACAGGCTGAGAAAGACCGTGACAAGGTAGCTGGCCAACTGGAGGACCTGAAGAAGTCTGCAGGAGACAATGAGACGCTAAAGGCGGAGATCACCAAGCTGCAGGATGAAAACAAGACGGCCAAAACGGATTATGAAGCCAAGGTGAAGGATTTGCAGCTGACCACGGCTCTCAAGCTTGCGCTGGCCGGTGAGGCACATGATCCGGATATCGTTGCCGGGCTCCTGGATAAATCGAAAATTGAGTTGGACGACAGTGGCGCTGTGAAGGGCGGGCTGGAAGACCAGGTGAAGGCCCTGCGCGAGAGCAAGGGCTTTTTGTTTGCCGAGAAACAGGAGGCCAAGGGGCCGACCTTCAAAGGCTTCAAGTCGCCCGATGGTAAGGACCAATCGAAAGGTGAAGGCGGGGCCAGTGTCGCCGCAGACTTCGCCAAGGCGGCCAACGATTCCGGGAAAGCGCCGGCTGCCGCTAATAACCCATGGGCTTAAATCAGAGAGGAGATTAACAAATGCCATATATCAAAGATTACGGGAAGGCCGAAAACATCAACTTTTTGGCCAGCTCCAAGTACGTCAGCTACACCTATCAGATTAGTGATGAGGATGTAACTGCCAATGAGCAGGGCCGGAAAATTGTTAAGGCGGGCACACCTTATCCAGCAAATGATGCTACAGCCATCGGTATTGTATTTACCGACACAGATGTAACACAAGGCCCGCAGCCAGGTGCCGTGCTGGTGGATGCCTGGATTTTGGAAGCTCGTTTGCCGGTGGCTTTGGCTGCAGCTGCCAAGACGTCCCTGGCGGCTAAGTCGGATATCAAATTTAAACAAAACGTGTAAGCGCGGAAGGAGATTATAAATCATGCCAAGTGTATTGGATCTTTTTAGCCAGCCCGAAATTCTGAACTATCTGGGCAACCGTCAGTACCCGGCTTTGCTGGGTGAAACCCTGTTCCCTGAGGTCAAGCGGGATTCGTTGGAATTCGACCAGATCAAAGGGGCGGGTATGGTTCCCGTCATTGCCAGTGTTCATGCTTTTGATACCGAAGCGGAGATTGATAGCCGTGAAGGTTCAAAGCAAGCGATGGAGCTGGCGCTGATTAAGCGGAAACGTCAAATGAAGGAGAAGGACATTATCGCTTTGGAGAACCCGCGGACCCCTGCAGAACAGCAGTACCTGATGAAGCAGGTATACAACGATGTGGACGCTCTGACGGCAGGTGTTCGTGCCCGAGTGGAGCTTATGCGAATGGAGGCGGCCTCAAATGGTACGGTGACGCTGAATGAGAATGGGCTGAACCTGACTCTGGATTACAAGGTTCCGGCTAATCACAAACAAGTCCTCTCCGGATCTGATTTGTGGTCTGATCCCGACAGTGATCCAATCACGCAATTGATGGACTGGTACGCTTCCATGGGAACGAAACCAAAGCGCGCTTTGACTTCTGCCGCTGCCCTGGCTGGGTTGCTGCGGAATCCGAAAGTAATTGGAGCGCTGTTCGGCAATAATTCCGCGCGGGTAGCTACGCGCACCGATCTGAACGCCTTCATGACCCAGCTTGAGCTTCCTACCATTGCGACATATGAAGAGGTCTACCGCAAACAGAAGGCCGACGGTACCTATGAGCAGCTGCGCTACTTCCCGCAGAACAAATTCGTGATGCTGCCGGCCGACCCGCTGGGTGAAACGATTTATGGTCCGACAGCGGAGGAAATCCGTCTGGCCCGTAACCCGCAGATCGACACATCCAAGGTCGGTAATGTGCTGGCTATGGTATATGAGGAAGGCAAGGATCCGGTTAGCACCTGGACTAAGGCAGTAGCTACCGCGCTCCCGTCGTTTCCAGCAGCTGATGAAGTGTTCCAGGCTACTGTACTGTAATTAACGGGCGGTCCGCCGCCCTCAAGGAGGAATTAGCGTGAAAGTGGAAGTCAAGGAAATACCGATTCGGCATAATGGCCAGCTGTACCAACAGGGGGAGTCCTTCAGCGTGTCAGAGAAGGAGTTTGCCCGGTTGGAGCAGTATGTCACTTTCCTGGAAGATGAAGCGCCTGCAGCGATACTGGTAACTGAGATGAAGCTGCCGGAGCTGAAAGTCTATGCCAAAGAACACGGCATCGACCTGGGCGAAGCGACCAAACGGGAGGATGTGCTGGCCGTAATCCTGAAAGCGGGTGAGGCCGATGGAGGAGCATCTTAAATATCTGCCGAAGCTCAAGGTGCTGCTGGGCATCCCGCTTGAGAGCGTGACGAAGGATTTCCAGCTGATCTTCGCTCTGGAGTCCATCGTCCAGGCGATCAAGACCTTTTGCAATATTACTTCTATCCCGCGTGAGCTGGACACGGTGGTGCTGCAGATCGCGGAGGACTTCTACCGGGCCAAGTATGCGACAGAGTTCGAGCAGACCGCGCCGACCGTCACCAGTATTAAGCGCGGAGATGTGACAACAACGTTCGGCGGGAGCAAAGCAGTAGTTACCGTCGGCTCTGGTGCAGCTTTTGTACGAAACTATGAGGCGCAGCTGATCGCATTCCGTAGGATGAGGTGGTAATATGCCGAGCTTCGGTAATATCCCTGCAGAGCGGGCCGCGCTGGAAAGTACCTATGAGGGACTGGCGACCGTCATGGAGCAGCGGGATGTCAAAGACCCGGTAACCGGTAAGACGCGGCAGCAGCCGGTTGTTGTGCTGGCTGACGAGCCCTGTGCGCTGTCTCAATCGTCTCTGCTCGCGGCGACACAGACCGTAGCAGCCAATCAGATTAGTTATGACGCTAAGCTATTTATTTCTCCGGATGTGCTTATACAACCCGGTAGCCGGATTACGGTGACGCAGAACGGGATGGTCTTCCAAGGCGAGCAGGCAGGGCAGCCGTTCCGCTACGCTACCCATCAGGAGATTAAGCTGCGGGAAGTGAAGAACGCATGAGTGGGCTGGGCAGCTTTGACTTTTCCGATTTTAAGAAGCTGCAGAAGAATCTCCAGCGGATGCGGATGGACTTCCCCACCTTTGTCGAGGATTGCATCCGGGAGCTGGCTGGCCGGCTGCTGGCCAAGACAATCGCCCGGACACCCGTCTTAACAGGAGAACTGCGGAAAGGCTGGCAGATTGGCGAAGTGGTCCGGCTGCCGGACGGTGGGGTGCATGTAGAAATCACGAATAACGTGGAGTATGCGCTATATGTGGAATTCGGTCATGTTACCCGCCTCCGCACCGGCTGGGTGAACGGTAAGTTCATGCTGACGCTATCTGTGCAGGAGCTCGAGCGGGAGCTGCCGGCGATCATGGAGCGGAAGCTGAAAAAATACATGGAAGGACACATGGGGCGATGAGCATGCAGGATATTAAGAACGCACTCATTAAGAAGCTGTCGTTAATTTTACCGGAGCTACCGGTCTATGACGAAGCGGTCGAGCAGGGCATGCAGCAGCCGTGCTTTTTTGTGCTGCTCATGGAAGGTAACCAAGCCCGCGGAATTAACCGGCGACGCCAGCGGTTTAACTCCTTCGATGTCCATTACTTCCCGGATCGAGATGCAGCACCACGGGAAGCCTGTGAGTTGATGGCTGAGCGGCTATATGCGGAAATCGAGTATCTAACTGGCAGTGAGGGGGGATACCGCGGCACCGGCATGCGGCATGAAATCGTGGATGGGATTCTGCATTTCTTCGTCCAGTACAATTACCATCTGTTCCGGGAGCGGGATCCGGAAGTGAAAATGCAGACAATGACACAAGGAGGCGGTTTGAAGTGAAAGAACAAAATCAAAAAGGTGCAACCAGCACTGAAAGTATGCCCGCTGCCACGGCCTCTGAGGCTGCATATACGAAGCGGCAATTTTTAGAGTCAGCCAAGTACTCCTACCAAGATAAGGACGTGCTGGCGGCGCTGCTGGAACAGGAGAAACTATACACCGTGGCCGAGGCGCAGCAAGTGATTGATGATTTTAAGAATAAGGAGGCTGAATAGGTTATGGCTGGAGGCACATGGACTTTACAGAATAAAGTCAGACCTGGTGTATACATCAATGTTGAATCGTCAGGCGGTACGCTTGGTGCTGCGGGCAGCCGGGGAGTAGCCGGTATTGCGTTGTCACTGCCCTGGGGCGCAGCAAAGGTCATCACGCCGATTGTTGCTGGCGAGGATACGTTGACCCGCCTGGGCTATGACCTTACCGCACCTGAGCTGCTGCTGGTACGAGAGACGCTGAAGCGAGCCCGGACAGTGCTGCTGTACAAACTCAATGAGGGTACCAAAGCAGCGGTAACCGCCGGCGTATTGACGGCGACAGCCAAGTATGGCGGCCTGCGCGGCAATGCCCTGAGGGTGGTTGTGCAGACGAACCTGGATGACAATACAAAGTTTGATGTCAAGACGCTCCTGGACGGATCCGTTGTTGATACGCAGGTGGTCTCCAATATTGCCGGTCTGGTCGCTAATGACTGGATCGTGTGGAGCGGTACCGGAGCCTTGACGGCTTCAGCTGGTGCGCCTCTGGTTGGCGGGGCTAACGGTGCCGTGACTAATGCGGATCACACTGCGTTTTTGGCTGCGCTCGAGCTATACGACTTCCAGACGGTGGCCCTGCCGTCCACGGACAACGCCCTGAAGGCCGTCTACGCGGCATTTATCCGCCGCCTACGGGATGCAGAGGGCAAGAAGGTACAGGCTGTGCTGGAGAATTACCCGACGGCGGACAACGAAGGCGTGCTTAGTGTCCGCAATGGTGTGGTACTCTCGGATGGCACGACACTGACAGCAGCGCAGGCAACGGCTTGGGTGGCTGGAGCAACTGCCGGTGCTGAGATGAATGAGTCACTGACTTATGCAGCCTATGACGATGCTGTGGATGTGGCTCCGCGTTACACGAATAGCCAGATCGAGGCGGCACTGAGTGCGGGAGAGTTTATCTTTACACCATCAGGTGGACGTGCAGTGGTGGAGCAGGACATTAATACTTTCCTGAGCTACACGCCGGCCAAGAATAAATCCTTCCATAAAAATCGGGTGATCCGGGTGTTGGACGGTATTGCGAATGACCTGAAGCGGATATTTGAGGCTTCCTACATCGGTAAGGTCAGCAATAACGTGGATGGCCGGGCGCTGTTCCGGAAGGAAATTGTCGTTTACCTGGATGCTTTGCAGGGCATCGACGCCATACAGAATTTTGATGCTCAGACGGACATCACTGTTCTGCCGGGCACTGATTCTGATGCCATCTATGTTGAAGCTAATATTCAACCGGTGGATTCCATCGAAAAAGTTTATATGAAAGTGCAGGTGAAATAGGATGGCATTTTTAAAAGCTGGAGATACCATCAGCGGCCAAGAGGGCCGGGCTTACGCTACGATTAATGGCCAATTTGAGGAAATGTTTTATGTGAAGGCAATTGAGGCTACCGCGGAAAAGAATAAAGCGGAAGTGCGCACACTGGGCCGGCGCGGTGTGCAGCATAAAGCAACGGGATGGACAGGTACCGGGACGATGACTATTTTTTATGTGACGACACGCTTCCGGCAGCTCATGCTGGATTACATCAAAACAGGCCGGGATACGTTCTTTGATATCACGGTAACCAATGAGGATCCAACATCGACAATCGGAACACAGACCGTTACACTGCTGGGCGTCAACCTTGACAGTGTGGTCATGGTGTCTTTGGATACCGATTCTGAGAACCTTGAGGAGGATGTGGAGTTTACCTTTGAGGATGTCGATATTGGTCAAGCTTTCACTACTCCGACGCTCGGTTAAAATAAAATTTAGGAGGAACATTGAAAATGAGCGAATTCTCAGCATTTTTTGCACAGGCTGCAGCGGTAGCTGCAACAGAGGAGTTTGTCGTATCCAAGCGGTTCAAGGATAAGGATGGCAAGCCAATTCCGTGGAAGCTCGTAAGCATTACAGAGGAAGAGAACCAGGAGTTGCGGAAAGCAGCCACTAAAAAGGTAAAGGGCCGTAACGGCGTGTACACACCTGAATTTGATACAAATGATTACCTGGCCAAGATGGTAGGAGCCTCCGTAGTGTACCCGAATCTAAAGGATGTAGAGCTGCAGAAGTCCTATGGCGTAAGAGGTGCAGAGGCCCTTCTGCGGAAGATGCTGCTGCCGGGCGAGTTCACGGCACTGATGGAGCGTGTGCAGGCGCTGAATGGTTACGATCAGGATCTGAATGAATTGGTGGACGAAGTAAAAAACTAATCGAGGAGGGCGATCCGGAGGCGAACCTGGCTTACTACGCCCTCCACGAGCTGCATATTTTGCCGCATGAGCTGATGGAGATGACTCCCCGGGAGCGGGCGGGTATCTATGCTATGATATCCGTTCGGATCGATAAGGAAAAGAAGGATGCGGCCAAAGCTCGTAAAAAGTAATAGACCCCTCAAGCTACCATTTGGTATATTGTTTGTAAATATTACCTTTGGAGGGTGACATGAAAAAGTTTTGGAGCGGGTTGTTAATCATCTGTCTGCTGCTGGTTTTCTCGGGATGTTCGTCTAACGAAGCGGATAATCTCACGATGGATAAATTTATTGAGGCCTTTAACAACTCTGGAGAAGATGTTAATCATGATGTTGACTCAGGGGTAGAAAAAGGAATTAATAGAGAGAAAAAGCCCAAATATGAAATGATTGATGCAAAAGATGGGATAATATTTAACATAGGTACTAACACTGTTAAATTATACGAATATGAAACAAATGCAAAGGCTAAAAAGGCTATTGAAAAATATAATTCAATTATGCAAGACTGGCCGGTTAAAGGCAAAATTGTTCTAGAAACCAATAACGCAAAAGCCAAAGAAATATTTAATAGCGTAGAGTAATTAAACAGCATCCCATACTGGGGTGCTTTTTTCATGCACTCAGAAAGGAGGAGGCTATGCCATCCATTGAAGCCAGCATCAAACTGTATGAGGATTTTACGCAGCGCTTGGCGGCAGTAGATAATGCAATGAATAGAACCATTGCAATTATGGAGCGGCTTCGTGCGCAGATGCAAATGGCCGTTCGCCTGCAGATCGAAGTGGGAAATGCCGTGGCGGAGCTTCAGCGAGTCAAGGAGCTGCTGGCAGCACTAGGTCCAGGCAATGCCATACAATTGTCCGTGAACTCGGAACAGGTCTTGCAGCAGCTCCGCACGGTGCGGCAGCAAATAGGAGCTGAATATGGCGCATCAGTGCTGGAGGTACGGCTGGCCACATCTGACTTCGCCGCTCAGCTGGCTACGATTCAATCTTCTTTGCCTGCCCTGCAGTTATCTATCAGACTTGATACGGCAGAAGCAATTCGATCAGTTGCTAATACGCGTGATGAGATTCAGCGCGGCATAGGTGTGATTGTAGCTGTGATGAGAGTCGATATTCCGGACCTGCCAGCTCAACTGGCAGCAATTCGGGCAGCAGTGCCGCCTATCTCCATTACAGCGGCGTTAAACGCTGGAGAGGCTCTGCGGGCTGCTTCCTTATTGGGAGTGCAGCTACAAACCCGGATAGGGACCATAACTGCAGAAGTAAGAATAGAGCTGCCTGAGTCTGCAGCGGTTAGGTCACAGCTGCATTCCCTCATTCATGGTCTTGGTAGTAACCGAGCTGCTGCTATCCGTGTCAGCGTAACCTTGGACACTGCACGTGCGCTGCATCAGGCCACACTGCTGCGTTCTCAGATTGAGGCGCGGATAGGCACCATTACTGCAAGGCTTAACTTGACGCTACCGGCTACACTGGATTCCTTACTACGCACCTTGATTACTACGGTTGATCGATTACGTCTGCTTGTAAACCGGATGCTGGGTAGCCGAGGCGGTGGAAGTGGAGGTGGCGCTGGTAGCGGAGGGCGGAATGGGAGCGGGGGTCTTGGCGGCGGTATTGGCCTCGGTGGGCTTGTTGGTGGTTACCTTTCTATGTCCGGCATTAAGGCATTGGGAGAGGCGACGATAGGCGGGGCGATGGAGCAGCAGAAGATGATTGATATGTTTATTGCCCGAACGGGTGATGCGGAGATTGGTACTGCGATGTTTGAGAAGTTTAAGGACGATGCTCTGAAAGCCGGGCAGGACGTCAATAAGTCTCTGCAAAGCACACTGTCATTTTTCTCTGCCACTCAAAATACGGATCAGCTCACTGCTCTGAATCGTCAGGTTAAGCAATTGAATGCTTTTGACAGTGCGGGGAATGGGATCGAGGGCGCAGCTTTCGCGCTTAAGGAAGCGATGAGCGGGGATATTGTCTCTCTGGCTGAGCGCTTTAACATGTCAAAAACAGATATCAGAGCTTTCAAAATTGATGAACTGGGTAAGACAGGCGACATCGACGGCTTTATCAAGGCATTCGACAAGCTGCTGGAGAAACAAAAGATGGGTCAAGCGGCCTTTGAACAAATGATGGAAAGTCCAGCCAAGCAGATGGAGACATTAGGGAATAACGCCCGGTCTATGTTAGCGGAAGCAGGCGCAGCAGCTGTCCAGTCCTTAATGCCTCTCATTACAGAGCTTAATGCCGCATTCCAAGCAGGGAAATTTGATCCGTTCTTCGCCTCCTTAAGCGCAGGACTGGATTGGGTTGTCCGAGGAGGAATGATCCTACTGGACACCGTTACAGCTGTATACAACTTTTTTAACGATAATTGGAAAAATATCGAACCTATCGTTTATGGGCTGGTGGCTGCCTTTGCCGTTTGGGAAGCTGGAACACTGGCGGTTGCGGCGGCACAAGGTATCGCGGCAATCGCAACAGGCACAGGTACCGCCGCTATTTTCCTGCAGACGCTTGCTACGAGCGGGCTATCGGCAGCCTGGGCAACCTTAAATACAGTAATGAAAGCCAACATTTTTATATTTATAGCTTCTGCGATTCTTGCTCTGATCGTTTATCTGTATCAGCTGTGGCAGACCAATGATCAGTTCGCTGCGGCCATGTTGCGCGCCTGGAATGTCATTTTGGGTTTCTTTGATAAAATTCCTCTATTTTTCATGCGGGTTGGCTACGGTATTGCAGACGCATTCGGTTATGCAAAGGTGGCTTCTCTTAAGATTCTGGAGGATTTGGCCAATGGAGCAATAGACAGAATTAATGGTCTAATAAAAAAGCTTAAGGATATTCCCGGTGTGACCTTAGACACAATCGGTTATGTCGAATTCGCAGCCAGCGAAGCTGTCAGAGAAGAAGCTGCCCGGCAGTCCAGGGATGCAAAACTTGCAGCAAAGGAATCGGCTCTTTCAGCCAAAGCAGGGGAACGGGAAGCAGATGTGCAGAAGTTCCTCAAAGACCGTGAGGACAAGCGAGCTGCTGCGGAGAAGAAGTCAAAGGATGAGGAGGCTGCCGCCAAAGCAGGAGCCGGCAGCGCCTATAATTTCGATGACTGGAACAAGCGAGCGGACGCTGCCCGGACACCTTATGCGGCTGATGATACGCTGAAGAAGGTTGATAAAGTAGGGAAGATTGAAAAGCCGATCGACATCAGCAAGGAAGACATGAGAATCATGCGGGATGTGGCCGAGATGAAAAACATCCAGAATTTTGTCACGCTGACCCCCACCGTTCAAGTGAAGACGGGGCCGGTAAACAGTGAGGCCCATGTCGATTCCATTGTCAAAAAAATTGGAATAGTGCTTGCTGAAGAAGTCGCCAGCTCGGCCAAGGGGGTGTACTCCTAATGTCAGATGGCTATAGCATTGAACTGAGCTTTAATAATCGGGCCATATGGTTTGAGCTGCCCGTTCTTCCGGAAGAGATTGAAATTTCCGGTGAAGGGGACGGGGAGACATATTCCATCACAGACTTGGGCCAGATCAATGTGATTAAAGCACCGGGGCTCAAGACGATTCACTTCGAGAGTTTCTTTCCGGCCATCCCGCCAGGCGGCACCGTTCCCAAATATGTCTCATCCGCTAACTGGGGGGAGCCGGCTGATTATATACAGCTCATTGAGGATTGGATGAGCAAGAGGAAGCCGATTCGGTTTATCTTTACCAGCCTGGGCCTCAAGATCAATCTGGCCGTGAGTATTGAGATATTCAATTATAAAGAGGTAGCCGGCGCTCCCGGTGATTTTGAATATGAGCTGGAGCTGAAGGAATATGTGTTTTACGCTGCCAAGAAGGTGACGCTGAAGACAACCCCGACAGCAGCCGGCACGACCAAGACAACGACGCAGAAGGAGCCAGCTAAACGTCCAGATGAACGGGCCAAGCCGAAGACGGTAACCGTGAAATCAGGCGATACACTAATGAAGATTGCCAAGCGCGAACTGGGCGACGGCAGCCGGTGGAAAGAGATCCAAAAACTGAACGGCCTCACGGATGCGCAGCTGAAGACGCTCAAAATCGGCACGGTCCTGAAGCTCCCGGGGTGATCGAATGGAACTGCTGATTGACAATAAGGACGGCAACATATGGGATGTCTCGGAGATTGTATCCGATCTTACCTGGAGTACGTACCGGATCGGCAAGCCGGCTTCCTTAGAATTTACAATCATAGACCGCGGGATCTACCAGGACAAGGGGTTTAAGATAAACGACGGGGATGTGGTCCGGTATACCGATGAGGGGCAAAAAATCTTCTACGGCTACATTTTTAAAATAAATGATGGTAAGACAGAAGAAATTGAGATTCTGGCCTATGATCAGATCCGTTATCTCATAAATTCAGGATCATATGTCTTTACGAAGCAGACGGCGACCCAGGTAATCCAGAAAATCGCTAAGGATATGCAGCTCCAAACAGGAACCTTGGAGAACAGTGGGTATATCATCCCTGCTCAGATCCGGGACAACAAAACCTACATTGATATGATCTGCATGGCCCTGGATGAAACACTGATCAACTACGGGACCAATTTTGTATTTTACGACAACTTCGGCAGCCTGAGCCTGCGGAACATCACCGGGATGCGTTTCCCGCTGGTCATTGGCGATGACAGCCTAATGACGGATTACGCTTATACCCGCAGCATTGATGATGAGACCTATAATCAGATTGTGCTGTACAAGGATAATAAGGAAACGGGCAAGCGGGAGACTTATGTAACCAAAGACAGTAACTCAATTAAAAAGTGGGGACTGCTGCAGCTCTATGAGAGCGTGGATGAAAACCTGAACCAGGCTCAGATTAATGAGCAGCTGACGCAATTGCTGTTTCTACGGAATCGCGAATCCCGGTCACTCTCCGTTGAAGCTCTGGGCGATTACCGGCTGCGCGCCGGCTATTATATCAATTTGTATATAAAGAAAATGGGTATTAATAAATTCTTCCTGGTCGATAGTTGTGTCCACAAGAAGTCGGATAGAGTGCATACTATGGAGCTGGAGCTGAGGCTGGTGTAAATATGCTGGAAGCCATTAAGCAAGCGGCGTTGGGCGCAATCGATGCGACCGGGCCGGTCATGGTACAGATGGGAAGAGTCGTAAGCGTAAATCCTCTCAAGGTGATAGTCGATAATCGGCTGGAGCTGACAGAGGATTTTTTAATTATCCCAGAATCGCTGACGGAGTTAAAGGTAAACCTCCGGCACACCCACACGTCCGGCAGCGGAACGACGGGCGAAGCACTGACCAGTCCCATTATCTTACGAAAAGCACTGGCTGCCGATGATAAGCTCCTGCTGCTCCGGATGCAGGGTGGACAGCGTTATATCATTTTGGACAGGGTGGTGAGTGGATGATCCCTCAGAGTGACATCGTGCTGCTGAATGAGGATATGGAGGAAACACCCCAGCCAAGCCTTACCTATAAATTAGACCTCTCCAGGGGGCGTATCGGCGGCGTAGCTGTGGATGGGCTAGAAGCAGTAAAGCAAGCCGTTTTTAAGATGCTCTCAACCATTCGCTTTGAGCATCTGATTTACAGCGATGCTTATGGTAATGAGGCCGATGTAGGCGCAGTAAGCGGTCGGGCTGTATTTGAGGCAGAGGTGGAGCGCTGGGTCAAAGAAGCATTAAGGCCAGATGACCGAATCGCTTCCGCGACTCAGTTCCGTTTCTCCTACGAGGGAGATACAGCTCTAGTTCAGTTTGTGGTCGAAAGTGACTATGGCAATTATACGGATGCACTGGAGGTGAGCAGCAATGTATGAGTCACAAACTTTTGAAGCCATTTTGCAGCGGATGCTGGACCGTGTGCCGGCGGACATCGACAAGCGCGAAGGCAGTATTATTTATGATGCCATGGCGCCGGCCGCATTGGAGCTCGCGCAAATGTACGTGGAGATGGATATAAACGCAAACCTTATGTTTGCAGATACAGCCAGCGGCGATTATTTGGATAAAGCCGTATCGTGGTCCGGAGTATCCCGAAAACCTGCTACTGAAGCACAAATACGCGGGCGCTTCTATGATTCTGCAGGGAGCGCAATGGACGTGCCCGCCGGTAGCCGGTTCTCGGTTGGGGAGATCAATTACAGGGCTATTGATCGGCTGGCCATAGGCGATTATCGGCTCGAAGCAGAGACAGCAGGATCCGCGGGTAACCAAACCTTTGGACCGCTGCTGCCCATTGACTTTATTAACAATCTGGCTCGGGCTGAATTGGTTGAGATTCTCATCCCGGGAGTAGACCGGGAGACGGATGCTACTCTTTATGGACGGTACCAGGAGCGCATCTCCAAGCCAATTACCAGCGGCAACCGATACCAATATGAGGAGTGGGCCCGGGAGATCGCCGGCGTTGGTCGGGCGAAGGCATTCCCATTATGGAATGGGCCAGGTACCGTAAAAGTCTCTCTGCTAAACAATGAGATGCGTGCCCCGTCGCCGGCTATTGTGGCAGCCGTGCAGAATTATATTGATCCTACAAAGGATGGTATGGGCAACGGAGCTGCTCCGATTGGTCCGGTGGTGACTGTGGTTGGCGCGACAGAAGTGCTTATACACGTATCCGTAAAGGTTACTCTTGCTACGGGCGCAACCACTGTACAGGTGAAGACACTCCTGGAGGAAGCGTTAAAGACCTATTTGGCCAGCCTGGCCTTTACCGAAACGCTGGTCAGATACACCCGAATACAGAGTTTGATTCTGGACATCCCACCGGTGGTCGATTATAGCGATCTCAAGGTCAATGGTGGTGTGATAAACATCCAAATCGCTGAAGATGCAGTGCCTGTGCTTGGTAATGTGACGGTGACGGCCGCATGAGCAGCACAGATCGATTAAAGGGTTATCTGCCGGGATACTATGCTGAAATCGTGGAGATGAACGAATTATTAGAGGCCGAGGGACCGGAATTTGATTTGCTTGGCAGCAGGGTTGAAGAACTGCTACATCAAGCCTATCCCGAATATGCTACCTGGGCACTCGATCGATTTGAAAATGAGCTGCATATTGTCGTAGACGCCGGAAAGCCCATAGACCAACGCCGGTCAGTTATCATCTCCAAGATGCGCGGTTATGGCAAGGTCTCCGGCGATATGATTAAAAATGTTGCTCAGGCTTATGATGGCGGGACTGTAGCGGTTGCCGTCGTCCCAGCAGAGTACAGGATCATTATTACGTTTGTAGATACCTTGGGCATTCCGCCAAACTTAGATGATTTGAAGCAAGCACTGGAAGACCTTAAGCCGGCACACATGGCATTGGAATACAAGTATCGGTATTTGTTGCTGCGGGAGGTGCAGGCAATGACCTTAAATCAACTGCAGCAGCGTAAGCTTACCGACTTCGCGCCGTTTTTGGATACATGAAAGGAGGACACTGACGCTTATGCCAAGTAAAACACCGAATTTGGATTTGCTGAAGAAAGATCCGGCAACGGACGGTAATGACACATTTAATATTAAGGAAATGCTCAATGATAACTTTGACAAGATTGACACTGCCGTTGGGAATAAGGTAGACAAGGTATCCGGCAAAGGGCTGTCTGCCAATGATTACACAACGGCCGAGAAAACGAAGCTTTCGGGGATTACGGCTGGAGCTGGCGGCGCTGGGTCGGCTTCGGATTCTGTTATTGGCAGCCGGACAGCAACAGAAAGTGTAACGCCTAGTCTGACCGGGACGATTACAGCCTTATTCTCCAGTCTTTTTACGCTAATCAAGGGCATAACGGGTAAGGCGAGTTCTCTAACGGCGCCGGCCATTAACCTGGAGCAGACAAAGGCTCATGTTGATGATACCACCCGGCATATCACAGCTGCGGAACGCACGGACTGGAACGCCAAGGAGACAACCGGAGGTGCACAAACCAAGGCTAACAGTGCGCAGGCTGCGGCAATAGCTGCAGCTGCTACAGACGCTTCAACAAAGGCAAATGCGGTACAGACCAATTTAACCACACATGTTAATGATAACGTCCGGCACATTACTGCGGCCGAGCGTGCGGGTTGGAATGCTTTGGCAACAACAATTACATCGTATATTCCTGTCGCTCAGAGAAATGTTGCAAATGGGGTAGCTGCATTAGATTCTGACTCATATGTAGTTGGTAAAGGTGTAGTTCTGGAAGGAGCATATGCAGAGAGAGCATTTGCATTCAGTTTTGCTCATGGTACAGCTAACCAGAAAATAGATTACACACTCCCTGCTCAAGCTTTTGGCGGATTTGTAGAGATTACAATTGCTGGTAGTTGGAATAATGCAGAGACACAGGGTAGGCTCACGAAAAGATTAGATGTGATGCTGAGTGCGGCAACCACCATACACAGACAAACCTCGGAATACACTGAAGTATCTGGTGCGATGAGGAACAACGTTTCTATATCCGATATTTATTGGAAGGATGGGCTTTGGACGCTTACCATTGAATCTAGGAATACTCAGGGTAATGCTTACGCTGTTAAAATCCAAACTCTCGGACCGATTGGCTCAAAAAGATGGACGCAAGGCGCTCCTTATACAGGTGCAGCGACAACACTCCCATTAGCAGTTCAAACGATACCAGATGATACAGTGACACAGTCTGGGTATGAAATTCAAAAGCATGCCCTTACTGGTAATACGGGTTTAGGTAAAGGCGGAAATCCTACAGTAAGCCCTAATACGCTGCTTGAAACAGGTATGTATACTTTAACCTTTACAAGTCCCGATCTTCCGGTGACAGGCTCGACAACAACCGTAATTGTGAAAAGATACAATTCAAGTTATATAACACAAGATGCTGATGTTTATGCAACTGTCAATACTGCAACGACAATCAGAAAGTTTACGAGAGAAAGTCGGAATAGTGGGTCTTCTTGGTCGGCTTGGCGAGAAATTAAGGTGAAGGCCGCTGCAATGGCCATGAATACAGACCTGAATACACTGTTGGCAGAGGGAGAGTTTTATACTATCTCAAATGCTCAAGCGGGCACAATGACTAATCAACCAATTACTGGTTCATATTGTTTCAACCTTACTGTAAAAACAACGGTGAGTACAGATGGTGCAGGTTGCAATCAAACGATAATCTATTACAGTACATCTGCTAGTAGTCCAGCAATATATACACGAAATTATTATTCTAGCACTTGGACTGCTTGGCAACAGATAGAGACAACTGCCCAAAAGAATGTTTCTGGCGGGTATGCTGGATTGGACAGTAACGGAGATATTGCGTTATCAGCCGTACCAGATGCGGTTCAGAAATTTTCCTTAACTCAAGATAATGGTAAAAATTTAATTCTTGAGTCTGGCTACAATCTGAATAGTTTGGTCACTGCTGGATTTTATGACGGTGTGAATCTTGTGAATGCTCCAAATTCAACGAATTGGTGGCATATACAAGTTCAAGTTCATTCTGGGACAAATAACGGTAATGACTATATATCTCAGATAGCTATAAACCTTAATGCTTCGGGAACCCCGCATCATTTCATGAGAAGAAGAGTCAACAGTGCGTGGGGCATTTGGGTAGGTATACCAAACAGTAGCATGTACAATGTTGCGAGCGGGATTGCAGGATTGACATCAGCAGGGGTTCTTCCAGACGCGATCCTTCCACAAAGTGTTACAAGAAGGGTTAATCTGACAGGTAGTTTACAAACGACATCTTATAGAAGGTCTGTCATAGCGCTTTGCGAGCTTACAAACACAAACCCTTCTGCAAGTTCGTTTAGTAACGGCTTATTGCTAATGAGAAGACATAACGGACTTAACGGACAGATAACTGCTATGATAGCGGCAGAAAAACGCTTCAACACCACTGCGATGAACTGGTCTTTGTTTAAAATAGGGGCATCATCTCAAGTGTTTAGACCGTGTACCTTCACATACAATGGTGTGAAATATGGCGGTATAGATGTATATATAACAGATGCAGAATACCAGACAATAAGCTTTAACGGGGATACAAATTTCAGTATCTTTGGTCTGGACTGGTATAACATTCAAAGTAGTACTGTTTTAAATGCGGAGATAAGCGGCTCGATAAGCTATGTGGAAGGAAGCGATTATTTCTATTCTCCAGATATTCATTTCAACGGAGAAAATTTGAATACTAAATATTCAACATTAGCAGGGAAAACCTTGGCCGAAGTGGTCCAAGGATCTTTGTCGTACGCCGTTACCACCGGCACCTATGCGGCATTAGCGGCCAGCTTAAACCCTGCGCCAGCTGCCCTGACTGTCGGGTTGCGCTTGACCATCAAGGCCCATGTCGCCAGCCCTGGCCCGGCTACGCTCAATGTCAACGGCCTGGGAGCCAAATCAATCAAAAAGCCAAACGGCAATAACGCTGCTTTGGCTCTTGGTGGCGTCTATACGCTTGTTTATGACGGTTCAGTTTTTCAATTACAGGGTGAAGGGGGTGAGTACGGAACGGCGGAAGCAGCACAGGTATTGTCTGGCTATACAGTGGGCCGAGAGAATGGGGTGGTTAATGGAACAATGCCCGATCACCGGGGCGTAGCTAAGGATGCGGCCGGTACAATCCTAAATGATAGCGGGGACCTCTTCTTAAATCCGCCTGCAGGTTATTACGATCCTACAGCGTCGATCCATTCTTATGAGGGAAATTTAGCTAATCGCCGGAATTGGCGCAGTGATATAACGCTTTTCGGTAAGGCGGGTACGATGCCAGTTATTACGTCAGGTAGTGATCCGGCTCAAGGCGTAGGCATATGGCCGGATGGAGGCTTGGCTGTTTATCCTTCTGAGGGATATCGAAAAGGGGGTGCGGGTGCCGGAGAAATAAAGGTATCAACAGCACAACTACAATCAGCTGAAACAGACCTTATCGCTGCTAATATTCGTAGTGGTGTTAATGTCTTTGGAGTTACCGGCACATTAGTAGAGGGTACACGACGGGCGACAGGCAGTTTCTACACTACTGACGGCACGGCCAATATCACCGGATTAGCCTTTAACCCTGGCAGTGTTGTAGTGCGAGTGACGGGGATTAACAATGGAAGCTGGATGACCGCTATGGGTTTTGCCAATGGCAGATGGATGTGGTCAAGACGTGATGGTAACGGGACGATGCTCGATTCGGGTCAATTTAATGGAGCTGCCTTTTCTAATGGGTTTTCCGTAACAATCCCATTTGTCGATGGGTATGAAGCATTGAGCTGGATAGCGTATCAAGAAACGGTCTGAGCAGCGCTTTATAATATGAACGTTGGAGGTTTTACAACATGCAAATCGGAATGAGAATTTATTATGACAAGGCAACCGGCAATGTAATTCACAACACCGGGGAGTATGTTGGCCGCAGCTACACAGAGCCAACCGAAGACCAGGATTTTGCTGCCATCAAGGAGCTGGCCCAGCGGGTCCGGGAGACGGTCGGCGTGCTTAAGCTGCAGTACGGCCAGCACTCCCGCGAGTTTGCGCAGGCCGAAAGCTACCGGGTAGATCCGGGGTCCGGCACCCTGGAGTTTACCTACCCCGGCCCGCAGCCGAATCCACTGGAAGGCCGGTTAGAAGCCGTGGAGACTGGATCGGCTGACACCGCGCAGCAGCTTGCGGACGCACTTGCCCGGCTCAATGAGACAGAGGCACAGTTGCTGGACACTCAGGCCGCACTAGCAGAGAGCTACGAGGAGCTGCAAGAAGCCAAACGGGAGGCGGTAGAAGCGCAGGTCGGTCTAGCTGAGCTTTATGAGCTGGTGCTTGCCGGACAGCAGCCTGTAACGCCGGAAGACCCAGCAGCCCCCGCAGAGGGAGGTGAAGAAGACAATGGCTAAAGTATACGTAAACTTGATCCGTAAAGGACTCAGGACGTTGGAGCAGGTGCCGGAGATTATTCGTTCGGATGTGGCCGCCCTGCTGGAAACTGAATAGAGAATAACGGTAGCGCCCATTGAGGCGTTTTTATTTTGCCCTCATACCTGGTGTGGGGGCTTTTTTAAACCATAGAAATAGAAGGGAGCGGGGGAATGGATAGCAATAGTGTTTCAAATCTCGAAAAGCTGCTACCGCTCGCAGACAAATACGGCCTGGCTTATATTGTGGTTATCGTCCTGTTGTTTATCATATTCAGTATCATTCGGGATATTCGGAGCGGGAAAATGGTGCCCCGGGAGCTGCTGGATAAGGCCGAGGAAGATAGGGACCGGCTGCAGGGCATCCTGGACAAAGAGCGAGCTGACTTTATGGCACCGACGCTTGAGGTGCTGCAGAGACTCAAAATAGATCATGCCGCCAGCAGCGGTAATGATGAGGATAGGGGAGGATAACCGTGTTTAGTTCCTGGATAAAACGTTTATCGCCCCAGCACAAAAAGAGAGAGAAGGAGCTGGCGCAGGCGTCCCGCAGGGTCGCATTCTCAATCAAGCGATATAAGGACACGTCCAAAGAAATTCAGGAGGAAATCGCAAATAACGGATTTGCTCCATTTCTAATTTATGATCGGGGTGTTAATCATGGGGGGCATTGATATTTTGCTGTTAATTGCATATGGTATTTCATTTGCTTGTGCGCTGCTGCTGATAGCCGCGCTTTTTTTATATTTTCGGACTCGCTTCCGGGCACGGGTGGTCAGCCTATTTATGCTGGCTGCTTTCGCGTTCTTGGGAGCTTACACCGTGAAGATGGCCGTAGCCTTCTGGATTCGATTCAGCAACGTCACCGGGGCCGGGGCCGACTCTGTTTATGCTGCCCTCAAGTCCAATGCCTGGGCCGTCGCTCAAACCTGCACAACGTTGGGGCTGCTGATCCTCACCGTGCTGATGTATACCCGCAGGCAGGATCTGTTTATGATATTTCCGGCAGTCCGGGAAAGGGAGGATACCGACGATGCTAACACTGGCTCAGGTAAAGCTTAAATCACAGGCCCGGCTTGTTGATCTGCACCCGGTGGTTGTGGCAGCTGCTGTAGCACTTATTGAGCGCATTTACGCTCGGGGAGTACAGATCATCATTACACAAGGGTACCGATCCAAGGCTGAGCAGGACGGACTTTACGCGCAGGGCCGCACGAAGCCGGGCAGCATCGTTACAAATGCCCGGGGCGGTTACAGCTACCATAATTACGGACTGGCTGTTGATTTTGCACTGCTGCTGCCGGACGGTTCCGGTGCATCCTGGGATATGAAGCGTGACGGTGATAAGGACGGTATTGCCGATTGGCAGGAGGTTGTACAGCAGGCTAAGGCGCTCGGGTTTGAATGGGGAGGAGACTGGACCAGTTTTAAGGATTACCCTCATTTTCAGATAACCTTTGGCCTGTCGATTACCAAGCTGCTGGCAGGGGCCCAGCCGACACCCGCGCAGATTGCTGCTGCTTATGCCGTTATTGATAAATTACAAGAGGAGGCGGATGAATTGTCAGCTGAGGAAAAGAAGGAACTGGCCGCGCTGCGGTCTGAAGTCAAGGATCTGGCGGCCACAGTAGCCAGCCTGACTAAAAGCAAGGATGTGCTTAAACAAGCAGTGCAAGAGCAGGGAAACAGCATCGGTAAGGTAGGCGAGCGGCTCAAGAAGCTGGAGGACAGGGCTGCCCTTGCTAAAATCCCGGATTGGGCAGCTCCATACGTTCAGGCGGCGTACAATGCTGGGCTGATCGACACGCCGGAAGGCGGCAGCTTTGACTTTTACCGGCTTATGAAGATATTGGGGCAAGCGGGTATCCTGCCTGCCGGAAAGGAGGGTTAAGGTGAATAAAGTGGATTGGAAAGCAAAGTTGTCCAGTCGTAAGTTTTGGGCGCTGGTTGCTGCATTGGCCACCTCGATCCTGGGGGCCGTAGGTGCTTCAGACGATACAGCGGTTAAAATTACAGGAATCATAGCAGCTGTAGGTGCCTGTGCCGTATATATGCTGGCTGAAGCCATTACGGATGCTAATAATTCAGATAAAGAATAAAAATAAGAACCCACCTCGTTAGTATTTGAGGTGGGTTCTTTAAATTTAATCAATTAGAGCTAAGGCTGAGGAGACTTCGATATCAGAACGAGGCTGCTTTTGATTACAGAGCTCTTTTTCAATGTTATGTACTCTTAGATTAATCGATTGTAAGTTATCCAGGATAGCAGCAAACGCAAGGATAAACACACAAATTAATAATCCACCTATCCAGTAGGATAGCATAATACCCCAAGCAAAATTATTAAAAGTTAACGGAAAATCTGTATACTTACCTGCGGTGTTACCAACAATGATCCCGAAAATGTACACCGACACAAACTCGGCATATGCTATGATTTTTAAAGCTCTGACCAAAACTAGTTCCTCCTGTATTGGTTTTAGTTCGAGCTTAACATGATCTCAGTGTATTGTGTACGATAAATATTATGCCCACTGGCTTTGCTTGTGGGCATTGCAAGATAGATAGTTAAAAAACTTGAATAAGAACCTGTGTTCGTATATTATGAAGCATATAGGTCGAATGTAACAAAAATTCCCTACCAAAATTCTACAATTTATTGTAAAATAAAAAACAGACAAAAGGCGGCTACCTTAATGTCTGTTGAAAAATCAATTTGCAATTAAGTTAATTATACCATTGTAATCTTCTAATTGCAAAAGCGTTTTTATCAATAGTCATTTCAGACGCCCCTTAACTGAGGGGGATATCTTTGATCACTGAAAGAGTTTTAAAAAATGTACACATTCAAGAATTGAAAGATTTTTGTACTGCTTTCAAGGTAAAAGGGCGATCAACTAGAATTGAGGCTGCGACTACTAGAATGCGGTACACTAAGTATCAAACATTGATTGAGGAAGAGTTGGCTGATGAAGATGTAAGCTTTTCAGCAAGTGACTTTGATAATTTTTTATTTGATCAGCTGTATTATTCAAATAACAATTTGCATTATCTTTACCAATTTGATCAATGTAGTTTAAATGCTAATTTTGATGCTGATGATGTGCATGATTTTTTTGACGGAAAGAATTCTTTGAATTTTAACTTGAGTCTGACTGACTGGGATGACAATACAGATAAAATTAATCCTTGTACCACACGCGTTGAATATAATGATAATGGTTTTTTAAAAGCGTTGCACATTTTGTTACGGATAGATGTTCTGGCACAAGATAACGGTCCAACGAGCGCTTTCTGTGGCATCAATATAAATTTTGAGTCTAATTTTGTTTTGATTAAATTTAATCAATTGCAGTTCACTCTTATTAACGGTGAACCATTAAGCATTATTAAATCTATTCAAGACACCGTATGTGGATTAACTTCTTTCGGAAGAGCGTTTCAATGTCTTAACTTAAATATTATTTCTTTGAATGAAGATAGTGCATTAACCACAATTTACAACATGTTTGCTGAACTTAGCCTTGAAGCCGAACAATTATTAGATCTGCAGATGCCGCCTCAAAACATTAAACTAATAACTGATTTTTTAACATCACTTGGTCTAAGTGATATTAAGGAAGAGTATATAGAACAGATAAAGGCTGTGGTGTATCAGGATATAAGCAGCAAAATGTTGTCTCAAATTTTTGTAAAAGGATGGGTTTTTAAGTTTTCTTTCAGGGAAGGTGACCATAGCAAGGCATCCTCAAATGCTGAAAAGAGATTACCTGTTTATAGTTACAAAGCATTTTGGCAATTAAAAGAAATAATTCATGAAATGGAGAAAATGAACGAAGGGGGATTTCATTGGATCATCAATAATAAATTAGAGAATTTTGTAGATGTGCGAATGGAATCAAGAACTGGCACTATTGTAATCAATTATTATGCTAAGTTAAGAACTGGAAGAAAGGAGAAAGAAGATTATGTATTACGAAAAATTGTTGAACATTTTCCAGAAGAATCAATTATCTAGATATTTCTCTTTATCCTTAGTTCAATATTTGGATGAGTTTATTGATTGGAATCTCAATAAAAGCAAGAGAGATCTAAGCCCTTTTCATTTTGCTAATCTTGCTGGTATTAAGTCAGACCAAGCTCTCCGATTCTTTATGTATTATGCTAGAGAGGGAGGTATTTTTGAATTAGTTTATTTTTTTGAATGTAGTACTTTGACTTGTGGAGAACGCATATATTTGGATGCCGATAGTTCAAGAGAAGTAAATTATAGGTTGTTTTGCGACGAATGCGCAAAAAGCTATAACTCGAATGAAATTAAACGTTACATTAAAATATACTTTCACCTTAAGGAAAAGATTTATGAGAATGTTGTTGAAGATAATGTATATGATCCTAATTGTGCATTTGATGCAATAAATAGGATGCCTGATGATTTAAAGTTGGAATCCCCTTCATCTTCCATCAATATTGAGTCCACTACAAGTGGAGGGGAGAACACAGTTATCAACACTGTGACTTTAGAACAAGTAATTGAAATTAACCAAAATAGTGAACAACCTATTATTACAGACCCTTTCTTGCTTGAAATGACGACATTTATACATTCATAATAAATTAGGTGAACCGATGGAGCAAAATGAGCACTTAGAATCAAGTACTAAATTAAAATATTTAGCCGAAATCATAAAAGCTGACATGAATGGTAGTAAAGCAGCAGGAACTGATTTTAGACATTGGGCAAAGTGGCTTAAAATAACTACGATAGTTTTATCCGCCTTAATAACAATCATCCTTGGTTTGACTTTTAATTCAGAAGCCGAATTAAATGGTGTGCCTGTTGTGAATTTAGTGAAGAATATTGCTGTTATTTTAAGTGCGTTATTAACTGCTGTTAATACGTGGGATGCCTTTGCCAATTATCAAATTAGATCGACACAAGAATTTTCAATTATTCAAAAACTTAGTTTATTATATAAGGATATTAGTTTACACCTAATCCAAAAAGAGAATTGTAAAATTACAGACTTTGAGAGCTTTAAGTCAAGATATGATGTTATTCACGAAGAATACAGCCAAGAACGAAACACTTCGAAGGATGAAGGGAAAAAAGAGAACTCGACAGAACCATCAACCTAGTAATAAAAAATCAATACATACTAATAAGATAGTCTTTATTAAATAATACTTTCCCACCCCCCGCATTAGTGGGGGGGTTTTACGTTAAGGAAATTTCCTTACCTACATATACATAATGTTCCAGATTAATTATAATAAATTCAAGTGGAATGTTAAGAATTAATGTTTGGAGGGGCTTTTGTGAATAATCATGATCCAGATAAAAAGATACACGAGCTTGAAGAACGAATTTCAAGGCTAGAGAAATCATCTGCTAACGGACCTAGAAAGTTTGTTTGGACCGCATTAAGCATTATTATTGGATTTTTTATTATTCTTACAGTAATTGGAGTTATTCAATTCGTTTCTGCAGGTTAGGATGTGATTGTTTGAGTACTACATATAAAGTCCTTGAGAGTGATATAGACTTCCTAACTGCTGCCTTCGCACAATCAAAAGTATCTGTTTGGTACCGGGAAGAACCGGATCCAGACGGGCACCTTATTGATTATGGTGGGTTTGTTGAGAAATTCACGCCTGATTCCATTAAGCTATCCGGATCGTTTTTCGTCAGACAAAGTTTTGAATTTAGAGCATACATATAATGACCTTCGGAATAACTAACATGAGCTGGGACATAATAATAAAAAATCACCTAAACATCACCTCAGACCTCAATAAAAGCCCATTAACCTTAATCGGTCGATAGGCTTTTTTGCTTATATTATAAACTCTGAGAATACAGGCATCCTGAGCAAGGCAGACTGGTCCAGTTCCGTATGTGGTTAACCCTGACAGTAGCCGTTCTGTTAGGTGTGCAGGTTGTATGGGCCATCTTTGGGTTTAAATTAGTCCCCGGTTAAGTATGACGAGGTCACAGCAGCAGTTAATGCGATTCTTGGGACTCTGGTAGTGATGAGGATTGTGATAACCCAGAATATTGAAAATGTTTTTTTATCTTCTGATTAATGTGTATCTGCCCCCTTAAACACATAGGTCGAAGGGGGCAAAAACTTTGAGAAGCCAAATTATCGGCGGTAACTCTCATATTTAACATCAACTGTAATTGCATCAGACATTTTGGAAGCCATACAAGTTACAAATGCCCCCTTAAAGGCGGGGGCAGCTGCCGCGACTGCCGCCTTAAGTACTGCAGGGACAATTATTCCGGCGCTAACAGTTGCTGCGGCAGCTCTTAATCCAACCTTAAAGCATGACATTATCGCTTCTTTAACAGCTTCTTCTGTGTCAGAGGGGTAACACACTTCCGCGTACAAGCGATGCACTCGCATTCTAACTCTACAACCCCTCCAGGTGCAGGTAACTCCATCAGGCAAATCAAATGACATTATTGTTTTGTCTTCACATTCTTTGCTTGCAGCCTCCAAAGTAGTATCTACTTGTTTAATGGTCTCATCTGACCAGTCATCATCAACTTCTAATTCACTTAGATCGTACTCCTTTAATTCTTCATTAAGATTATCATCCAACGTAGTCACTTTTATTTTCATAATACAGCCTCCTTAGAATTAAAACTCGAGTACATGTTCTCCAATTCAAATTATTTTATACAAAAAAATAGATATTCTATTTTTGCACGGATCGGAAGCACCGGAGCGTCAGTACGAATGCAGCGGTATAAACCCGTCAACCTTAACGGGTTTTACTAGTTTTGTGGAAAATCACACCATTGCTAAATATTGATTGTTGGGCATATAATACAAACAAATGTTCTTGTTTTTGGAGCGGTCAGCATGAAAATGAACATTGGCCAAACTGTTGAAATCGTGTATCAGGACAAAGCAGGGCAGATTACACAGAGGAAGATTGAAATTAATAACATCCGTGATGGACGGATCCGGGCCACCTGCCTTACAACCGGTTCGCCGCGGGTTTTCCTTTGGGATGCATCCAAGCCAATCCAGACGGCTGTATTGCTGGCGGGCTGGGAAAGGAACGTGCCATACGATACAACGCCGCAGGGAGGCACACAGACTGCCAGGGACGGCGGTAATATTGATTACTGGCTTTACCATTAGGAGGACTTACATATGATAGAGGTAGGCAAAGGCTTGTTGACGAATGAAGAACGGACGATGGTGCGGGATTTGATCCTATTGCCATACATAGATCAGATGGTCGGTAAGAGCATTGAAGAAATTGAGCATTCAGGAAATGTGCTCAGGCAGACCTATATAATAGCCGGCCGATTTATACAGAGTCGGATCATGCAGGACATCTATGCCCTTAAACAAGATCTAAAACGGCGGAACATCAAAGTGGTAGACGATGAAGCTGCTGACCAGATCATGTACTTTAAAATTCTTTACCGTGGGTACCAAGAGCGTTTCGGTCTGATGCGTGAGGTTATGAAGACAGAGATCCGGCTGCGGCTCACTCAATATACAGCTGAGGTCGGCCAGGCACTGCAGGATCATTTAAAATGAAAGAACCCCTATTGACCGTGATGGCTGTTAGGGGTTTTTACGCTTAAATCTCAAACTCTTCCCAGCCTGAAGGCAGCGGCTTCTGCGGCAACTCCTCCAGCGACTCGGGTCTTATAATGATTAGCAGAGGCTCCGCAATATCCACCAGCGCCCCGATCCGGTACGGACCGCCCTCAAATGTTCCTACCGCCACTACTATGCCGGTCTTGCCTGTATGATAGCCGGCATTGATTTTCACCGGCTGCCCTGGCTTCAGCTCTTCCCATTTCATAAGGTCGGTGCCCTCCCGGTCAGCTGCAGGGCATCTTCGCGGATCCGCAGGCTGTTCAGCCATTCAGTGTCCTGAGTTGAAGCTGCAACATTCGTGAGCTGCCGCAGCTTCATGGTATCCCAGCAGTACCGCTCATTGATGGCCAGACATTGCAGCAGCTCCGGGCCGTAAGCTTCCGTAAGCTTGCCTGCCTTATGCAGCCGGTACAGTTCTGCCAATCTTAAGTGTGCGGGCAGCATTAGCGCCGCCCCCGAGCCTTGACCAGAGCGACCACAGACAGTACCAGTTCCGCGCCTACAATAACCCGTGTGTTTATGTTCAGCATGTCGTATCCTCCTTTAGTGGGGCCGTAGCCACGTTTTATCTGAAGTAGTAAACCGCCCATTCTCCAGGGTTATAATCATCAGGCATGTTTGCCACGAACAACTCAGCCATGTGGATCTGCTGAGCAAGGAACCGATAACTGAGAGCTTCCTGCTCAGTTCCGAAACGACTTAGAACAACCTCTTTCTTCATCCTTATCCCTCCCGCGTATACCCGCCGGCGTATTTATTCTTTCGTTGCCTGTGAATTATTTGAACTGTCCCTGCTTCGTTTGCATCTATTAAGGCGCTAAACAAAGCTTCGTTAACCAGAAGCAGGGGGAAAATCACATTATCTTTGACAGCGTAATCCAGATAACCACTTAGACGGCGAGGTTTCAAAATAAATTCCTCCTCCGATTATATTTAGGAGAGGAGCCTTTCAGCTCCTCCTTGACTTGCTACATCCGGCGTTGTTTGGTAATCTTACTGTAAAGCTCGTAGGCTGCTTCCTCCGCTTCCGTTAGCGCGAATTGCTGGAGAATCTCTGCCTGCCGAGTTCTGAACTCCTCCCGGGAGCTGCGACCGAGTGCGAATCGTTCGCGGGCTACTCTCAGGAGGTGTTCGCGTTTCTGGAGCTTTTCAAAAGCTCCGGCTGTTACTTTATCCATGTGTATCACCTCCTCTCTATATATTTATTATATACGAAAATCGAATAAAAGTAAACGAATATCGTATAAAAAATGTGCGATAATCGTTGAATATTTTCTTGAACTCGAGTATATTAAAGTTGAGGTGAGCCTATGTTAAAACTAAAGTTGGACAAGCTAATGTATGAGAAAAGACTGAATGCAAACCAGCTATCCAAAATGACGGGGATCAGATATCCAACCATTTCAGATATGGCTGACAATAAATCAAAGGCGTGGTCACCTGAGAACCTCAATAAAATCATGATCGCTTTGGATTTAGATAGTATTTCTGATCTAATTGAATATGAAAAAGAGCCGCCACAGGAGTGATCCCGGGCGGCTCTTTCAATGGGGCAAAAATGGGGCATTTAATTTAATTCCTTTTGTCACGAATAGGCGTTTAAAGTGGGTCGATTAATATCTTTCTTCTATATAAGAAGCCACTTTTCTCCTACTGACCTTAAGTGTCAAACCACCCCGTTAGCCTTCCAAGCTAATAGCGTGGGTTCGATTCCCATCACCCGCTTATACAGAAATGCCGAAGCCCTTGTCGAACAAGGGTTTTTTCTTTGTTTAATTATAGCTTTGAAGCCCAGACATACGCGGCCAGCTCGTTACAGCATTTTTCTCACAGTTCGGGGGAAAGGGCAGCCTTAATGGCAGCGGGCTTTTTTTGGTTTTCTTAATCTGTATGGTAAACTTTAGGAAAGTAATCTGGAGGGATGGATATGCATAAGGGAATTTTAGCATTGCTGTTGGTAGTTGTACTAACTGCCTGCGGATCTTCGGATGCCGGTCTTACCACGAAAGATTTAGCCATACAAAAGGTGAATGATGATAAAGCGGTTGTTAAATATGGAATGAGCCGTGAAGCTGCGGAGAAGGTGCTCGGCCAGGGTGAAAAAGCCGGTCTTGGTGATTCATTCTCCTATAGCTCTGGAGTAAGGGTTATGTACCGGGATGATAATGTGGCAGGCATTTATCTTACTGAGGAATCAGAATCTGCTTATGAGACGGCCGGCGGTATGAAAGTAGGCATGCAAAGTGACGAGATTAGGAAGATTTACGGAGATCAAGCTCTGAGTGATCTTGAGAAGAACCTGGATTATGCGTACGATTCAGACAATAAGCAGTTTATACAAGGAACAGAATGGGCCAAAGCATTTGACGATGATACAAAAATCTATTTAATTTCCGTTTTATTTGATGGCGAAGGAAGCGCCGACACCATTCTGCTAACCGACAGGCAAATGGCGATGACGTTTAGATAAGATACGTGAGCAGAGCTCCAAAATAATTCATGGCTTGAACCCAGTCAATACAAAGCCAGCAGGCATATTCTAAGCTGTACCCACTTGCAAAGGAGGAAAGATCCATGAGCGAGAACGTTGCTGGTTATGGCGGAGGCTTCGGCGGAATGACTTCTACGGCTGCAATTCTGGTCCTGTTTATTCTGCTGGTTATCATCTCCAAGGCTTTTGTACTGTAGTTCTGTAAAATGAGAAGCCAGGGTTCCCGCGCTATGCGGAGACCCTGGCTTTTGTTGTTGAGTTTAACTGTGTTAGACGGTTTTGAGGAACTCGACGATGGTCAGCAGGCCTTTATCAAAGTTCTCCAGATTGAAGTGCTCATCCGGCGCATGCAGGTTCTCATCATCCAGGCCAAAGCCCATCAGCACAACCGGTGCCTTCAGAATGCGGGAGAAGCTCTCCATGATCGGGATCGAGCCGCCGTCTTTGGTAAAGAGGGCGCGTGTACCGTATACTTTGCCAAAAGCATCCGCTGCGGTCTGCAGAATCGGATCAGACGGATCAATGTTGAAGGCGCGGGCTTTTTCCATCTGCTGTACCTTTACAGTAGCGCCCTTCTGGATATTGGCCTTCAGGTGTGCTTCCACAGCGTCAAGGATATGCTGCGGGTCCTGGTCACCGACGAGACGGCAGGTGATTTTGGCATGGGCTTCTTTAGGAATGACGGTCTTGCTGCCTTCACCCTGGAATCCGCCGTAGACGCCGTTAAGCTCAAGGGTCGGACGGGCACCTACACGCTCAACAAAGCTGTAGCCTTCTTCACCGTAGAGCTGCTCCAGACCGAGGGATTCTCTGATCTTCTCTTCATTTACGCCCTGCTTGTCAAATTCCTCACGCAGAGAAGCGGACAGCTCAGGCACGCCCTGGTAGAAGCCTTCCACAGCTACGCGGCCTTGATCATCATGCAGGGAGCTGAGCAGGGACACCAGAGCATGCAGCGCATTGGGTACCCCGCCGCCGTACGAGCCGGAGTGCAGGTCGGTGGAAGCGGTATGAACGCTAACTTCCATGGAGCATAAACCGCGCAGTCCGGTGCAGATCGCCGGGCGTCCGCGCTCGAGCAGGGCAGTATCGGATACCAGCACGGCATCAGCGGCCAGCTTGTCCTGATTAGCTTCCAGGAAAGGAGGCAGATTCACGCTGCCGATTTCCTCTTCGCCTTCGATGCAGAGCTTGATGTTAACAGGGAGAGTGCCTTCCTGCTTGAGAATGGCCTCAATTGCCTTGATGTGCATGAACACCTGGCCTTTATCATCGGTGGCTCCGCGCGCATACAGCTTGCCGTCACGGATCTCCGGCTCAAACGGAGGGGTTGTCCAGAGATTCAGCGGATCAACAGGCTGCACATCATAGTGGCCGTATACCAGAACCGTCGGTTTACCGGGAGCATGCAGGTAGTCCGCATAAACAACGGGATGACCTGCCGTAGGGTGGATTTCAATGTTCTCCAGACCGGCGCGCTTTAGGGTTTCAGTTAGCCAGACAGCGGCGGATTGAACATCCTCCTTGTGTACAGAAAGGGCAGAAATACTTGGAATGGACAGCCATTGCTTCAGTTCAGCCAGCTGGGCTTCACGCTCAGCCTGAAAATATTGTTCATAGGACATAAGGGATATGTACCTCCTTGGAGTTTCGCTGCGCATAACCGTCAGGTAAAGCTCAAAACCTCAAACCGGGCCGTTAATTGACCACCGGCTGGTTTGGCAGTGTAATGCCTTCATTATACTGGAGAAGCTCCCGGAATCAAAGCAGTCCTGCAGTTATTGATTACACCCCATAACCATGCTAGACTTAACTGACTTATGAGCAGACAGGAGCGGAAGTGACAGTGTCAGTAAACATGGAGCCAGGCAAGGAGCAGGAAGGGCAATTGAACCGGCAGGAAGCAGATCCTGCTTATATTTATACGTATGCGTGCTCGGGGGACGAGCAGGATTTATGCGGGATGGAGCTGCGTTGCCTGTTCGGTAAGAATATTCCGCAGGGCATCTTCGGGAGCGGAATCCGGGTGGAGCCCAGCCGCAGCCCGTTCATCAAGGAAATGATCGAGGTCATGTACACAGGCGACAGCCTGCCGGAAATCTATGACCAGACTGAGCAGGTTGAGCTGAACGGAAAGACGTTCAAGGTCATTTTTGTAAAAACCAATGACCTGCCGCCTGAGCAAAAAATAGAATATAACGAACGCCGGGTGATCGAGCGGGAAATTGGCCTCCGCATTGAGGGCGAGGCGGACGTGAACCGTCCGGAGCTAGTGTATGGCATCGTGACTTTGGGCGGTCGCTGGTATTTCGGGACCTATCACAAGAACAATGCAACCTGGTTCCGCCAGATCAAGAAGCCGCGCAGCTATTCCATTGCCCTCAGCACACGCGTAGCCCGCGCGGCAGTTAACATGGCTGTACCGCAGCCGGAGGGTATCCGGGCTATCGATCCCTGCTGCGGCATCGGGACGGTTATGATCGAGGCGCTGTCCATGGGAATTGATATCGTCGGCCGGGACATCAATCCGTTCATTGCGCAGGGCGCACGGACCAACATTGACCATTTCGGCTTCAGTGCCCCGGTCACTCTAGGGGATATCGCAGACATTACGGAGCATTATGATGCGGCGATTGTGGACATGCCCTATAATTTGTACTCCAGCATTACACCGGAGGAGCAGTTTGATATTCTTGTCAACGCCCGCAGAATCGCTGACCGGGTTGTCATTGTAGCGATTGAGGCGATGGATGAGATGATCAGCAGGGCCGGATTCGAGATTATCGACCGCTGCGTGGCCCGGAAGGGCGCTTTTTCCCGGCATTTGATGCTGTGCGTGTAGAAGTAATCCGTCATTAAACTTAACCTTGAAGTGGAGGTACCAGCTATGGAAGAGAAATGGTTAACATGGGCCAAGGAAATCCAGGCCATTGCCCAGACCGGGCTTACCTATGCGAAGGATGTCTACGATATCGAACGTTACCAGGCGCTGCGTGAGCTGAGTGTAGATATTCTGGCGAACTATACTTATGAGAGCAAGGAGAAAATCCGTCTCGCCTTTGCAGGGGATGAGGGATATTGCACGCCGAAGGTGGATATCCGCGGGGTTATTTTTCAGGATAATAAGATTCTGCTGGTCCGTGAAAAGCTTGACGGGAACTGGGCGCTGCCCGGTGGCTGGGGAGACATCGGCCTGTCGCCGAGTGAGGTAGCGGTCAAGGAGATTGCCGAAGAGTCGGGCTATCAGGCGGAGGCGGTGCGGCTGCTGGCGGTGCTGGACAAAAAGTTCCATGAGCATCCGCCGGAGCCGTATCATGTCTACAAATTTTTTATTCTGTGCCGGATTACGGGCGGGGAAGCGGCCGGGGGCGTGGAGACGGACGGAGTAGGCTTTTTTGCGGAAAATGAACTTCCGGAGCTGTCGCAGGAGCGCAACACGGAGAAGCAGGTCAAAACCCTGTTCGAATTCCTCAAAAATCCTCAAAAACCAGTCATATTGGACTAATCAGCTGCATATAATGAAGAGCAGGGCTATTATAAGTTTTATTAGACAAAAATTGGTTAATAAATATTATGAAAGCAGTTACAAAATAAACCGCTGAGCCTTTGTATCTAAAAATTAGTTGCGGAAATTCTATCTTTTTAGGCCAGGCGGTCTACATTTTTTCCTCTACTGTGACGATAAGATATTTTAGGAGGGGATCGCAATGGAACAAGAAGAGTTGAGACTTCCGCTTACACAGGAGAGCAAGGCACGGCCTGCAGAGGGTAATATTGCCGCTGGACTGGTATGGGGCGTCCTGATCAGCATTCCCCTATGGATCTCGGTAATCGGCTGGATCATGGGGATATGGGGTAAGTGACACTGTTGAATAATAGGTACACTAAATAAACTTATATGGATAAAGGCTGCCTCTTTGTGAAAAAGAAGCGGCCTTTTTGGTTCTGGCGGTTGGCAGAGAAGGATTTTTACATGCGGTTAGAGAAGTATTTTAGCGCTGAATATACATCTTTTGTGGAGGAGACTGGTTATGAAAGAATGGTTGCTGGAGTCGCATAGTATCTTTGGAACTCCGGATATTACAGCAACTGCCGCTTTTTATGAACAAAAGCTGGGGTTCCGGGCAGTGCCATACCTGGACACGCAGGAACCGCATATCTGCCTGTACCGGGATTCCACTGAAATTATTCTCACGGATTCAGGCGGGCGTCCTGTTATACCTAACCGCGAGCTTTATGGCTATGGATATGATGCATATTTCATTACCCGGAATCAGAGCAGGCTTCAGGATGCGCTAGAAGAAGCTGGTGTTACGTTCATCCGTACATTAACTGATACAGATTACGGCAACCGGGAATTTGTCATCGAGGATTTGGATGGCCGGTGGATCGCTTTTGGAATCAAGCAAGCCTGATACATACTGCTGTTACACAAAAAAATGGCTGTAGCCCCTTACTCAAGGAGCCGCAGCCATTTTGCATTAGCTTAAGGGTGCTGCTTTACATGCACTACACGGAAGTTCTCGCACACGACCTTCATCGCGGGATCAAAGGACATGCCGTAGCGCTTGAACTCTCTTGTAAAATAAACCTCGTGCTCGTAGCGCCACGACTCCAGGGAACGGTCATCCTCACCCTCGGAGTAGGCGAATTCTGCAGTCACTTCGTTGAAGGGTACACTCTCGACCTTTATGGTCTCGATAATGGCCCGCGGATTACCCTCACCGTCGAGCAGAACCGAATGTCCGCCTACAAACGGAGGCTTCTGCTCTTGAATTTCAAACAGGGCCTCATTAGAAGCGGTTCCTGTTTTGATTCCCTGCAGCACCAGACCGAGCAGCTCATCCGCGAGCCGCGGATTGTCGCCGAACGCCCAGGCGCTGTCAAATTGATCTGCCGCCTCCGGGTGCTCCTCTACGTAACCATTCCAATATTCTGTTATTGCTGTGTTTTGTGTCATTGTTCTCACCTTTATCCTTTTATTGTTGTAATGGGTGAATATCCCTTAGGTCTTATCTCACTGCTCCGTTTCGTCCATCCAGGCTGTGTATAGCTCATCCAGCTCAGACTGGGCCGTGTCACGGGTGTGCTGCAGCTCAGCCAGCTTTAATGCATCACTGGCGATGCCGGGCTCAAGCATTTCGGCGTCAATCCGGCCGAGCCGCTCTTCGGCAGCGGCGATGTCCTGCTCCCAGGCTGCAGCTGAGCGCTGTTTGCGGGAGGGGTCTATGCTGCTTGCCGGAGCTGAAGCCTTGCGTTGTATGCTCTTTCCGGCACCGTGGCTTTCGGTAGACGCAGGCACACTGGAGACAGAAGCTGCCTGCTCCGCCTGCTTCTCCTTGTAATACTCATAGTTTCCGTTAAAAGCATGGAACCGGCCGTCTTCGATCGCCCACAGCTTCCCGAAGCAGCGGTTGATGAAATAGCGGTCATGGGATACGGCCAGCACTGTGCCCGGGAATTCCTCCAAGGCCTCCTCCAGCGCTTCGCGGGAATCGATATCCAGATGGTTGGTCGGCTCATCCAGGATAAGCAGGTTCGGCCGGCGGTGCATCAGCACCGCGAAGCGCAGCCGCGTCCATTCCCCGCCGGACAGACCCGCGATAGTCTTGAACACATCGCTGCCGTAGAAGAGGAAGCGGGCAAGCTGCCCGCGGGCTTCGCCCTCTTCCATGCCGGCTTCCTCGCGGAAGTAGCGGAGCACGGACAGCTTGCCGTCCTCGGGCACAGCCTCCTGGGCAAGGTAACCGACAGCCGCCCGCGAGCCGAGCGTGCAGCTGCCGCTGTCCGGCGTCTCCTGGCCGAGAATCATCCGCAGCAGCGTGCTTTTGCCGGCGCCGTTGCCGCCGATCAGCGCGGCCGTTTCGCCGTATCTCAGAATGTCGCTGGCGCCGGTAAAGAGGGTCCGGCTGCCGTAGCTTTTACTGATCCGGTCGAGGATGACAGCCTGGTTGCCGGTCCGGTCCTCCTGCTGCAGCTGCAGATCCATTGCTTTGCGCTCCAGAATCGGACGCTTGATCTTGACCATCCGGTCCAGCGCCTTCTGCATGGAGGCAGCCCGGCGGTGGAAGGAGGGATTAGGCGGATTGGAACGGTTACCCCATTCAATCAGCCGTTTGATGCTTTCCTGCATCTGCTTGATCTTCTTCTGCTGCTCCTGGTAATCGGCGAACTGCTGAAGCAGCCGGGCTTCCTTTTCCACCTGATAGCCGCTGTAATTGGTGTGATAGGTGACGGCTTCGCCATCTTCGATTTCGACTACCTTTTTGACTACGGCATCGAGGAAATAGCGGTCATGAGAAATCGCCAGCACGGTACCTTCGTAGGCCAGGAGATATTGCTCCAGCCATTCGATAGCCCCCATATCCAGATGGTTGGTCGGCTCATCAAGCAGCAGCACATCCGGGCGGCGCAGCAGCAGCTCTGCCAGGCCGACCTTGGTTTTCTCGCCGCCGGAGAGGGAGGCGAATTCGCGCTCATATTGGGTGGCGGGGATGCCAAGCCCTGAGGCGACCCGCTGGATGGAGGCATCGATTTCGTATCCGCCGGCTGCCTCGAATTTCTCCTGCAGGGCGCCGTATTCCTTAAGCAGCCTGTTCCAGGCTGCTTCGTCCGTCCCGGCATCAAGTCCGGACATCTGCTGCTCCAGCTCCCGCAGGCGGCTCTGCCAGGCAAGAGGCTCAGCGAAGCTGCGCTGGAGCACAGCATAGACGGTTTCCCGGTTCTCGGCCGCCTGAATCTGCGCCAGCAGGCCGACGATACTGCCCCGGCGGAGGGAGATCTGGCCCTGATCCGGGCGTTCTTCTCCGCTCAGCAGGCGGAACAGGGTGGTTTTGCCGCAGCCGTTGCGGCCGATCAGGCCGATTTTTTCTCCCTGACGGATATCAAAGGTGATGTCGCTCAGGACAAGCTGGGCACCGTGGTATTTCTGGACATTTTGGCATGAGATAATCATAGGTATTCTCCTTTATTTGATGCCTGCCGCCGCTGTTCTCCCGGATAGTGGGTCGAAAATGGACACAAAAAGACCGCGAGGAAATTTCCCCGCGGCCTGAACCTTCTCCGGTAGTATCGCTTATCCGTTGAAGTGTGGCTGGAAAGGCATTTCACAATTGTGTAGTGTTATTAGATTCTTGTAAATGGACAGACTTCTCCCGTTGTCGGCTTTTACATGAACGATGCCAGCCATAGCGATAGGCAGCCGGCTAATAACACTGTTGGTCCAATTGCGATCCATTCCTCCACACCTCCTTTTTACAAATTTAAGGTTAGTTTAACCAATATCGGCGGAAGATGCAAGAGAAAAAAGCAGGGTGACGGTAATCATATATTGTTGACGGCACAAGTAGGATGTAAAAAGGGCGCGGCGGCGCCCGGAAACTTTGCTGAGGAAAGAGGCGGGGATATGACGATTTTTGACGGTCTGCTGGGCAATGCCACCCAGGTGGAGCTTGCTGATGTACAGCGTGAGTATGCACGGATTCTGGCTCCCGGTGAGAAAATTGAGCGGGCCTATAAGCTGATCCGGGATATGTTTATTTTTACGGATAAACGGCTGATTCTTGTCGATAAACAAGGTGTGACCGGTAAAAAAACACAGTATCATTCCATTCCCTACAAAAGCATCTCCCATTATTCCGTGGAAACGGCGGGCCACTTTGACCTGGATGCCGAGCTGTGCCTGTATGTATCGAGCAGTACGCTGCCGCTGAAGAAGACGTTCAACAAATCGGTCAATATTTATGAGGTGCAGGCGGTGCTGTCGCAGTACATTCTGAAATAATATTGCTGCGGCATGTCAGATGGTATAAGGGAGACCGAACGCTCCATAGGCAAAAGCGGCCACAATCACCAGCGCGGGATGCAGCTTCAGCCACTTCATGGCGGCAAAGGCAACGGCGGCGATGATCAGCGTCTGCCAGATCCCGATGGCTTCCGCCGGGCTCTGTGCCATTTTAATCGTCAGCACAGTCATCATAACCGCGATAACCGGCTGCACAAGCAGCGTCATGCCTTTGACGACAGGCGACTGCTTGTATTTCTGCATGATTCGGAGCAGGATGATCAGGGCGGCGGCCGAAGGGAGGACTGTAGCGGTCAGCGCCAAGACTACGCCAAACCAGCCGAAGACGTCATAGCCGACGAAAGCAGCGATTTTGGTGGCAATCGGACCCGGCAGGGCATTGCCGAGCGCCAGCATATTGGAAAATTGCTCATCGGTCAGCCAGCCGAAATGCGGGACAATTTCCTCATACATCAGCGGGATGGAGGAGGGGCCGCCGCCGTAGCCCAGCAGATTAGCCATAAAAAAGCCGTAAATCAGCTCAAGCCATTCCATTTAACCGTTTCCCCCCTTGCTGTGTTTAGTGGCGAGTATCCGGTAGTGAGCCGTTCCATAGCCCAGAAAAAGTACAATCACGATGGCCGGATGCACATGCAGCACCTCCAGCAGCAGCAGAGCCAGCAGCAGAAAAGCAGCCCCGATCCATTTTCCCAGCCCTTTAAACGCCTTTTGGGCAAATTCATAAGCCATCATTCCGAGCATGACTGCAATCACAGGTGAAACGGCTGCAATCATACCCGCTACTGTCCGGGAGCCGCTTAAATAATTGACGGCAGAGAGCAGGGCGATCATCGCAATGCAGCTGGGTAAAATGTGGGCAAGAACGGAGAGGAGGGCTCCCCGGACTCCCTTCAGCTTGTACCCGAGATAGGCCGCCATCTTGGTGGCGATCGGGCCGGGGAGCGCATTGGCGATGGCCAGTGTCTCCCCGAATTCGTCGTCGCTCAGCCAGCCGTACCGGGTTACGGCATCATGCCGGATCAGCGGAATAACGGAGGGCCCCCCTCCATAGCCGAGTATGCCTGTTCTGCACATGGCGACGGCAAGCTGTACATAATCATTATTGGCTTTTTTCACAGGAATCCTCCTAAAGAATGGATGACAGCCGGATTGAGTCCGGGTGGTGCCTTTATGCTGCGGGCTGAAACGGAACATGGTTTTGGAACATTCTATACCAGCCGGTGCGGGTCAACTACAGGGAAAACACGGTTTGCCCGAATCTTTGTGCACTGTATACAAAAATAGGTGTCCTGAATTTGAGTTTGCCGCCAGTGCATTGACAGAGGAATTTGCCGTACGGTTAAATGACGGTAACTTTAAGCGAACTGCAGAGGGGGATGGCGTATGACGGCACAGCCGGTAACCGGTACAAAAACAATGGTGGTCAGCCCCCATTACCTGGCTTCCGCCGCAGGTGCGGAAATCTTGAACAGGGGCGGCAATGCTTTTGATGCGGCGGTCGCGGTCAGCGCGGCGCTGGCCGTGGTGTACCCGCACATGACAGGGCTGGGCGGCGATGCCTTTTGGCTCACGTACAGCGCGGGCGAAGGGTGCGTTCGGGCCTATAACGGCAGCGGACGGTCCGGCTACGGCGTCCGCCGGGACCTGTATGCCGGGGAAGCGAATATTCCCCGGCGCGGGGTCCGCAGCGCCATTACGGTACCCGGAATGGCGGACAGCTGGGCGGCGGTCCAGGGCGGATACGGCCGCCTTCCCTTCGCGGAGGTGCTGGAGCCGGCGATCAGCTTCGCCACCGCGGGGTTTCCGCTGTCGCCGGACCAGCATGGCGGCAGCGTGCTTGCCGGAGCCGCGCTGAATCCGGAAGCGGCGGCGGTGTACCTGCCCGGCGGGAAGGTACCGGCCGCCGGGTCGAAGTTTGTGCAGCCGCAGCTGGCGCGGACGCTGCGTGCCCTGGCGTCGGGCGGGCACGACGCCTTCTATAAGGGGCAGATTGCGCAGGACATAAGCGATTATATGCGGGCTGCGGGCGGGTATCTTACCTGTGATGATTTCGCAGATCATCAAGGGGAGTGGACAGAGCCCGTCTCGACCGGGTATCACGGCTACAGCATCTATCAGGCGCCGCCGAACTCGCAGGGCTTTGCAGCCCTGATGGCGCTGAATATATTGGAGCACTTTGATTTCAGCAGCATCGGGCATGGCTCCTACGAGTATTACCACCTGCTGGCGGAGGCGCTGAAGCTGAGCTTCCGTGACCGGGATCAGGTGCTGACTGATCCGCTTCACCACCCTGTTCCGTTGGAGCGGCTGCTGGATAAAGGATATGCGCAGCAGCTGGCTGCCTCCATTTCCATGAGCCGTGCGGCGGTGATCGGAAGCGAGCCGGTCGGCCGGGATACGGCGTATGCCGCTGTAGTGGACAGTGAAGGCAATGCGGTGTCGTTCATTCAGAGCCTCTACTTTGAATTTGGCTCAGGTGTGGTTGCCGGGGATACGGGCATTCTGCTGCAGAACCGCGGCTCCTTTTTCTCGCTGGACCCGCTGCATATCAATACGCTGGAGCCGTATAAGCGTACTTTTCACACGCTTATGCCGGCGATGGCATGCCGGGACGGCAAGCCCGCTTATCTGTACGGGACGCAGGGCGGGGAAGGACAGCCGCAGACGCAGACGCTGCTGCTGACAAGGCTGCTGCATTACGGCATGAATCCGCTGGAGGCGGTGAGTGCCCCGAGGTTTGTGTGGGGCAGAACCTGGGGAGAGCCGACCCAGGAGCTGAAGGTGGAGCAGCGTGCCGGGCAGCAGGTGCTGGATGCCTTGGCGGGCGCCGGGCATCTGGTGCGGCCGGCGGCCGATTTTGACGGCATCATGGGCCACGCCCATGTTATTGGAATAGACAGCAGCGGTCTCCGCAGCGGCGGAACGGATCCGCGGTGTGACGGAGCGGCTATCGGCTCATAGCCGGGAGAAAGGGAGAGACAGAGATGATTCTAAATAATGATTATGGAGCATTTATTGCTCCGGAGCTGGGGGTGTCCGGCTCGCGGCAGGGGGAATTGACCGGGCTCCGGTTTGCAGTAAAGGATGTGTTCGCAGTTGCCGGCCACAGCTCTTCCGCCGGAAATCCCGCGTGGCTGCGCAGCCATGGGTCTTCTGAGGCTCATGCGGCGGCAATCACCAGCCTGCTCGGGGCTGGAGCGTCTCTATGCGGAGCGGCACATACCGATGAGCTGATGTACAGTCTGGGCGGCGAAAACGTTCATTACGGCACACCTGTAAACCCGCGAGGAGCCGGACGGATTCCCGGCGGTTCATCCAGCGGCTCAGCAGTAGCGGTAGCCTCTGGCGCCGTGGATTTTGCACTTGGAACAGACACAGGCGGTTCAGTCCGTGTCCCTTCCGCTTACTGTGGCGTGTACGGCTTCCGTCCTACCCATGGAGCCGTGGCGATGGAGGGGGTCATTCCGCTGGCCCCGGGATTTGACACGGTGGGCTGGATGGCAGACAGTCCGGAGCTGCTGGAGCGTGTGGGCAAGGTGCTGCTCGGTGCGGGAGATGGAAAGCTGGAGCAGAGTGAAGGGATTAGAGCAGGCGGAAAAAGCCTGGATCTGGATCAGCCTGTTCAGCTGTCTGAATTGAGCCGCAGTTCAGGTTCGGGCTGCACTCCGGCTGATGAGAGAATGAGCAGGCTATATCTTCCTGCAGACTGCTGGGCTCTGGCTGAGCCGGCAAGTGCCGCCTGCCTGAAGCGGAAGCTTGGACAGCTGCAGGCTGCTGCGGATGAAACGGTAGAAAATGTTGTGTCAGCCGAAGGCCTGAAAAGCTGGATGGATGTGTTCAGGGAGCTGCAGGCGGCCGAGATCTGGGCAACTCATGGTGAATGGATCAGGCTGGAGCAGCCGGAATTTGGGCCGGATATCGCGGCCCGGTTCTCTTGGGCGGCAAGCATCGCCGGGCAAGACCACAGCCGGGCAGCTGCGCTGCGCCAGGAGATTGCCGGCCGGCTGCGGCAGCTGCTCGGGGAGGACCGCTGCCTGGTCATCCCGACCGTTCCCGGCCCGGCTCCGCTGGTGGGCGGGGATCTGCAGCAGCTGGAGCGCAACCGCAGCGGCGCTATGATGCTAAGCTGTATTGCCGGGCTTGCCGGACTGCCGCAGATTACTCTGCCGGTGGAGGGACCGGGCGGCCTGCCGCTGGGGCTGTCCGTGATCGGCGGCCACGGACAGGATCTCCGCCTGCTCTCATGGGTGTCGCAGGCCTGGAGCAGGGGGGAGTAATAAGCTGAGCATTCTGCCGGGCATTCAACTTTGCTGGCGGATAACGAGATTGCGCACAATGGAACCGGTCCATTCATCCTAGGGCTGGCGGGGCTGGCAATAGCTTGTCCGGCATCTGGCTGGTGGAGGGGACCGGACAAGTCCGGGCAAGACAGGATAAGTCCGGACAAGGCCGAACAAGGCCGAACAGACCAGACTCTACCTGAGTTGAGCGACTCTGCATCCGGCTCAGAGAATAACAAGACTGGCTATAGTCTGACTGGGCCGGATTGAGTTGCTGAGGAGATAACTGTATTTTGTGCAGCTATTTGCTGCGAAATTAACTGATTATTCAAGTTAGCTGTAGTTTGTGCAACTAAATTACCGGAAATGAGTCGCAGAAGGAGAATGGGCGGATTATAGATGTATAAAGTGCAATTAAAGTGAGAAATAGCTTTAAAACCTCTGTTTTAGTTGTATAGAGTGCAGTTATGCTGGTGGTCCGCTTTATGAGGGATGTTCTACAAGGTAAATGACACCAACTACCCAGCACTCAGGCGTTTACCAAGCACCATCGACAATCACCAAGCGCTCTAACCAGTTACTTGCCAAAGCTACTAAACTACTCTATCGACCCATCCGCCTGCTACCCCGTTAAGCTCGGCACATCAGCTACCCGCGCAACAAGTGCCCGTCCCTAATCCGCCCATCCGCCAACTTATCCATCACCAAGCGCTCTAACCAGTTTCTTGCCAAAGCTACTAAGCTACTTTATTGATCCTTCTACTTGCTTCCCCGTTCGATTCTGCACATTTGTTATCGCATTTTAGTTTCTATAACAGTCCACCTGCGCGGCTACCCAAACTCCTCCATTTTGTGCTAACTTCAGGCTTAAATCACGGTTACCAGCCGTACCCCAATACACTCCCCTCCGTTTCACTCATGCAAAGGCAGTGAGAGCTTTTCATGTGCCGGTACCCTCAAAGCTGTAATCTGCAGCGGTCTTCCCGCTTTCGCCAACAGGCCCATTTCATTTTTTACTATTGTGTGACTTGTGTGATTATAGTTAACATATTGGATTGATATTTTTACTTTTCTCTTTCCAATAGGGGTTATTTTATCTATAATGTTACATAAAGTAACATAAAGAACGATGGTTAATAAACGTATTTACTTAAGGAGGGGTGGCATGCATCTTACCGTTGAAGAAGCGTTGTCCATTTATCCTTTATCCGAAGCCAAGCTTATTGCCGGAGCCAAGGGCAAGCACAGAATTGTGAAGTCAATCAATGTGATGGATGCGCCGGATATCTCGGATTGGATAAAAGAGGGCGAGATGCTGTTAACGACCGCCTACCTGATCAAGGACAGCCTGGAGGATGCCTCCGCACTACTGCAGACGCTGAACCGGCGCGGCTCGTCGGCGCTGGGCATCAAGCTGGGCCGCTTTTGGGATACGGTGCCTGAGGAGCTTATCGCTGAAGCGGAGATGCTGAACTTTCCGCTGATCGAGCTGCCGTTCCAGTTCACATTCTCCGACCAGATGAACGGCTTGTTCCGGGCTGAATTATCGCGCAGCACCAGTATGCTGCAGCAGATTATGGAGAAGCAGCGGAAGCTGATGCGTTTTGCGCTTCGCTCAGGGCACAGCGGCCCGCTGTTCGAATCCGTCTCTGAGGTGATCGGCTATAAGCTTGCAGTTGTCAGCAGCCGCGGGGAAGTCGTCTACAACAATTCGGAATATGGCAGCCGCCAGCTGCTTGAAGGCTGGCCCTGGCAGAGCCGCAGCCAGCGCTTCCGCGCCGGTGACAGAACTGGCCTGCGCCTCCCGCTGATGCAAGGGGAGAAGTGCACCGGTTATCTTTTGTACTGTTCTATAGACCCGCTGCTGCTGCCTGTAGAAGAAAGCCTGTTCATCCAGGGGGCTGAGCTGATTTCGTATCATATCCATTCCGGCTATGAGGATTATTTTGAGCCCGCCGAGCACCGGGAGTTCAGCGGCCTGCTGCGCCGCTGCCTAAGCGGGGGTCTCTCCTGCGGCGAGCTGTCACAGGCTGCGCTGAGACTGGAGGTGAAGCTGCTGCATTCGCCTTATCAGCTGCTGCTGACAGACACGGCGGCTGCGGGAGAAGAACGGCAGAGGGAGCTGCACCGGCTGAAGGAGGAATATGCAGCGCATCCTGCCTTGCGGGAGCTGAATGCCGTTCATGTTCTGATGGACGAGGGACTGGTCTCGCTGTTTCCGGCCAACGGCCCGGGCGCAGGGCAGTTCCGTGAGCTGATTAATGAATGCTTTCTTCATTTGAAGCCTGCTGCAGGATATTATCCGAAGGCTGCTGCCAGTAGCGTCAAAGTGAAGCCGGAGGGGCTGAAGGAAGCTTTTGCCGAGGTCAGGGAATGTATGGCTATGTCCCAGCATTGGGGCGCATACGGAAATGTGGTGCATTACCGGCAGCTAGAGCTGAATCTTCTGCTTGGCCAGATTCCGCCAGAACAGATGAAGAAATACATTAACGGGAATTTGCGCGGACTGCTCAGCCGGGAGCCGGAATATGTCAAGGAGATGCTCCACACGCTGGAGGTCTATCTGGAGAATGACGGCCATGTCAACGAAACAGCCAAGAAGCTGTTCATCCACCGCAACACAGCTACTTACCGGGTGGAGAAGCTTAGTGAGCTGCTGGATGTTGATTTTAAAAAAATCAATGATCTGATGAGGCTCAAGCTGGTATTTGTGTTCCGCAAAATGCTGGAGCGTGAATAGGACAGCGGGTTTTGCAGGTTAATATGCTGCGCAGTCAATCTGATATTAAAAGGGCAGGCGCCGGTGCGCTGCCGGAAGGGGCGGTATTAATGAAGGTAGCCGGTATTTACCTGGCGGCGGCAGGACACGGCAGAAGGGCAGGAGCTTCTAAAGATTCGCCTAAGCTTCGTCCGGAGGTCACGGCAGAAAGTGTGGCGGTCAGTGAAATTGAGCAGTGTGCTCTTGATCCCCTGGTGGTGGTTGTACGGGCAGATGACAATCTGGAATGGCTGCCGCCTGCACTTGAGCAGAGCTCAAGGCGGACTGAAACCTGCCTGACCGCCCACCTCGGGCTGTCCTTTTCCCTGCGCTGCGGGCTGAACGCCATTCTGCCTGTGCAACCGGATGCTGTGGTGGTGGCTCACGCCGGCCAGACTTTTATAACAGCTTCGCTTGTAAACCGGCTGAAGGACGTTTATATGCAAAACCCGGAGCTGGATTATGTGGCGAGCACGAATAAGGGGATGGCGATGCCGCCGGCGCTATTTTCGCGGAGACTGTTTACGGTGCTGCAGGGGCTGGACGGGGAAAAGGGTGCGGCTGAAATCATGTATTCCTCTGAGTATAAGGGGGCTGTGCTTGAGCCTGATCCTGCCCGTTTGTTTATGGATATGGATACCCGGTTTGATTGTGGAGTCGTACCCGGGAAACAGGAGGCTCGCAGGGAAAGCTGACATCAAAAGCTGCATTGCCAGATTAATGTAAGTTAATATCACATATTTTAAGTTTAATTCGCTACAGTTTAGTGCATCAGGCACAAAAAGCTTTGAACTTATTATTATACAGCACAAACGTATGTTATGTAAATTTACGTAAACGCTCTGCCTCAGTATAGTAAAGATACATTAATGGTTTGAGCCATTAAGAGAGATATCCTGGAGGAGGAGAATTATGAAAAAAAGGGGTCAGGGATTTACGGTGAGCCTAATGCTTACCTTTGTGCTTGCGGTAGTGCTGGCGGGCTGCGGAAGCAACAACACGGCGTCTTCAAACACAGCTGCAACGGAAGCGCCGGCGGGTGCAGCAGCAACTGAGGCGGCAGCAACAGCAGAGCCGGCAGCAGAGAAGCCGACGGTTGCTTTTGTCTACATCGGGCCTCCGGGCGACGGCGGTTATACGTATCAGCATGATCAGGGCCGTCTGTACATGGAAAAAGAGCTGGGCATTAAAGCGGACTTCGTTGAGAATGTCCCTGAAAGTGCCGATGCGGAGCGCATTATTACTGAGCTGGCACAAAACCACGACATTGTATTTACCACAAGCTTCGGATATATGGATTTCACCCTCAATGTAGCCAATAAATTCCCCAATGTGAAATTCCTCCATGCTTCCGGCTATAAAACAGCTGAGAATATGGGTACCTACTTCGGCAAGAACTATCAGGCAAGCTATCTGTCCGGTATCGCGGCAGGAAAAATGACTACTAAGAATCATCTCGGTTATGTAGGAGCTTTTCCGATCAGCGAAGTTATTTATAATCTGAACGCTTTTACACTCGGTGCGCAGAGCGTCAATCCTGATATCAAGGTTGATGTGGTCTGGACCAACACCTGGTATGACCCTGCTACTGAACGCCAGGCGGCAATCAGCCTGCTGGATAAGGGCGCTGATGTATTGCTGGCCTATCAGGATTCCCCGGCTACCCTTCAGGCAGCGGCGGAGCGCGGAGCCTATGCAGGCGGTAATGACTCCGATATGAGCAAGTATGCACCGGATAATTATCTGACCAACCCTGTATGGAACTGGGGTCCCTACTACGTGAAGGCTGTTCAATCCGTTATGGACGGAACGTGGAAGAGCGAGCAGTACTCCGGCGATATGGCTGACGGCATGGTTGAGCTTGCACCGTTCGGCAACAAGGTTCCGGATGATGTGAAGGCACTGGTGGAAGAAGCGAAGGCCAAAATCATCAGCGGTGAGCTGGAGATATTTACCGGCCCGATCTCCGATAACCAGGGCAACGTGAAGGTGCAGGAAGGCCAGACCCTTACGCTGGAGGAAATTCTCGGTATGAACTGGCTGACTCAGGGCGTAGAAGGCACAATCCCGCAATAACTTCTTAACATTAACATCATACTTCTTGTTCCTATGGGTGGGGCGGGGTCCGGATAAATGGAGCCTTCCCCACCCGTACTACAACTATAAGGAAGGAGCATCCCATCATGCAGGACCATTCGGTTGAAATGCGCGGGATTGTGAAGAAATTCGGTTCTGTAACGGCAAGCGATCAAGTCGATTTTTCGGCAAACGCGGGTGAGGTACACGCGCTGCTTGGTGAGAACGGAGCAGGTAAAAGCACAGTCATGAGTATGCTGTCAGGTGTGTACCGGGCAGATGAAGGTGAAATTCTGATTCACGGCAGACCTGCCAGAATCCGCTCCCCCAAGGATGCGGCTTTGCTGGGGGTTGGCATGGTGTTTCAGAATTTCAGGCTCGTGCAGACGCTCACGGCAGCGGAAAATATCGTGCTTGGCGAAAAGTCGTCTTTCTGGCGCGGAAGCAGGTGGATTAAGCGGAAGCATGAAGAGATTGAGGCGCTTGGCGAGCAATTCGGACTGAAGTTTCCGGTAGACCGTCCAATCTGGCAGCTGTCGGTCGGCGAGCAGCAGCGTGTAGAGATCGTGAAGACGCTGTACAGGGGTGCGGATATTATCATTCTGGATGAGCCAACCTCAGTGCTTACCCCAGGGGAAGCGGAGCAGCTGTTTGAAACGCTGAAGGTAATGAAGCAGGCGGGCAAGACGGTTATAATGACCACACATAAAATGAAGGAGGTTATGGCCTCCTCTGACCGGATCTCGGTTATGCGCAAAGGCAAAATGATTGCCACGCTAACTACGGCACAGACTGATGAGCTGGAGCTGGCCCGCCTGATGGTAGGCAGGGAGGTGACGATCAGCCGCCAGGAGCGTGAGGCCACTCAGGGTGAGCCGCTGCTTGTGGTCAACCGCCTTGAGGTATCTGCCGATCACGGCCGCAGAGCGCTTGACGGCCTGTCACTTAAAGTGTGCGAGGGGGAAATAGTCGGAGTAGCAGGGGTTGCCGGCAACGGGCAGAAGGAGCTGGCCGAGGTGCTTACGGGACTGAGAACCTGGAAGAGCGGGGAGATCATTTTTGACGGCAGTCCGGTAAAAACAGCCTCGGTCCGCGGCGCCATCGATGCGGGTATCTCCCACGTGCCGGAGAACCGCATGAAAAGCGGTCTGGCCGGCAGACTCGGCTCAGTCGATAATCTGCTGTTCAAATCCTACCGGACAGAGGAGCACTCCAAATTCGGTATTCTGAAGGCGGCGAAGAACCGCTCGTGGTCGCAGGAGCTGGTTCAGCGTTTTGACGTCAAGACACCGGAGCTGGATACCCCGGTGCAGCAGCTGTCCGGAGGTAATCAGCAAAAGCTGCTGTTTGCCCGTGAGGTCAGCCATAAGCCCAAGCTGATGGTTGCGGTCCATCCGACCCAGGGCCTTGATGTGGGGGCAACGGCAGGTGTGCATGAGCTGCTGATGGAGCTGCGCGGATCAGGCAGCGGAGTGCTGCTGATCTCCGAGGATCTGGATGAGCTGCTGCAGCTGTCGGACCGGATTCTGGTCATATATGGCGGAGCGATCATCGGCGAAACCGATCATGAGTATGCAGACAGGGAACAGATCGGTTTGATGATGGCCGGCATCCGGCATAAGGAGGGCAGTGCAGTATGAGTCCAAAAAATACAGGTAACACGGCAGCGGCCGTTCTGGAGCCGGTCCCGGCCAAGTCCGGCAAAGGCTTCGGGCTCAGGCTGGAATACGACTCCAGCCGTACGCGCTCCCCCTGGTGGTCACCGGTTCTGTCTGTAGTCCTGGCGCTGCTGCTGTGTGCAGTCTTTATCGCCGCGAACGGAATGAACCCGGTTACGGTCTATGAGAAAATGTTCCGAGGGGCCTTCGGCACCTCCTACGGCTTCACAGAAACGATGGTCAAAGCGATCCCCCTGCTGCTGTGCGGGCTCGGCATCGCTGTGGCGTACCGGATTTCCGTGTGGAATATCGGGGCAGAAGGACAGCTTACAGTCGGAGCGATGGCGGCAACGGCGGTTACGATTTATTTTCCTGACCTGCCTTCGTTCTGGGCCATTACACTGATGCTGTTATTTGGCACGGCGGCAGGTGCGCTATGGGGCTTAATGACGGCCGTGCCGCGCACACATTTCGGTGTCAATGAGCTGATTACCTCCCTGATGCTTAACTATGTAGCCCTGCTGGCACTGGATTATGTGGTTTTCGGGCCCTGGAAGGACCCGGCAGGCTTTAATTTCCCGGGATCTCCGATGTTTACGGCTGCGGAGTCGCTGCCGGTCCTGGGGACGACAAGATTACATATCGGGCTGATCTTCGGCCTTGTTGCCGTACTGATCTATTTCCTGATGGTCAAATTTACCCGCTGGGGCTATGAGCTGCGGCTGATCGGCGCTAATCCGACAGCTGCGCGTTATGCGGGCATTCATATTAAAAAGCATATTATTATCGTAATGCTGATCAGCGGCGGTCTGGCCGGCATCGCCGGTATGGCCGAGGTCTCCGGGGTGACACATAAGCTGATGCAGGGCATCTCGCCCGGCTACGGGTACACTGCAATCATTGTCGCCTGGCTTGCCAAGCTGAATCCGCTTGGGCTTATCGTTACTTCTGTCCTGTTCGGCGGCCTGATTGTCGGCGGTTACAGCGTACAAACGATCGGCTTGCCTTCGTCTATTTCAGAAATGCTGCAGGGCTCGATCCTGTTCTTCCTGATTGCCGGCGATATGATTCACCGTTTCCGCATACGCCGGAGCGCATAGGCTGCGCTTAGAGAGAAGGGAGTTAGATTATGGATTTCACTACACAGTTATTGATTGCGGCTATTTCCGCCGGAACACCGCTGCTGCTGGCTACGCTCGGCGGAATCCTGACCGAGCGTGCGGGCATCATCCAGCTTGGTGCGGAAGGGCTGATGCTGATGGGAGCCGTCAGCACCTGCATCGTCTATATCCGCAGCGGCAATCTGCTGCTGGCCTTGCTTGCCGCCATCGCCGTAACCGCAGTGCTTGGCATGGTTCATTCTTTCCTCTGTGTGACGCTGAGGGCCAACCAGACGATGTCGGGGTTGGCGATGACGCTGTTCGGAAGCGGGCTTAGCGCCTATCTCGGCAAGTCGATCAGCGGTCTGCCGCTGCCGGGAACTTCGCCCAAGCTGGATTTAGGCTGGGTGAAAGAAATCCCGGTAATCGGTGATATTTTCGGACGGCTGGATTATCTGACCTGGTTCAGCCTGCTGCTGGTTCTCGTGCTGCATCTGCTGATTCACCATACCTCCTGGGGACTGCATCTGCGGGCCGTCGGAGATAATCCGGCGACAGCGGATGTTATGGGGATCCGGGTACAGCTGATCCGCTACACCTATGTTACAGCCGGCGCTGCGTTGATTGGTCTTGCGGGAGCAGATATGGTGCTGGCCTATGCGCCGACCTGGAATGAAGGCCTGACAGCCGGCCGCGGCTGGATTGCCGTCGGACTTGTTATTTTTGCCAGATGGAACCCGCTGCGCGCCCTCTTCTGCGCATATTTCTTCGGGGCGCTCGATTCACTGGGCTTCCGTATCCAGCTGCTGGGCAGTGTGGTGCCGTCGTATTTCCTTAAAATGATTCCTTACGTTGTAACCATCCTGGTGCTGATGTATCTCGGCTACCGCAACCGCAACAAGCCTTCGGGCACTCCGGAGTCGCTTGGGACGCCTTACATCCGCGAGCAGCGGTTCTGATCGTAGGAAGCGGAGACCATTTATCTGGTATAATCACTTCAATCCATTTATTGTAGTTCAAGCATTTTACCGGTTGAATACAGTAAATGGACTTTTTTTACCCTGAAAGTTATATGAGAAATATCATTGCGCAGTTAATAAGCTGATAGAAAGCGAGGCAGAAGTATGAGCGCAGAAGCAAAAAATTTAACATTAGAGCAGGTTAACGGCATGAGCCGGGAGCAGTTTGTGGCAGTGCTTGGCGGGATTTTTGAACATTCACCCTGGGTGGCTGAGGGGGCTTACACCGGGATCCCGTTTCATTCTGTGGAGGAGCTGCACCGTGTAATGCTGCAAACGGCACGGAGTGCACCGCATAGTCAGGTTGATGAGCTGCTGAGGTCCCATCCGGATCTGGCGACTAGGCTGCAGGTGACCCCGCTGTCGGCGGCGGAGCAGCAGGGAGCAGGTCTTGACCGGCTGACTGCAGAGGAGTTCGAGCTGCTGACCGGGCTGAATGCGGCATACACGGAGAAGTTCGGCTTTCCGTTTATCCTGGCCGTCAGAGGCAAGAACAAGGATGACATTATATCGGCTATTTCCGCGCGGGTGCATCATCCGCTGGAGCAGGAGCGGGAGCAGGCCCTGCACGAGATCGGCCGGATCACCGGCTTCCGGCTGCGCGATCTGCTGCCGGAGCCGGAGGGGACGGTACGATGAGCGGGCGGCTGACCACCCATGTGCTGGACACTTCAAGGGGAGTGCCTGCTGCCGGGATGGTGATCCAGCTGCGGAAGCTTGATGGCGGAGCGGGTGAGCTGCTGCGTGAAGCAGTGACGAACAGCGACGGCCGGCTGGATGCCCCGCTGCTGTCGGGCGCCGAGCTTGCATCCGGCAGCTATGAGCTGCTGTTTATGGCCGGGGATTATTTCCGGGCCGCTGCCCGGGAGTCGGCTGGAGCCGGAGGGGCGGCAGCGGAGCCCGGGGTGCTTTTTCTGGAACAGATTCCGATCCGTTTCAGCATTGTTGATACCGCAGAGCATTATCATGTTCCGCTGATTGTAGCACCCGGAGGGTACAGCACGTACCGGGGAAGCTGACACAATAATTTGAACCGATGGCGGAGGTGGCCGGACTATGAAGGAATCATTTGAGCTTATCATCAGGAACGGGGAGGTAGTGCTGCCCGGAGAAGTAGTGAAGCTGGATATTGCAGTAAAGGACGGGAAAATAGCCATGCTGGGCCGGGATCTGCCGGCTCTTCCGGACACCCGGATCATTGACGCGGAAGGGCTGTATGTACTGCCCGGTATGATTGATATGCATGTGCACTTTAACGAGCCGTCCTTTGGACATTGGGAAGGCTTCCGCAGCGGCTCGGCGGCGCTTGCTGCGGGGGGCTGCACCTGCTATGCCGATATGCCGCTGAACGGCAATCCGCCTACGGTAAATCTGGCCGCGCTGCAGCTCAAGGCCGAAGCCGCGTCCGGGAACTCCGCCGTTGATTATGTGCTGTGGGGCGGACTGGTCCCCGGCAATCTGGAGGAGCTGGAGAAGCTGGCCGCAGCCGGAGTTACCGGCTTCAAGGCGTTCATCTCCAATCCCGGAGGTGAAGGAGAGGGCCGCTTCCGCGAGGTGGATGACGACACCCTGTATCAGGGAATGCAGCGGATTGCCGCCTTCGGCGGTATTCTGGCATTGCATGCAGAGAGTGAAGAGATGACGGGAACGCTGTCTGCGGACGCTGTGCGGAGCGGGCGGACCGGCGCGCGTGACTTTGCCGCCTCCCGTCCGGTAGAGGCGGAGCTTGAGGCGGTTGCCAGGGCGCTGCTATACAGTGAGCGCACAGGCTGCCGGCTGCATTTTGTGCATATCAGCACGGCGGCAGCCATTGATATGATCCATGAAGCGAAGCTGCGCGGGCTCGATGTATCAGCCGAGACCTGCCCGCATTACCTGGTTCTGAATGAGAACAGCCTGGAGGAGCTGGGGGCGCTGGCCAAATGTGCGCCGCCGCTGCGCAGCCCGGAGGAGCAGGAGAAGCTGTGGCAGGTGCTGGCTGAGGGGCGGATTGAGCTGATCGCCTCCGATCACTCGCCATGCCCTCCGGAGCTGAAGCTTGATCCCGGTCTAAGCTTCTTTGAGGCCTGGGGCGGCATCTCCGGGGCGCAGAGCAGCCTGGAGCTGATGTTCCATGAAGGCGTATATAAGCGCGGATTGCCGGTTACACAGCTCGCAGCATTGCTGGCAGAGCAGCCGGCACGGCGCTTCGGGCTGGATCACCGCAAGGGCTCCATCAGGCCGGGGCTGGATGCCGATCTGGTCCTGCTGGACCCGAACCATCCTTACACCCTGAAGGCAGAGGAGCTCCTATACCGTCATAAACACAGCCCTTATACCGGCATGACTTTATCCTGCAGAGTCAAGGCAACCCTTAGCCGCGGAGCTGTGGTGTACACCGCAGAAGCTGGCCTGCTAATTGAAGATGGCGGTGAATGGCTGCGGGTTAACGAAGGACAGCCTGCCCAATGAACGCGCCGGCTATGAAAGTACCTGCGCAGCAGATGCTGGACCTGCTGGAGGAGCTTGCCGTCTTCAGCGCTCCGGGTCCGGGCGTATCCCGGCTGCTCTACACCCCGGAATGGCTGAAGGCGCAGCGTTTTCTGCAGGAGAGAATGGCTGCGCTTGGCATGAAGGTCAGGACGGACGGGGTGGGAAATGTCTATGGAAGGATTACAGGCTCACAGCCGGCTGCTAAAGTCATTTTAACGGGCTCGCATATGGATACTGTGCTGAACGGCGGAAAATATGACGGTGCCTACGGGATTGCTGCTGCTGTTACTGCGCTCCACTACTTGAGGCAGCACTTCGGCCAGCCGCTGCGGACAGTGGAGGCCGTTGCCTTCTGCGAGGAGGAGGGCAGCCGTTTTCCGCTCGCCTACTGGGGCTCGGGTAATGTCACCGGGTTGTATGACGGAAGCGAAGCGGACAGCTGCGCCGATTCTGCAGGAGTGACAATCGCTTCAGCGATGGCGGCTTGCGGATTGGCGGGCGGTCCTGAGGACCGCGGAAGTGCAGCTGTAGCAGACAGTGCAGGGAGGGATATCCCTCTTAGAGAGGATATCGGCGCATTTGTCGAGCTGCATATCGAGCAGGGCATTGTGCTGGAGCAGGCAGGCTTGGAGATCGGGATTGTTGAAGCCATTGCCGGACAGCGGCGGTATAGTGTAAAGGTTGCCGGCAGCACAAACCATGCCGGCACCACCCCCATGGGACTGAGGCGTGATGCGCTTGCCGGAGCTGCGGAGCTGCTGCTTGCCATGGAGCAGGCGGCGGCTGCTGCGGGTGATCCGCTGGTAGCCACCTGCGGAAAGCTGGAGGCAGTGCCGGGCACACCCAATGTAATTCCCGGCGAGGTGGAGTTTACACTGGATATAAGGCACAGTGAGGCTGTTGCGCTGGAGCATTTTTGTTCCAGGCTGCTGGCTGCGTTTGAGGGGATTGCCGCTAAGCGGGGGCTTACCTTGCAGTTTACGGTTAACCTGGCCACATCTCCAGCACCTATGAATACGGGATTAAATCAACAGCTTGAGCATATAGCACGCCAGCAGGGGAGAAGCTTCCGCAGTATGGTGAGCGGAGCAGGCCATGATGCCCAGCTCTTTGCGCCTGTGTGTCCCACGTCCATGATCTTTGTTCCGAGCCGGGCGGGCATCAGCCACTCTCCGGAGGAGTATTCTTCGCCCGATGAGCTGGCTGCGGGATTAAATCTGCTTACAGCCATATTATATGAGCTTGCCTATAAAGAGAGCTGACAATTGAGGGAGAGATTTGCATGAAGCGGTACGAAGATTTGGCGCCGTCCTTGCGGTGCATTATGACTCCGGGGCCGGTAGAGGTGGATCCGCGTGTATTACGGGCCATGTCGTTTCCGGTACTGGGCCAGTTCGATCCTGAATTTACAAATATCATGAACGAAACGATGGGCATGCTGCGTGAACTGTTCGTTACAAATAACAAATGGGCGTTCCCCGTAGACGGCACCTCGCGCTCGGGCATTGAGGCCGTGATGGTTAGCCTGATCGCACCGGGCGACCGCGTGCTTATTCCGGTCTTTGGCCGGTTCGGCCATCTGCTGCATGAGATTGCGGAACGCTGCGGAGCTGAGGTGTATACGATAGAGAAAGAATGGGGCAGCGTGTTTGCGCCGGAGGAAGTAATCGCTGCAATCCGCAGCTTCAAGCCGGATGTGGTGGCTATTGTCCACGGCGAGACATCGACCGGGCGTATCCAGCCGCTGGCCGAAATCGGGCGGGCCTGCCGGGAGCAGGATGCCCTGCTGATTGTGGATGCTGTTGCTACCATTGGAGGTGTACCGGTAGAAACGGATGCATGGATGCTGGATGCCGTCATCGGAGGGACGCAGAAATGCCTGTCGATTCCTTCCGGTATGGCTCCGGTTACGTATAATGAGCGGGCGGAGGCCAAACTGCTGAAGCGCAAGCAGGTCGAACGCGGGCTTAGAACAGGCGAATTTGAGGCAGGAGAGCTGCCGCCTGTACGCAGTAATTATTTTGATCTGAGCATGCTGCAGGATTACTGGAGTCCCCAGCGGCTGAATCACCATACAGAGATGACGTCAATGCTATATGCGCTGCGGGAGGGCCTGCGGCTGGTGCTGGAGGAAGGCCTTGAGGCGCGGCATGCGCGGCATGCCCTGCATGAGCAGGCACTGGTTGCCGGACTTGCAGCAATGGGCCTTGAGCTGTACGGTGATCCGGAATGTAAGCTTACGGTAGTGGCCTGTGTGCTGATCCCGGGGGGCATTGACGGAGAGTCTGTCCGCAGCATGCTGCTGGAGCATTTCGGTATTGAGATCGCCAGCTCATTCGGTCCGCTTAAGGGGAAGATCTGGCGCATCGGCACCATGGGCTTCAGCTGCCGTGAAAATAATGTGCTGCGCGTACTCGGGGCGCTTGAGGCTGCACTTTTGCGGCATGGGCACACTCTGTCTCCCGGCCTTAGTGTCCAGGCGGCACTTGACGTATATGAACCAAAAGGTAGATAATCTTCTGAACGGTAACTGGAGAAATGGTATTTGGAAGCTTACGGACGGTCCTGCCGGGCCGGCTGTCCAGGCTTTACCCAGGAAACGGCTTGCGTCCCGCGAAGGGCGGCAAAGCCGTTTTTATTAAAATATAAGCTATATAGATCAAACAAAAATTATACAATTAGGGAAAGTGGCGGAGGGGAGTTTTGGAACTGTAGGAGCGGTAGCGACCGCCTGAAAGCTTTTCGCAGAAAAGCTCGCTACGTAAGCATAATCAGTCTGCGGATTTCAACCGCGAACAGCGGTACAGATCAGGAAATCTGCAGACAACAGCGGCCGGAAGTCCAAACATTCTCTGGAGTCACGTCCAAACCTAATCTTGAAATTTATCAGTTAAATCTATATAGCAAATCGGAGGGAGTGGAAGTCATGTCATTCAAAAGAAAGCCTTTGGCGGATTGTGTGCCTGAGCTGGTGGCTACGGCCCGCGGTGATCAGAAGGCATCCCTGGTTATAACGGGAGGGAAGCTGGTCAATGTGGTTTCCGGAGAAATACTGGAGGGAATGTCTGTTGCGGTGCAGGGGGGACGCATCGCTTATGTGGGCAAGGATGTTTCGCATACCATTGGTGAGCATACACAGATTATTGATGCAGCCGGTAAATATATCGCACCGGGATTGCTTGACGGCCACTGCCATATCGAGAGCACACAGCTTACGGTGACGGAATTTGCCCGGGCGGTGCTGCCGCTGGGGACGACGGGCGGATTTTTTGATGCCCATGAAATTGCCAATGTATTCGGGCTGAAGGGCATTAAGCTGATGCTGGATGAAATGCGCGGAACGCCGCTGGCAGCCTATATGCAGGTAGCCTCCTGCGTACCGTCAGCGGGTGCAGAATTCGAAACCACCGGGGCCTCGCTGGGACCGGCAGAGGTAGCGGAGGCTTTTACCTGGGGCGAGGATGTAATTGCTCTTGGCGAGGTGATGAACTTCCCGGGCGTTGTGTACGGTGATGACAAAATGCTCGGTGAAATCCAGGCGACGCTGCGTGCCGGACGGTATGTTGACGGGCATTTCACCTGGCCTTCCAGTGACTGGAGGCTTCCGGTCTATGCCGCCGCAGGTGTTACGGGTGATCATGAATGTGTAACGGCAGAGGATGTCATTGAACGTGTACGTCTGGGGATGTACGCCAAAATGCGCCGCGGCTCCGCCTGGCATGATGTTGCCAAGACAATCACCGCGCATACAGAGCACGGGCTGGACTCCCGCCGGATGATGCTGGTTACCGATGACCGGAGCTCGGAATCACTGCGTGATGAAGGGCATATGGATTTTGTGGTGCGCCATGCAATTTCCCAGGGCGTAAAGCCGGTGACCGCCTTCCAGATGGCAACGATTAATACCGCTGAACGCTTCGGAGTGGCCCGTGACATCGGTTCGATTACACCGGGCTCCTGTGCCGATATTATTTTGCTCGACGGCAATCTGGCCGATGTACATGTGGTGACGACTATTGCTGCCGGTGTGGTAGTGGCTGAAAACGGGATTATGACGGCTGAGCTTCCTGTCTATACCTATCCTGAGGAAGTGCGTGCCTCTGTACATCTGCAGCAGCTGCCGGTGCCGGAGGATTTCGTCATTCAGGCTCCGGCCGAGTCGGGTATGCTTGCTACCCGTGTAATCAAGGTTATCGAGAACCACGTAGAGACGGAGGAGCTGATCATCCAGCTGCCGGTGGAGAACGGGGTGCTGCAGGTCGGCAGCGGCCTCTGCAAAATCGCCGTATTCGAGCGGCACAAGGGAACCGGCAACAAATCGGTAGGCGTAGTAGAAGGGATCGGCTTCCATGAGCCTGCGGCGATTGCGATGACGGTAGCCCATGACAGCCATAACGTGCTGGTGATCGGAAATAGCGATGTCCTGATGGCAAAAGCGGCAGCAGCCGTAGCTGAAGCCCAAGGCGGCGTAGCGGTCATTACGGAGACGGGAACCACGCTATTCCCGCTGGCCATTGCCGGACTGATGTCGGCAGAGCCGTTCGAAGTGGCAGCTGCCCAGTCAGCGGCGATCAGCACAGCGCTGTATGATGCAGGCTGCACGCTTAATTACGCTTTTATGACACTGTCCCTGCTGGCGCTTGCCGTTATCCCGACCCTGCGGATTTCCGACAAGGGGCTGGTGCGGATCTCACCGGAAGACGGTATCCAGCTGGTGCCGTTATTCTGCTGATCCGGCAGCCTGCAGGCTGCTTTGCAGCACAACAAAAATGCCTTCAGCCGTTTTCTGGCCTGTAGGCATTTTTGTTGTATAGCTCAAATATAGCTGGATTTTCTAATGAAACTGACGATATAAACATTCAATAAACGTATAAGTCTCCGTCCAATCGAGACTGGCTGCGTTACAGAGCAGAACCACACTGAACTGCTGTTCGTAGAACCTTACAATAATACTCCGGAAGCCTGCGTCACCGCCTGTATGCCAGATGGTTGGGGTGCCGCAGCGTTCCTGAATCATTCATCCGTAGCTGTAGCCGCCCCAAAATTCGGTTAAAGGCTTGCCAGATGAGTCCAGGCCGGGAGTAAAAATAGCGCGCTGTGCCTCCTCACCCAGCAGCAGATTCCCGTATAGTGCATCATCCCACTTTTTCATATCCTCCAAGGTAGAAAAGACATTCGCCGCACCAGTGGCGAACGTATCCGCGTAATTGCATTTCCAGCTCTCTCCGTACCTTTCATATCCGTAGGCCCGGTTAGAAATAACCGGCTGCTCTTCATTGAAGACCGTAGTGTTCTCCATACCAGTGACCCCGAATATATATTGCTTCAGATAGTCCCGTAAAGACAAGCCTGTTACCCGCTCAATAATCAGCGCCAGCAGCACATAGTTGGAGTTAGAGTATTCAAAAGCACTGCCCGGAGTGAAACGGAGCTGCTTCTGCTGTGTAAGTAAGCTGAGAATCTCGGCGTTGTCTGAGTGAAGTGCGTTCTGGCGCGCTTTTTGCCACAAAAGATCATTGTAGTCTGTGAAACCTGCCGAATGGTGGGCCAGCTCACTGATTGTGACCTCCCCTGCATAATGCCGGAGCTCCGGTACAAACCGGTTCAGCTTGTCCTTGGCGCAAAGCTCGCCCCGTTCCATAAGCTGGAGGATAGCCATGCCGGTAAACGGCTTCGAGACTGAGGCCAGGTTAAATACACTGTTCAATTGCAGTGGTATCCTATGTTCACAGCTCGCGAGACCGAAGGTATCCTGATAGACTATTTTCCCTTTTAAGTTAGCGATCGCACCGATTCCGGGGCTGCTGTCATTAAACGCTGTAAAAGAATCCTTGAGTCGCAAGCCGTTCATTGTACAGCCTCCACAACTTTTTTCTAACAGTTATTTCCATGGAGGATGGCTCTTTCCCTGCCTCAAACACCCCTAATGGTTACAGTTCTGTCACAATGGGCATAATATTAACCGTTTCCTCACAATTTGAATCATATTTTTATATGATTTTAAAAAAATATATTAACAAACCTCAGAGAATGGACGATAATACTTTTAAATTAATTAAAATTAGTTTGAAATTGCTGACTACCAGACATGTTGCTGTAAGTTTAAATATATGGAACGGGGTGTATGAGATGATCAGATTAGGAACACAGGACATTGTGAATATCACAATGAAGCAAATTGCCGGCATTTTCAAAATGGAGCCTGTTGAGCTCAGATTTGTGAACGATTTTCAGGGGGAGCAATATCTGCTGACCAATGATAAGCTGCATCTCAGCAACCAGCAGTACTGGGCAAAGGTTATGGATTGCGTATTCGAAAATCATGTCAGACCGGTTCTGATGTGCGAGGTGCTGTATTTCCTCCGTAATGAGTTTATGGAGAGTGACATCAAGCTCAGATTCTCTTACGATTTTGCGGAAGGATCAGAAGGTGCTGCAAGTGCAACTGCCGAGGTTAGCTTCAATGATACACCGGAGCTGCAGCCGGCCGAGATTGCCGAACTGATTGATTTTGCGCTGTCTCTGCAGGATAAGGTATGGTTCGAGGAATTAACGGCTAAATACAAACAATTGACCGCATAGGCCTGATTATATGAAATTAAGCGTATCATTATTATAAAAGACTACTATATAAGCCGCGTGCTCCCGTGCTGTGTTGACGGAGGCCGCGGCTTTTTGTATGGAACGGTTTCAGGTGAAGCAGAATCAGCAGCCGATTCCCGGCTCCGCAGCCGGCAGCCAGCCCCGGGCGTTCTCCTGAACCAGACCGGCCAGGAAATCCAGCCATTCTTCACTGTCATTAAGGCAAGGGACAGCAAGGAAATCCTCTGCAGCCCCTCCGCCTGAAGCGAAGAATTCACGCCCCTCCACGGCCAGCTCATGCAGTGTCTCCAGACAGTCAGTCACCAGGCCCGGTGAAAAAATCATCGGCCTGCGGATTCCCCGTCCGGCCAGGCTTTTCAGCACTTCCTCAGTAGAGGGACCTACCCATTCCTCCCGGCCAAACCGTGACTGGAAGCTGATCTGCCAGCTTTCCGGCTCCCATCCCATTGCCTCTGCCAGCAGCCGGGCGGTTGTATGGCACTGCTCAGGATAAGGATCGCCTGTCTCCGCATATCTGCGGGGTATGCCGTGAAAGGAGAGTACGGTGAAATCAGGCTTGTCTGTCATTGGCTCCAGCTGGCGGAGCAGATGCTGCTTCATAGCTGAAATATATCCGGGTGCAGCATAGTAAGTATCTATAAACCGCAGGGCGGGTACGAAGCGTTTCGTTACCGGGCCTGAGGCGCTTTTTCTTCCGAGAGCGGCGAAGCAGGCGGCGTCGTAGACAGAGGCAGTCGTGGTCGATGAGTATTGCGGGAATAAAGGAACGACAATGATTCGCTGAACGCCGTCAGCCTCGAGTGAGGCCATGGCCTGTTCCATACCCGGCTGGCTGTAGGCGAGCGCAAGCCCGACCCGGTAATGCTCTCCGAGCTGTGCCTGCAGACCGTTCTGCTGGGCCAGTGAATGCAGAAGCAGAGGTGAGCCGTCCTTCTGCCAGATAGCGCTGTAGAGCGCTGCGGATTTACGCGGCCGCACGCGCAGAATAATGCCACGCAGCAGGGGCTGCCAGAGCATGGGATGATAATCAATGATCCGGCGGTCTGAGAGGAATCTGCGCAGATAAGGGCGTACAGCCTTAGCGTTTGGCGCATCAGGTGTTCCGATTTGGGCGAGAATGACCCCGATAAGCGGCTGGTCCATTGTAGTTATTGCTCCTTTTCATAAACATGACATCGTTTAAAAATATCATATTTTTTACGTAGCGCACAATACAGAAAATCATGTGTTTATCATATGACGGAGGAAATGGGAGAATTTGAGAGTTAATAAAAATATTTTTTTCATGTTAAGGGGAAATAGTGATGTTTCTTATAGGGTGTGTGATTTTATATACAGAGAAGAGAAGCCGGGATTTGTTACCATCAAGCCAGAAATCACCTCAGTGAGGTTTTGAAATTTTATGTGAATTAATTCACCTTTTATGTGATTTTTTTCACCTTATGCATCAGACAACAGCAAACAAGAGCAATCTGCTTTTAAAGACAGAGGAAACGGGTCATGCATAATCGGGAGAGGGGGGATGTTCTCTTATGAAGAAACATGTTGTTCTTCGTAAGAAAGGACAGGAGAGGAACGGCAGGAGGAACGCATTGAAGGGTTACATATTACTGGGGATCAGGTAAAGGAGAGCACGCCTTGAAAAAACTATTTTCGATGACAATCAGCGCAGCACTGCTGCTCGCACCATTCGCTTACACTATTAACGCACCGGCTCTGAAGCTGACTGTGGATGCCGTATCGGCTGCATCTGAGGAAGCGGCAACACCGGCAGCTACAGCCAAACCGGCTGCTAAGCCAACACCAAAGGCTACAGCTAAACCAGCTGCCAAGCCAACACCAAAAGCTACCGCAAAGCCTGCGGCTACACCGAAAGCCACCGCTAAACCGGCAGCAACCGTGAAACCGGCAGCAACCGTGAAACCGGCAGCAACCGTGAAGCCAGCAGCAACTGTGAAGCCAGCAGCAACGGCTAAAGCGACTGCAAAGCCTGCAGCAACCGCTAAACCTGTAACTGTTAAAGAAAACGTATATACAGACGGAGTATATGTTGCTTACGGCAATGCCTACTCCAAAGGCACTGAAGGCGCCAAGGTTACGATCAAGGACGGAAAGGTTGCTGATCTGGAGCTGTACAGAACCAGTCCAAAGCTGATCGACCGCAATGTCCGTGATAATTACAGCGGCATTTGGCCAGCTTACGGTCTGATGAAGGACCGTCTGGTTGGCAAAACCAGAGACGGTGCAGCAGCAGTGGATGCCGTATCCGGTGCAACCCGCACCAGCAATGGCTGGAAGCTGTCCGTTGACAGAGCGTTTGAAAGAGCGCTTGAAGTGAAGCCTGCGGATGCCACTTATTTTGCAGGGGACCACATGGGTATCGACCCTGAAGGCAAATACGCAGTATTTGCAAGCTATGATGAGAACAGCCTTACTGCCGTTAAGCTCTACCCGCTGACTGCTGCAGGTGATTTTGTAGACGAAAAAGCCTACACTGCAGAGCAGACTGCGGCAATTGCGGCAATTACGCCTGCACTGCTGGCTAAAGGCTCCTCCGCACAGGCGGTACCAGGCTTTGAAGTGCAGTCCAGAGCTGCAATCAATGCATTCTGGGATGCTGAGCAGAACGCTGTTATCGACAATACCTCCGCTTATATTGACGGATTCTACTCCTCCTACGGCACTGCAAGAAGCGTGGGTGTGGAGAAGGCTGACATCGTAATCCGTAACGGCAAGCTGGTGGATGTCAAGCTGTACAGACTTGGCAACAACCTGATTGACAGAGGCGCAACCGCCTATGCAGAAGTGGTAAAAGCAAATGCTCCTATGACAGCTAAATTGCTGGCAAACGGATCTTACATTGCCAATTACGATGAGAAGGTTGACGGCATTTCCGGTGCTACCGAGAGCAGCCACGGCTGGAACCAGGCTGTTGAAAGAGCATTTGAAAAAGCGCTGAAGGTTCCGACTGAAGGACAGTATTTCGACGGTAAATTTGCAGGCGTGGATAACCAGTCCAAAATCATGCTGCTGGTTGATATTGAAGCTGATGAAGTGACCGGTCTGACACTGAGCCTGTTTGGTACAGACGGCAAAGTAATTGCTGATGCCAAGCTGACTGCAGAACAGAAGACACTGGTTGATCAGCTGAAGGCAGGCCTGCTCGAAAAAGGCACAGCACTTGCCGACGTTACAGGCCAGGAAGCACTGTCCGCAGCAGCAAGAGCAGCACTGGCTGACGCTCTTACTAATGCATCTAAGGAGCAAGGCGAGTACAAAGACGGCACATTCACCGCATTTGGTGACGCTTATGATAAAGGCACGAACAAAGCTGAAGTTACCCTGCGTAACGGCAAAATCGTAAATGTTGTATTGTCCCGTGTGGGCATGAACATGGTAGACCTGGGCAAGGCAGCTTACGCTGAAGTGCAAAAGGCAATCCCGCAGCTGACAGCAAGCTTCCTGGCTGCCGGCACAAGAGAAGGTGTACAGCAGGTTGACGCTGTATCCGGCGCAACAAGCAGCAGCGTTGCCCTGAAAGCTGCAGTAGACAGAGCTTACGGTAAAGCTGAAGTTGCAGAGGCTGACAAAGCCGCATTCTTCAACGGTATTTTCATTGGTGCAAGCACTGATAAATCCGTAAACGTTATGGTTACTGTGAAGCACAATGTTCCTGTAGCAATGCTTGTCTACTATCTGGACATTAATGGTAAAGTAGTGATTCCGCAGTCTCTGTCCGCCGCTCAGCTTGCGGTGAAGAGTGAAATTGAGTCCACTTCGACCGGCAACAGTCTGCACAAGTACGGCTACAAAGCAGCGGCATTCGGCGCTAACGATGATGAAAAAGCCATTTCTGCCAAAGCGGTAGAGGCTATCAAAGCCGCTCTGGAAGCAGCAGGCAAGTAAGTATTATTGAGATTTAGCAGGGGGTTGTTCTCAGCCATGCAAATGGCGGGGGGCGGCCCCTTTTGGTGTATTATTCGGGTATATTATAGTAGACTTAATATAACTGCGTCATATTTCAGTATTAGATTCGTATAGTATTTAGAGGGAATTCGCAGGCAATGTCAAAAGTTTACTATACACAGCAGGTGTTAGCCTGTTAATAACGGGAGGCTCCAACATGACACTTATCAAACAGCTATCTCCACAGGATGAATTTACCGGATTTTATCTGCTTAGAGAGCTGGCAATCAAACAAACGAACGGTACTCCTCCAAAGGATTATTTCGATATTGTGCTGGGCGATTCCAGCGGTCAGATATCCGCCAAGTACTGGGATGCCAGTACTGCGGATAAGGAGACCTTTTTTCCGATGGCGCTGGTGAAGGTCCGCGGGATTGCCCACACCTACCGCGAAAAGCTGCAGGTGAAGGTTACCAAAATGCGGCTGGCAGAGGAATCGGACGGCGTGTCCCTGACCGAGTTCATCCGTTCGGCCCCGATCCGTCCGGTGGATCTGCTGCATACGATCAAAGGGGCGATGTCCAGTATCCGTGATGCGGAAATTGCTGCAATTGTTGCCTTTTGTGTAGGGAAGGTTGAGGAAAAGCTGATGCACTATCCGGCGGCCAAAACGCATCATCATGCCTACTATGCCGGGCTGGCTTATCATATGGTACGGATGCTGGAAATCGGTGATTTCCTGTGCAAGCAGCGTCCGTTCCTGAATCCTGACCTAATGCGGGCAGGGATCATTCTGCATGATATCGCCAAGCCGGAGGAAATGATCTCCAGCTTCGGTATCGTCTCAGACTACAGTGTGCAGGGCAAGCTGATCGGCCATATTTCGATGGCATCCAACTGGATTACCGAGGCGGCGATCCGCACAGGCATCGAGCTGGAGTCGGAAAAGGTGCTCGCGCTGCAGCATCTCGTTCTGTCCCATCACAATCTGGGTGAGTGGGGCAGTCCGGTACAGCCGCAGACGGCCGAAGCGGTCGCATTGCATCATATTGATGCAATGGATGCCAAGCTGCAGATGGTAGAGGATGCGCTCGATACAACGCCGGAAACCGAGGAATGGACACCGTTTATCCGGGGACTGGAAAATAAGGCGGTATACCGGCTTAAGCTGTAAGCAGGCTATAAGGTGTGATGATCCTCGGCGTGCAGCCGAATCAAAAAGCAGGTTCACCCGGTTTCGGGAGAGCCTGCTTTTTGGTGTGAGGATTGGCTGAGGGCAAAAGTGCCTCTGATTCCGCTGGTTGTGGGCGAAATGGACAAATCAAAGGCAAAAGTGCCTCTGATTCCGCTCATATGGTGCGGAATAGACAAATCAAAGGCAAAAGTGCCTCTGATTCCGCTCGTATGGGGCGGAATGGGCGAATGAAAGGCAAAAGTGCCTCTGATTCCGCTCATATGGTGCGGAATGGACAAATCAAAGGCAAAAGTGCCTTTGATTCCGCTCGCGGAAGGTACAGCGGCCTAAATAACGGGAAAACTCCCGTTATTTTCATGAGGCGGGAGGCGTACAAGTTCCACTAGTGCTCGTGCACACGGGGGCGGGCCGCCAAATAGCAGCCCCGCCAGCCCGGCACTCCCCGATCAAAAGTAAGGCTTGAAAGAAGGGGCAGATGGCGGCAAAGCAGGTGGCTTAACTGGCTGCTTTTTTCGCGGTGTTTTTTTGGGCGGCGATTTGAAGGGGGTGTAGCCGCCTGCAAACATTTTTCCGGCGGTGTAGCCCTGATTGTCTGCCAGCAGCAGCGGCTCGAACTTCTGGTCCTGCTCCATCAGCTTCAGCAGAATCAGCGCTGCGGCACGGGCGTCATCCAGCGCATCGTGGTGCTTCAGGCTGATGCCGAAATGCTGGGAGATGACATTCAGTTTATGGGAGGGCAGCTCATCGAGCATTTTTTTGCCGAGTAAATACGTGCACAAATATTGAAAATCAGGGTAGCGGTTCCCCGAAGCATCCAGACAGTATCGCAGTACGCTCATATCGAAGGCGGCATTATGGGCCACGACGATCTCATCCTGCAGCAGCGGCTCCACCGTGCTCCAAAGCTCCTCAAAGGTAGGCTGTCCCTGGACTATGGAGGGAGTGATGCCGTGGATTGCAATGTTCATGCCGTCAAACCGCTGGCGCGGATCAATCAGCCACACATGCTCGGCCGTTATTATACCGTCTCTAACCTGGACAAGTCCCAGGGAGCAGGCGCTGGAGCGGCTGGAGTTTGCGGTCTCAAAGTCTATTGCAGTAAAATTCATTGGTAAAGCCCCTTATCTATCATATGTATTCTTAATATTAAAGTAGTGAAAGAGTAAATACAATCTGCTGAATTTACAAATCCCCGATAGTATGCTATTCCTAAACTATGAATATCTGGAAAAATACCAATAGGCTGAGGAGATGAGCTGATGCAGCTGTTAAAAGGTCAGAAAGCGGATGTGACAAAGGGCAGGAGCCTGAACGAGCTTATATTATCTTTTGGATGGTCAGCGGGGAATGCACAGATGGGCATTGATGCTGCTGCATTTTTGCTGTCGGAGCAGGGGCGGTGTGAGCGTGACGAGGATTTTATTTTTTATGGAAACCCGGTATCACAGGACGGTGCGGTTACACATGCGGCTGCAGGGAATGGAGATAAGGAGAGCATAACTGTCTCGATGTCCCGGCTTTCGCCAAAGGCTGCCAGGATTGCTCTGACACTGACTATCTACGAAGGTGAGCGGCTGAACCACCGGATGAAGGATGTATCGGGTCTATATCTCAGGCTGCTGGACCGGCAGAGCGGCGAGGAGCTGCACCGTTTTGAGTATGGCTCTGATTTAGCGCAGGAAACGGCGATAGTAGTAGGCGAGCTATACCGGCATAATGGGGAATGGAAATTCAGCGCTGTCGGCAGCGGGTTTAATGGCGGGCTTGCGGCATTATGTGTGAATTACGGGCTGGAAGTTGAGGCTTCCGGGTCCGCAGAGGTCGCGGCTGCAGCGGAAACGGCTGTTAAGGGGACTGAAGATACGAAGGCGGTACCGGAGGAAGCATTACAACCTCCTGTCCTATCCAAAATCGACCTGCGCAAAAAAATCGTCCAGTTCACCCTAGAAAAGAAGCAGTTGACCGGCGTAACGGCCAGAGTGGGAATTGTACTGGATATCAGCGGCTCCATGAGAAATCTGTATGCAAGAGGCGTGGTGCAGGAAGTGGTTGAGCGGATTCTCGCAGTGGCCAGCAAATTTGATGACAACGGTGTGCTGGATGTCTGGGTGTATGATAACGAGTTCAGCAGGATGGATTCTGTTACGGAGCGGGATTTCGGCGATTACGTTAAACGGGAAATCCTGAACAACCGGTCTATTCATAAGTTTGGGTTTAATAATGAGCCTCCGGTCATGGAGGACGTGATCCGCAAATATACGAAGGAAGAGAAAAAGGATAAAACTCCGGTCTTTATTATTTTTATCAATGACGGAGGCGTCGTGAGGGCTACGAAAAAAGTCATTAAGAATGCAGCCGTCCAGCCGATTTTCTGGCAGTTTGTAGGAATCGGAAACTCCGATTTCGAAGTGCTGGAGGGGCTGGATAACATGACCGGCAGGGTCGTGGATAATGCGGATTTTGTGCATCTGGACCGGATTGAGGAGGTTACGGATGAGGAGCTGTACGACCGGCTGCTGAATGAATTCCCGCACTGGCTTAAGGCGGCGAAAGAGAAACGGATATTACAACCGTAACACGGTGCTGCAAAAGCGATATGATGAACAGGCCGGCCCCGGGGGGCTGGCCTGTTTGCATATCAACCTGCTATGCGATACTGCGCGGAAGGGCAAACTGCTCATAACCCTGTCGCTGACAGCGGCTGATTAACTTCATGTGCAGGCGCGGATAGCAGGTCCAGGCGGTAGCCTTTGACCAGTGTTTCGCCGTTCATAATATCCGTCTCATAGGCGCGTGTAAAGCCCAGATGCTCATAGAGCTTAATGGCAGAGGCCATCATGTCGGAGGTGTGGAGGTGGAGGGCGGCAGCGCCTTGTTCACGGGATCTGCGAACGGCTTCCCCAATCAGCAGCGTGGCAATTCCGCGGCCGCGGGCGGCAGTAGAAACGGCAAGCAGGCGGAGGATAGGGGCATTTATGCCAAGCTCGGGCCTGCCGTAGGCGGCCTCCGACGAGGTGAACAGCAGCATGCTGCCGGCAATCTGCTGATCAATCTCGGCAACGATCCGGGCAGCCGGTGCATCCCCTTGAACAGAAGCCAGGATGGAATCACGGTATTCCAGCCAAAAGGCTTCAGGTAAATAAGCGGAGTATTGGCTGTAGGCATCCAGCAGGACCCCCGCAATGGCATCCCGGTCGCTATCTATTGCGTCGCGGATAATCACTTCTTTTGACATATTCCAATATCCCCCTTCATCTGCGGATTCGGTCATTTGATTGGTGTCATTATACCCGATAATCCATAGCGATATAAGAGGAATTTCATTATTCCGATAAATGGATAGAAAAGTTCTTTCTATAATTGTGACTAATTTAATGGAAAACGGGGAAATGCGCATCGCAAATATATTGACAAAAAAATGAGCCGTATCTAATATATATACAAAATCTATAGGTGAGCACAATTATAAATCATTGTTAATTCATCGGAATAGTTAAAATTATAAAGCTTTTCAGGGAGGGCTTGGAGTGAATATCGATAATATTGAGGCCTTTGTCTACATCAACCACTATGGAAGCTTCAATAAAGCGGCCGAGGTGCTGTACATTTCGCAGCCGACGGTAACAGCCCGTATTCAATCGCTGGAGCGGGAGCTGGATTGCAAGGTGTTCGACCGTCTGGGCAAGCAGGTTCATCTGACGGATAAAGGCAAGCAGTTCCTGCCGTACGCCCAGCAGATTCTCCAGGTGTATCAGAGCGGCAAGCATCAGCTTCAGGCCAAAGGCCATATTCCGAATGAGCTGCGGATCGGCAGCACTGTATCGGTGTCCAACTATCTGATGCCGCAGCTGCTGCACCGGCTGAAACAGAAATATCCGCATATCACGATCAAGCTGACAACGGCTTCAACCGATCTGCTGATTGATAAGCTGAAGGCAAAGGAAATCGATCTCGCTTTTATCCGCAAGGTAGTCAATCCGGCAATTCAGACGTACCCGTTCTGCGAGGACCCTATTTCGCTGTACGTGCATGCAGGGCATCATCTGGCCAAAAGCGGACATGCAACGCTGCAGGATATCCGCTTTGAGACGCTGGTGTTTTTTGAATGCGGCTCCCTGGACTGGATGCGGCTGCACCGCGTATTCGAGAGCATGGAGCAGCCGCCCAATATTGAATACCACGTGGATAATCTGGAGACGGCGAAAAAGCTTGTGCTTAAGCAGGCAGGAATCTGCTTTTTGCCGGCGCTGAGCGTGCAGGAGGAAGTGGCGGCGGGAACGCTGATCAGAGTGGATATTGCGGAGACGGAGGGGATTTCCCTGCGGACCAGCCTGATCTCCCTGAACGGGGAGAACGCGGAGTTTATTGAAACGCTGCTGGAGGCAGCCCCGGGTAAGGTGGATAATCGACTAATTGTATAGATGTATTAAAAAACTCTATTAGCGCATGGTCACATGCAGTGATAAAGTTAATTGCATATAATCACGACTAAATCGATAGGGATTATAAAATTAATAAACCGGAAGAATGGAGGGCTTGCGATGAGTGAGGTTTACCGGCTGGCAGAGCTAAGGGATGCAGAGCAGCTGCTGGATGTTACATACCGTGCCTATCAGCTGATCCGCGAGCTCGGGCTGCACTGGCCTGCGGCGAACGCTGATCTGGCGCTGATTGAAGACAACATCACTGCGAATGAGTGTTATGTGCTTGAAGTGGATGGAGCCGTTATGGCTACCATTACACTCTCCAATGAAGAGGAGATCCGCAAGTTCAGCCCGCTGCCTTTTGTAAAATGGTTTGCCACTCACCCCGATTACAGCAACAAGGGCTATGGCGGTAAGCTGCTGGACTGGGTAGAGGAGCACATTATCCTCGGCAAGCTCGGCTCACCTGAGGTTACGCTGGCTACAGCGAAAAAGCATCCATGGCTGGTTGAAATGTATGAACGACGGGGATATGAGCGCTTCGTGGAGCTTGATCCGCAGAACGGCGACGGCATTATGTATCTGCTAAAAAAGACACTTATAAATAAACCACAAATCACTCAAAGGGGATAGAAACATGAAAAAGTCCATTTCGCTAGTATTTGCATCCGTATTAACGCTGGCGATCGCCGGCTGCGGAAATAACAGCAACAATGCAGGCGGCAACAGCGCAGGCAGCGCGGGCAATAAGGTAGCTGAAGCGGCTGCACCGGCGGATACAACAGCTAAGGTAACGAAGATCATCGTAGGTACAGGGACCGGGTTCCCGCAGGTATGCTTTATCGATGAGAACGGCAAACTGACCGGCTTTGATGTGGAGCTGCTCAAGGAAATTGATAACAAGCTGCCGGAATATGAATTTGATTTTCAGACAATGGATTTCAGCAACCTGCTGCTGAGCCTGGAAACCAAAAAAATCGATCTGGTTGCCCATGTTATGGAGAAGAATCCGGAGCGGGAGCAGAAGTACACTTTTAACAAAGAAGCTTATGCCCACTGGAGAAACCGCATTGTTGTGGCTAAGGACAACGACTCGATCCAGACACTGGACGATCTGAAGGGTAAAAAGGTACTGGTCGGCGCGACAAGCGCTCAGGCGCAGATCCTTGAAAATTACAATAAAGAGAACGCAGATGACATCAATATTGTCTATCAGAGCGGTACCGCTAACGATACAGCTGCCCAGATTACAACCGGCCGTGTGGATGCAACGCTGGCTGCCGATTTTGTCATCCCGATCGTTGATCCGCAGAGCCAGCTGAAGGCTACGGGTCCTGAGCTGTCCTCCGCAGACATTCTCTATGTGTTCCGCAAGGATGATGCCGATTCCCAGAAACTGTCCGATGCCATCGACGGTGCGATCAAGGAGCTGAAGACAGACGGTACGCTCGGCAAGCTGAGCACAGAATGGCTGGGGGCAGACGTTACAGCGGATTCGGTGCAGTGATGAGACCGGTGAACCGGGGAAGGGAGGGAGCGTATGGGCGCGCCGTTTGATATCAGTTATGTATTTTCTTTTTTACCGAAGCTGTTTGGTACGCTGGGCACCACGCTGCTGATTGTCGGCGGCTCGCTGCTGGCAGGTATTATTGTCGGCTTTCTGGTAGCTTTGCCGAGGCTTTATAAAATTCCGGTGCTGAAGACCTGCTCTGAAGTCTATATCTCCTTTTTCCGGGGCACACCGATTCTGATTCAGCTCTTCCTGTTCTATTACGGCCTGCCGGAAATTCTCAAGCTGGTGAATGTGGATATGACGCGGACGCCGGTGCTGGTCTTCGTGATTCTGACCTACGGCTTGCATACCGGGGCTTACATGTCCGAGATGATCAGAGCGGCCGTGCAGGCGGTGGATAAAGGGCAGGTGGAAGCGGCTTATGCGACCGGGATGACGGCGTTTCAGGCATTCAGACGGATCGTGCTGCCGCAGGCGCTGGGGATTGCCGTTCCGGTTTTCTCCAACCTGGTGATCGCCCTGCTGAAGGACACGTCGCTGGCCTTTACGCTCGGAGTGATGGAGATGACGGGGAAAGCGCAGACGCTTGGTACCTTGACGCAGCATTTTATTGAAACGTATATTGCACTCGCCCTGATCTATCTGGTTATCAGCTTTACGATTGAGAAGCTGCTGCTTGTGGCGGAACGCCGGCTGCTGCGGCATGAGAAAGTGACCGGTCCGGAGCGAAAAGCATTCAAAATCAACAAGAGCTGGTCCTACCGCCGCATCATTGCGGAGCTGGGACCAGGTAAAGGAGGCGCCGGATTATGAAGCTGGACCCGTCGTTTATCTGGACGGCTTTTGTGCAGATCCTGGGTGCGATTCCAACGACCCTATATATCACTGTCGTCTCTGTGCTTGCCGGCTTCGTTATTGGCCTGGCAGTGGCCTTGATAAGAATATACCGGGTTCCGGTGCTCTATCCGCTGGCAGTCGGTTACGTCACCTTTATCCGCGGAACGCCGATGCTGACGCATCTGCTGCTGATCTACTTCGGGCTTCCCGTGCTGATTGACGGGCTGGCGGCGCATTTCGGCTGGGGCTTCCGGTCGGTGTCGATTCCGATGATCGGCTTTGCGTACATTTCATTCTCGATTACAGCGGGAGCCTACATGTCCGAGGTGGTCCGTTCCGGCCTGCTCGCAGTGGACCGCGGCCAGCTGGAGGCGGCCCATTCCATTGGAATGACTACACCGCAGGCGCTGCGGCGGATTGTTTTTCCCCAGGCGCTGGCGGCGAGCCTGCCTAACCTGTCGAATGCTGTGATCGGAATGTTGCATGGATCAACGCTCGCTTTTACCGTGTCGGTGGTGGATATCAATGCCAAGGCGCAGATTGTGGCTTCGACGAACTGGAAGTTTTTTGAGGCCTATCTGGCGGCGGCGCTGATCTTCTGGGGGCTTACGTTCCTGATTGAACGTGCGACATCGGTGATTGAAAGACGGATTAATCTGTATAACCGGGGGGGAGTGGCATGATCAGGCTGTCGCAAATTTCAAAATCATTCGGCCGCCATCAGGTGCTGAACAATATAGATTTAACGGTTACCAAAGGTGAGGTAGTGGTCATTCTCGGCCCAAGCGGCTCCGGCAAAACAACGCTTTTGCGCTGTGTGAATTATCTGGAGAAGCCGGGCAGCGGCGAGATCGCCATCGGTGATTTCAAGGTGGACTGCAAGCATGCCCGTAAGCAGGAGATTTATCAGCTCCGGCAAAAGACGGCAATGGTATTCCAGCAGTACAATCTGTTCCGCCACAAAACCGCGCTGGAGAACGTGATGGAAGGCTTGCTCATCGTCAAAAAGCTGTCAAAGAACGAAGCGCGGAAGCGGAGTGTTGCCCTGCTTGAAAAGGTCGGCCTCGGCAGCAAGCTGGATGCTTATCCGAGCCAGCTGTCCGGAGGCCAGCAGCAGCGGGTGGGCATTGCCCGGGCGCTGGCGCTGGAGCCGGAGGTCATTCTGTTCGACGAACCGACGTCTGCGCTGGACCCGGAGCTGGTCGGTGAAGTGCTGGCCGTTATCCGCAAAATCGCCAAGGAAGGCATCACAATGATCGTAGTGACGCATGAGATGGGCTTTGCCCGTGATGTGGCGAACCATGTGGTCTTCATGGACGGCGGGGTCATTGTTGAAGAGGGAACCCCAACGGAGCTGTTCAACCATCCGCGTGAGGAAAGAACGAAGCAGTTCCTGAAACGGATTACACCTGAACTGAACTATTCCATATAGGAGGCAAAATCATGGCTATTACCATCAGCGTACTGGATCAAAGCCCGATCTATCCGGGAGAAACGGCGGAGGAAGCATTCCGCCATACGGTCAAGCTGGCACAGCTGTCTGAAAGACTGGGCTTCCGCCGCTTCTGGGTCTCCGAGCATCATGATTCCGAGCAGGTAGCCGGCTCCTCCCCGGAGGTGCTGATCTCGCATCTGCTCGCCAAAACAGAATCGATCCGGATCGGCTCCGGCGGCATTATGCTGCAGCATTACAGCCCTTACAAGGTGGCTGAGAATTTCAATGTGCTGGCATCGCTGGCTCCGGGCCGGGTGGACCTTGGGGTAGGACGCGCTCCGGGCGGACTGCCGCGCAGCACACAGGCGCTGCAGCACGGAAAGACGGATTCGGCAACCCTGACGGACAAAATCGTCGAGCTGGAGCAGTATGTACATAACAGGCTCGGGGAAGACCATCCGCTGGCCGGGCTGAAGGCAGGTCCGCTGCCTGTTACAGCACCTGAGCTGTACGTGCTCGGTGCAAGTGTAAGCAGTGCAGAGATAGCTGCTGAACTGGGATTGCCATACGTGTTCTCGCTGTTCATTAACGGCGATCAGGCTGTGGCGCTGGAGGCGATCCGTGCTTACCGCAGCGGGTTTGCAGCTGCGGAGGGCAGAGCGCCGCAGGCGATTATTGCCCTCTCGCTGATTGCTGCAGACACCGAGGAAGAGGCGAAGGAGCTGGCAGGCGCGCACAAGCTGATCCGGATTACGCTTGAGAGCGGCAAGACGCTGACGGTGGCTACCCGGGAGCAGGCGGAGGAATTCGCCCGCCAGGCTAAGGAAGCTTATACCATCGAGGAGCGGGAGCCTGAGATTACCAAAGGGACGAAGGAAACTGTCCGCGGGCAGCTGCTGGCGCTGTCGGAGGCATCGGGTGTCGACGAGTTTATCGTGACAACAAATATCCAGCCTTTTGAAAAGCGGCTCCGCTCGTTTGAGCTGCTGAGCGAGGCGTTGGCTGAGGTGCCTGCTGAGGCTTAGGATCAAAGCGGAGGGATTTAAAAGCGTAAAGGAAAATGCATAAGAAAGGGGCCTGTATATGACAAGCAAAGCTGCAGAGCTGAGCGCGGAAGCGCTTGGAGAACAATTAACCGGAATCCGCCGTCATCTGCACCGGCACCCGGAGCTGTCCAATGAAGAATATGAGACTACCAAATATATTACTTCTCAGCTTACGCAGGCCGGGATCAGGATTCTGGACTACGGGCTGGCAACCGGCGTAATCGCAGAGATCGGAAGCGGCAAGCCCGGTCCGGTTATCGCCCTGCGGGCCGATATCGATGCCCTGCCGGTTCAGGAGGAGACGGGTGCGGAGTATGCATCCTTGTTTCCCGGCAAAATGCATGCCTGCGGGCATGATTTTCATACGGCGGCACTGCTCGGCGCCGCTTATCTGTTAAAGCAGCAGGAGGATCAGCTGCCTGGAACGGTACGTTTGCTGTTCCAGCCCGCAGAGGAGAAAGCGCAGGGCGCGCAGCGGGTGATTGCCAGCGGAGCGCTGCAGGAGGTTCGCGCCGTAATCGGGCTGCATAACAAGCCCGACCTGCCGGTCGGCACGATCGGCATTACCGGCGGCCCGCTGATGGCCGCCGCAGACGGGTTCGTTGTTGAGGTGAAGGGCAGCGGCTCACACGCGGCTGTGCCTGAAGCGGCTATTGATCCGATTGTAGCAGCGGCACATATCGTGACTGCGCTGCAGTCGGTCGTCAGCCGCAATGTCAGCCCGCTGCACAGCGCGGTTGTCAGCGTAACACAGCTCCACAGCGGCAACTCATGGAATGTAATCCCGGAGAAAGCCGTGCTGGAAGGCACGGTCCGTAACTTTGATGAAGCGGTGCGTGCCAATGTGCTGAAACGCTTTGAGCAAGTGGCGGCCGGAGTAGCTGCTGCCCTTGGTGCGACGGCTAAGGTCCGCTGGATTGAAGGACCGCCTCCGGTAATCAATGATGAGGCGCTGGCTGCGCTGGGGATTGAAGCCGCTGAAGCGCTTGGTTATCAGGCTGTGAAGCCGGTGCCATCTCCGGCGGGTGAGGACTTTGCCTTCTACCAGCGCGAGGTGCCGGGACTGTTCGTATTCGTCGGCACCAGCGGCAGCCGGGAATGGCATCATCCGGCGTTTAATCTGGATGAGCAGGCGCTGCCGGTGGCGGCAAGGTTCCTTGCAGAGACGGCTGTGCGTTCCATAGCGTACTACGCCTCCGGCGGAGGTGCATGAATATAGCAGAATCAAAGTTTTACGATGTCATTGTCGTCGGCGCAGGCTCGATGGGCATGAGTGCCGGCTATGAGCTGGCCCGGCGCGGAGTAAAGGTGCTGCTGGTCGATGCTTTTAATCCGCCACACACAGAGGGCAGCCATCACGGGGATACTCGGCTGATCCGTCATGCTTACAGCGGAGACCCCGCCTATATCGGCCTGGCTCTGCGGGCGGATACGCTGTGGCAGGAATTGGAGCAGCTCAGTGGCTCAGAGCTGCTGGTCCGCTCGGGCGTGCTTAACCTTGCAGACCGCAAGGTGTATTCCTTCGGCGGACGAGTGGCAGAAGCGCAGCAGCGCGGGGTACGGGCTGAGCTGCTGGAGGCCGCAGAAATCCGGCGGCGCTGGCCGGGGCTTACGCTGCCGGAATCCTTTACGGCGATGTATGAGCCGGAGGCCGGATACTTGTACAGCGAGCGCTGTATATCCGCATACCGCAAGCTGGCTCTGGCGCACGGCGCGGAGCTGCTGACAGACACGCCGGTGCTGAACGTGACGGCCCGCGAGGGCAGCGTCACTGTTCATACAGCCGGCGGCGATATTCACGGGGCGAGCGCTATTCTTAGCGCCGGAGCCTGGTTCAGCGGACTGGCGCCGTTTGTGCAGCTGCCGATTAAGGCAGTACGCAAGGTGGTCGGCTGGTTTGAGAGCAGCCCGGATTATGCTGCCGGAAGCTTTCCCGGCTTCACCTTGGGGGCGGAGGAAGGCGGCTATTACGGCTTTCCAGGCATTGGCGGAGCAGGCCTCAAGATCGGCCGGCATGATACCGGGCAGGAATGGAAGCCTGGGGAGCCGCTCAGGCCGTTCGGCAGTGAGGACAGCGATGAAGGCGATCTCCGCCGTGTGTTGGAGGCTTATATGCCCGGCGCGGCCGGCCGTCTACTAAAAGGCTCTGTCTGCAAATATGAGCATACGCCGGATGAGGATTTCATCATCGACCGCCATCCGCTTTATTCAAATGTGTTAATCGCCGGAGGCTTCTCGGGGCACGGGTTTAAATTTTCCAGTGTAGTTGGTGAGATTCTAGCGGACCTGGCTACCAGTGGTTCTACCGGTCATAATATCAGTCCTTTTGCTTTATCACGTTTTGCTACTGCCTGACTATCCGCAGGCAGGACTTACCATGGAGGGGATCACATGAGCAGCACACAACTCAAAGATTACTTGAACACACACCAGCAGCTGGTGCAGGCTACAGGCGGATTAACGGAGGAGCAGCTGAAATGGAAGGCGGGTCCAGGTATCTGGAGTGTCACTGAGGTGCTCGCTCATCTGGCGGATCACAGCATTGTGGTATCCTTCCGCATCCGTGATATCCTTGCAGGCACGACGGCGCAGCTGCCGGCCTTCAATCAGGATGCGTGGGTCAGCGGCCAGTATGCGAATGACGGCAACGCGGCAGATAATCTGGAGCTGTTCCGCAGTCTGCTGCACTATAACAGCTTGTTGCTTAGCCGGCTGCCGGCTGAGGACTGGGAGCTGAGCGGCATTAATTTCAAGGGCGACACGGTCAGAATCAGCGACATCGTCCGCAGCTTCATCGCCCATGTGCAGAACCATCTGGCCCAAATTGAGCGGATTAAGCAGGGAGCGGCGGCTGCGGCATTGGTGCAGTGAGGGTGCTTCCGAAGTGAGTTTTGCGAAGAAAATATCAATCAGGCGGATGCTACCAAAACTAAGCAGATGCTAACAAAACTTTGAGGAGGAACGAACATGGCCAAACCAAAACAACTGAAGCTGGGGGCACTGCTGCACGGGGTGGGCGGCAGCACATCGATGTGGCGTCATCCGGATGCCAAGCCGGACGCAAGCGTGAACTTTGAGTTATACAAAGAGTGGGTGAAAAAAGCGGAGGAAGGCAAGCTGGATCTGATCTTTATCGCAGACGGCCTATACATTAACGAAAAGTCCATTCCGCATTTCCTGAACCGGTTCGAGCCGCTGACGCTGCTTAGTGCGCTGGCTGGTGTCAGCACCAATATCGGTCTGGTCGGTACGTTGTCCACCTCCTACAGTGAGCCGTTTACGGTGGCGCGCCAGTTCGGTTCGCTGGATGTGATCAGCGGCGGCCGGGCCGGCTGGAATGTGGTGACTTCTCCACTGGAGGGCTCTGCCTCCAACTACAGCAAGAAGGAGCATCCGGACCACGGCAAACGCTACCGCATCGCCGAGGAATATCTGCAGGTGACACGCGGATTGTGGGATTCCTGGGAGGATGATGCTTTTGTCCGAGATAAGGAAGCTGGTATCTTCTTTGATCCGCAAAAAATGCATACACTGGACCATCAGGGTGAATTTTTCTCCGTGAAGGGACCGCTGAACATCGCCCGCTCGAAGCAGGGCCAGCCGGTGGTATTCCAGGCAGGCTCATCCGAGGTCGGCAAAAACTATGCGTCCAAGGAAGCGGACGCAATCTTCACCGGACATGAAACGCTGGAAGATGCGCAGGCGTTCTACAGTGATGTTAAGGCGCGGATCGCTTCGTTCGGCCGCAACCCGGACGAAGTGCTGATTTTCCCGGGCATTGCTCCGATTATCGGTGATACTCCTGAGGAAGCGGAGCGCAAATACCAGGAGGTTGCCGCTCTCGTAACGATCGAGAATGCGCTGAACTATCTGGGCAGATTCTTCGAGCATCATGACTTCTCGCAGTACCCGCTGGATGAGCCGTTCCCGGATGTCGGCGACCTGGGACGAAACAGCTTCCAGAGCGGCACGGACAAAATCAAAAAGGATGCCAAGGAACGCGGCCTGACGCTGCGTCAGGTAGCTCTGCAGTCGGCAACGCCGCGCAGCAGCTTCATCGGCACACCGGAGCAGGTAGCCGATCAGGTCCAGCACTGGTTTGAATCCGGCGGCGCTGACGGATTTATGATCGCTGCCGCTGTTCCGAACGGTCTGGAGGAGTTCGTGGACCGGGTCGTGCCGATTCTGCAGGAACGCGGCCTGTTCCGGACAGAATATGAGAGCGACACCCTGCGCGGCAATCTGGGGATTCCGGTGCCGGAGAACCGTTACGCCAAGGCTTCGCAGCCGGCGGGACAGATCTGAGCCGGGGCCAAGGGACCGTGGTGAACAGGATTGCTGGTGATCGAAGAATTACGGATAACGCTGTGATTCCTGAGGCATCTAATTGGGCCGAAATGATGAGCTATGCTGGTGAATTAAAGGAGAAGGTCACGGCGATCCGCCGTGACCTTCATGCTCATCCGGAGCTGCTGTACGATGTTACCCGCACCTCCGGAATGGTCACCGGACTTCTGGAGGAATGGGGAATTTCCGTGCAGCGGAATGTCGGCAGGCATTTCGGGATGGGTGTCGTGGGTACGCTGCAGGGGCAGGCGGGCAGTGGACCGGTCATTCTGCTGCGGGCAGATATGGATGCACTCCCGATACAGGAGCAGAATGAGCTGCCCTACAAATCAGTGTATCCCGGCATTATGCATGCCTGCGGTCATGATGCCCACACCGCCATGCTCCTGGGGGCGGCCAGAACGCTGGCTGCCTTCCGGGAACAGCTGCCCGGCACCGTGATATTCGTCTTTCAGCCTGCCGAGGAAGGCGCGGTTAAAAGTCCGCTGGACGGCAGGCTGCTCTCCGGCGGACGGGATATGATCGAAGCCGGCATTCTGGAGGGGATCGACTACGCTTATGCGCTGCATGTGATGCCAGAGCTTCCGGCAGGAACGCTAGGCATTCATCCGCATTATGCTATGGCGGCTTCCAGCCATTTCAAAGTAGAGTTCCGGGGCGCGGCCGGACATCACAGCGCCCCGCATAAGGCGGCAGATGCCATCCAGATGGCGGCGCAGTTCATAGCCGGCATCAACGGCCTGATGGCCAATCAGATTGATCCGCAGGAAGCGGCGGTACTGGCCTTCGGTACATTAAAAGCAGGCACAGCGATTAATGTAATCGCTGAACACAGTGAGCTGACCGGAACGTTCCGGGCCTTTTCGAAGACAGCGGTGGCCGAGATCACCGAGGGGCTGCGCCGCCATGCTTCAGCGGCAGCCGCAGCTCACGGCGGTGCTTACCGCCTGGAGCTGCGCGAGGGGATCGCCGTCGTTAACGACGCTGCGGCAGTAGAGCGGATGCTTCATGCAGCGTGCGGAGTGCTCGGTGAAGAGCAGGCTATACTGCTGAACCAGCCCAGCCTCGCCGGAGAGGATTTCGGCTGGTATCTGGACCGGGTGCCGGGAGCATTTGCCTTTATCGGCTGCGGCAATGCAGCTGAGGGCATTATACATGCGATCCATCAGCCTCAGTTCAACATTGACGAAGACATGCTGATGCAGGGTGTACGGTTATGGGTGCGGCTAGTGATGGAGCACAGCTGAAGAAATGTGTAATGGAAAGGAGATTCCGGGAGCCGGGTAGCGGCTGCGGGGGTCTCCTTTTTGATATTGTGTATGGATAGATAAAAAGGTGCGGACGAGGATTGCTGGTCAATGTGCTGACAATGTACGTTTTGTGCAAACATAAGGCTGGGAAAGTGGGGAGGGCAGAATAGTAGAGAGTTTGGAGCTGTGGAGAGATAGAAAAAGGAAGAAGGCTGAAGAAATGAAGAAAGCGGAGAAGTAGAGTAATTGGGCCGGGGAAGAGGTGGGGAGTTGGAGGAACAAGGAAAAGGGTAGAGAGTTACAAGCAGAGTAGCGCTTCGGGTGATTAAAGTAAACAGTAATTGAGGGTGTGGTGTGTGTAACGGACTGAGCAGACGTTACTTCCGGATTTACGTGCACCGCGGAAACGTAACGGACTCCAGTGACCTTAACAGGGGTGAAATGCTGATGATTGCAGTCGAATACACCAGATAGCGTCATCTAAGTCCGTTAGCCAGCAAAAATCCCGAAATATCGCAAAATAACGCCCCCTGTGTCCGTTACAGCAGGGGGCTGTTGTTCTTGTAAGTATCGTAACGCTCACCGATATGGCAGTTGCCTATCTATCTGCAACGCAAAGCAGCGGTCCCCGGATAACGCGGGGATCGCTGCTTATTTACCTGAAATATAATGCTTGGTTAACCAAGCTTATTTCCCGCTATCCGACTGCTTGCTGCGCAGACGGGCCAGCTCGGCTTCCACGGCACCCTGCAGTGCAGGATCGATGGCAGGAGCGGAAGGCTGTGCAACCTGCCCGGCCTGTGCTTCCCATTCGTTGATCTTGTCTTCCATCCGCTCGAAGCCGCGGGAGGCAGCGCCGGCGTTGATGACGTGACCATGTACAGGTGCTCCGCTGTAGGAAGCTGCGCTGTTCTGTGCAGCGCGTTTGCTTGCTTCGGATGCTTTGCGGGCACGTTCGGCCAGCTCTGCCCGTTTGGCCTTCAGCCGGGCATGCTCTGCTTTGGCATTCTCCAGATTGACCTCAAGCGCGGCCAGTGCCTGCAGGGTTTCTTCCAGAATGGCTTCGGTTTCCTGCACACTTTCCAGATAACGGAGCTTAGCCTCTACAGCAACTCTGGCTGCCGGCTCATTTCCTTCGCTCATTGCCTGGATTGCAGCTGCTTCGCTGCTGTCCGCCTGTACCAGATACTCCGCCTTGCGGCGCTCCAATACGCTAGCTGTTACTTTAAGCTCACGCTGCTTGCTTTCGGCGCTGCCGATTTTATCATCCAGGTCCCGCAGATATTGTCCGGTCAGCAGAACCGGGTCTTCGAGTTTGTTAAGTCCTTCGTGAATGGCCGCCTTGGTCAAGGTTGTAATCCGGTTGAATATGCTGTTCATGTTCATTTCTCCTTTTGAAGGTTCATTTTATTTTCAATCCCAATGCCTGTTATCGATTAATAGTGGTCGAAGCTGTCTGTGAAGCTCGTGTAAGATTCTTTTGGAACAATCACGCTAGCGATAATGTAGAGGAGAAGGACAGTGCCGAAGCTGAAGAATGCAGCAGCAGCAACCAGTAGCCTCACGAGGGTGGTATCCAGATTAAAGTGGCGTGCCAGCCCTCCGCATAAGCCTGTAAGCATTTTGTCTGTGGTGGAACGGTACAATTTTTTCATTAATAATCTTCCTCTCATGTTATGGATACACCCGAAGGCCTCTTCTCAATATCCGTTATCTATGTGTTAATTGTACGGCGATCTGCAGCTTCGCAAAACAGCCCCGGGACTGTTTTTGAATCCAGACTTAAGTCGGGGATGAGGTCCGCAGAAAGGCGGGGCCGGAGCCAGCCGTGCAAAAGATACTCTTTAATCCGTTAAGCGTTGTTTAACATAAGAAGTCATCCGGCAATACTCCCGCTTAACATTTCTAGCCTATACTGTGGGTAGCTCTACCTCCCCATCTTTAACATAAGATAGCTATCTATTAAGACTATGAAGAATAAGGAGGACTGGCCTGTGGGGATTCATAAGTATTTTCGTTCATTAAATGAGCTGGAGCGGATTATCCGTTGTCCGGGGAAATTCAAATTTGAGGAGCATAGTGTAGCCGCCCATTCCTGGAAGGTCGTGCAATATGCCAAAACGCTGGCCGATATCGAGGAGAAGAACGGTGCGGTGATCGATTGGAAAAAGCTGTACGAGATTACAAGCAGCCATGATTACGGTGAGATTTTTATCGGAGACATCAAAACGCCGGTGAAACATTCCTCGCTGCAGCTGCGGTCGCTGATCCAGCAGGTTGAGGAAGGGATGATCCACAACTTTATTGAGGAGCATATCCCGGAGGAGTTCAAAAGCATCTTCGTCCAGCAGCTGCGGGAAGGCAAGGATGAGTCGCTCGAGGGCCTGATTCTTGAGGTTGCGGATAAAATGGACCAGGTGTATGAGGCGTTTGCGGAAATGCAGCGGGGCAACACGGAGAAGGAGTTTGTGGTTATGTACCGTAACGCGCTGATCAAGATCAAGAACATTGACCTGAAATGCGTGGAGTATTTCCTGGCAGAGATTCTGCCGGATATGGTGAATGAGGAGACGCTGTCTCCGGTGGATATCAGAAGAATTACAGAAGAGGCACTGGCTCTGTAGGTGATGAGCGGTACTCTTTTTTTATTTAGCCGGCTTTGTCTTATTATAGGAGTACAGGGCCGCGGAAGCGTTAAACGAAATATGCATTAAAATAGTTAACAGAATGGACTCTGTCGCCTGGGCAACAAGCCCGAAGAACAGTCCGCCGCTCAGTGCAAACACCATGAACCGGATGCTTTCGGCATTGAGCCTATAGTACTGCAGGTGGGAGACAGCGAAAAGAACGGCCGTAATAATCACCGCCAGACTCAGCTGCGGTATCAGGCCATAGCCAAGCTCCAGTCCGGACAAGGCGCCAAAGCTTTCATGACGGGCAAGCACAGGCAGCGCCAGTCCCCGGAAGGCAATCTCCTCAAGTATAGGATAGGTGATAACAAAATTTAGGGTATTGAAGCGGCCTTGGGGCGAATAGCCCGAGCGTCTTGCTATCAGTCCATTGGTGAGCTGGATGATCAGACACAGCGGCAGTACGGCGAGGAAATTATACGGCAGGCTATAGACATAATTGTCCTTGATGAACAGACTGGCGGCAATCAGCAGGGCACCCCAATAATAAACGGCAAACCGTATGTGGCGCTTGCTGAAAAGTCCGGTGAGCCGTTCAACGATTTTGAATGAAAACGCTATAAATACAGCGGTGATTAGTGCAGTTAGCATCAGCCGGCTCACGTCCCTTCTACAAATTATTCCTCTGACTACTATAATTTATCTGTTACAAGCAGTCCAGTACTATGATAAAAATATTAAAATTTGTGTTTATACGTTATGATAGAGGAAGAATAGATTAGTTTTACAATTCATTTGTAAGCGGTAGCGCGTAGGGTTGTCAGGGCTATTATTGGGTATTACTGAATAAATATAGCAGGGAAGCGCGCTTCCTGACGATTGTTACGGAAAAGCGACATTATCAGGAAATGAGGGATGTCAGATGAGTTTTTTTGATAAGTTCAAAGCAGGGGTAAGCGAGGCGGGCAACAAAGCCAAGACTGTCGTAGAGGTAAACCGTCTCAAATTGCAGAACAGCGGCAAGCAGAGTGAAATCGACAAGCAGTACCAGAGCATGGGCAAACTGCTGTTTGAAGCTACTCTCCAGGGCTCGGCGCTGCAGGCGGATGCTTATGCGGTAAATATGAACCGTATTCTTGCGCTAAAAGCCGAAATTGAAGCCAACCTGGAGCAGATCTCCGCGCTCGGTGATGTGAAAATATGCAAGGGCTGCAACAGCAGTGTACCGGCGGATACTCGGTTCTGTCCGAACTGCGGGCATACGTTTGAGGCTCCGCGGGAGCCGTAACACTGTATTACAGCATAGGGTTTATGAATATGAGCAGCTCAAGCCTCTGGCTTGGGCTGTTTCTTTTGGAGCTGCCGGGTCTATGCTTGAAGGTGATCAATTAGGCATCGGTGTTAACCGGTTCTATATTATATTGTTCCTGTGGGTGAAATTTGCAATTTAGAGCAGAGTTGCCAATAACGATAGCAGAGGATGAAGCGAGTGAACACAACAGCCGCCTTTTCAGCATCAATTGAAGCCTGTTTGCACTACAGCCGGATGCCGTGGGGGAGATTGTTTTACCTGACAGCGTGGGACCAGATTGACCCGTTCCTGACCGGTGGAGCCCAGTCTATCCTGGACATCGGCAGCGGCTTTGGCATTTCAAGCAATGAGTATAGCAGACAAGGACATACAGTGACTGGTGTAGAGCCGACGCCGGAGATGGTTGCCATCGCAGCTAAGAACGGGCCGGATGTCCGCTACATAAATGATTCGTTTGAGCAGGCGGCCGGCGGGCTTGGGACGTTCGGGTGGAGCTTTTGCCACAATATTCTTGAATATACGGAAGATCCGCAGCGGTTTCTCGGGATGATTGCCGGTTGCCAGCAGGCTGGCGGTTACCTGTCGCTGATTGCCCATAATCCGGCAGCCAAGGTGATGAAAAAGGCTATCCTGAACAAGGACCCGGACAGCGCACTGGCCGCCATCGGCAGCAGTCAGGAGTACAGCGGAATTATTAAAACGGACATTACGGTTTATTCCTATGAGCAGCTGGCGGAGTGGCTAAGCAGCGCAGGCTATGAGCTTAAAGGGCATTTTGGCATACATAACCTATACGGATATATTACCGACAATGAAGTGAAGCAGGATGAGGACTGGCATAACCGGATGGTGCAGCTGGAGCTGGCGGTCGGCAGGCAGAGCCCGTACAGGGACATTGCTGTTTTTACACATATAATTGCCAGGAAGATTTAGAATTATTTCATTTTAGTGTGGATGATTTCGATCTAGTGATTGAGCAGATGGAGGACCGGCAGAATAGCCGGCTGATACCGGTCGCTACCGAGTATTTCTATCACCGGTTGGTTGCGGTGTTTGCGGATAAAGGGATTAATCTCGTGCTGGATCATGTGATTCATGATGAATTCACCAGAGCAGATTTTGCGGAAAGCCTGGCCGGGTATCCGGTGCTGCGGGTCGGTGTCCATTGTCCGCCGGAAGAGCTTGCGCGCAGAGAACGGGAACGGGGAGACCGGCGGATCGGGCAGGCACTGGAGCAGCTGGCGTTTGTCCATAAGGAAGAAGTGTATGATGTTGAGGTGGATACTTTTGCTGAGAGTGTGGAGTCTTGTGTGGCAAGAATTATACAGGCTATGCAAGCAACCGGCTATTGACTGTGCCCTTGGGGAACGCATTAAGCTTTAGTCAGAGGTGAGAACAATGGGTTACACAATCGGGCAGTTTGCAGGAATGCTTCAGGTATCCAAAAAAACGCTAAGGTACTACAGGGACATCGGACTTCTGGAGCCGGCGGGCATTGATCCGGACAACGGTTATGCCTTCTATGAAGACGGGCAGCGTGAGCGGATGAAGCATATTCAATATCTTCGGAGGCTGCGCTTTTCCCTTGAGGACATTCGGATGCTTTTGGATGCTGAGCCAGGGTTGTGGACCGGGTCCGTTCAGGCGCGTCTGACAGCAGTACGATCGGAGGGACGCCTCCTATCCGTCATCGAGCAGGAACTTCTCGCTCTCCAAACAAGAATCAGCAACGGAAAGGAGCTGTTTAAGCCGATGGAAATTTCAACAGCGTACAAAGTGGATGTATTTGAAATGAAGGACCCGCTCTATATTATTGGCTGTGCTGCAAAGGTGCCCTACAACAATTATGAGGAAAAGCAGCGGATTATTGAGCAGCTGATCAGCAATTTCTATGGTAACGATGTGACCGAGAGGATACCGCATCAGGCGGTGCCTTCCACATGCTTTGGACTTGTATGTGAATGCGAACCGGATATGAGCTCAGGAACCTACATGATGGGTATGCAGGTTACGGGCTTGAGTGAAATTCCGGGGGGGATGAGGAGCTTTACCCTTCCTGCGGGATTGTATGCACGGGTGGCCTTTCAGGCCGTTGACAAGGAAATACTCACCAACTCTGCATTGGAGGGTGCATATGACCATCTTTACAGCAAATGGCTGCCGGAATCGGAATATACCATGACGGATACTTTGGCTGCTGAGCTTTATGCGGATGAGCATATGGAGGTGCCGGTTTCACCCGGAATGGAGCTTTGGCAATGGGTAACGCGTAAGTAAAAAAGGATTGAACACAAAAAAGATACCTGCGGGCAAGATATGCTCTGAGGTATCTTTTTTGTGCTGTGGATGAATACACCGGCAAAAGTCTACTTCCGTCCCAATTTTCTGGCCAGGAAGACAATCAGCAGCAGAGACACGGCAATGATCACGATGTTGAACCCGGTCTTGCCCTGGAACCAGCTGGTCTGCGCAGTATCCGCTGCAGGTGACTGCCGCAGCTCAGCCGTCCCGAGTCCGGCCAGCATTTTGCCTTCACCGGCAATGTAATCCTTGAAGTTTACAATATCATATTGCGGTGCAGCGGCTTCTGCATTACCGTAGAGCAGGCGCAGCGGCTGCCCGCCTTCAGCAGCGAAAACAAGCCGGTCCAGCAGATATTCAAGCTTAAGCCCCTCAACCGGCAGCGGTGCGTCATCCTGGTTATAGATGACGATCCGCAGCGGGAAGGCAGATGAAGCACCGTCAGGAATAATAGATGTGGAAGCAATTTCAGTATCCTTAAAGTCCAGCCGGTATAATTCTCCGCTGCCTGATACGGCAAGCATGCTGCCTTCACCGTCATAAAGCTCGAACCGGCGGGTAAAGCTGCCGCTGCCGCCAATCTCCAGCTGCAGGCCAGAGATGTTCAGCTGGTCCGGATTCTGGATGATAATTTCCGTCTGCCGGTCCTTTTGCTGAATGTCATAAACCGCATCCTGCTCCTGAGTGAAATGATCCGTATGCGTCACACGGGTGGTCCGCAGCAGGGTAAGGGAAGGAAAGGTCAGATTCCCCACATTGTTCTCGGCGATCAGCCGGTAATAGCCGTATCTATAGCTTGCGCCCAGCTCAATGCTGCTCTGTACACGCCCGTTTACATTATACAAATCCTCTTCCGCCAAGGGCTCCCAGGCCACACCGTCATAGCTGCCGAGTAGCCGTGTATGAAGCAGAAAGTTAACGCCCGGCAGCCCGAAATCCAGTCTGTTGCCCAGAACGTCAACATTCTCAGCCAGAGGTGTTACCTTGTAATCGAAGAGGGTGTTGGCGTCCTTTTTGGCGCTGTGAATCAGCGTAGCGGAGTAGGCTATAAGCTGTTCCTCCGATAATTCTTCGCTGCTTTCCTTATAAAAAGGAATAAAGGTGCCTGTATTGTCTACGATCCGCAGGTCGCGCAGATCATCCGCTGCGCCTGCATAGACCTCCGGATCAAGGTACAGCTCCCCGTAGGGAGTCTGTTCCGGAAGCTTGATTACCTTGGAGTACTTCCATTCAGGATGCGCATCAGCCCCGCCGGTAACTCCGTCAGCCGAGGCAGACAGAGGCTGCCCGGGGAATAGGGCAAACGGACCGAGCACGCCGAGCAGCAGGAGTGCGGCGCTACTCTTGATCAGAGTCCTGTCCCGTCTGCTCCGGTTGTGTCTGCGCATAAGCTTCCTCCATTCTGGCCGATACCCGCTGATACAGATAAGAGATGCCCAGCAGGCAGAGGCCGAAGCTGAAATAGGCGATGATTTTGCTGCCGGTGCCGAGCAGCGTGAGATCGTAGAGCAGCAGCTTGCCGGTAGCCAGCAGCGTCAGTCCAAGCCCGAAGCGCCGGATATACACATACCGTTGGCGGAAGCCGAACATGATGAACAGCACAGCCAGCAGCAGGTAAGTGATGCTGTACACCAGCCCGCCGTCTGTCTGCCGCAGCTGTACCCCGAGGAAGGCAGTAACGACGGCCAGCAGATAGATGCCCATGATGACCGGATACAGCTCGGCATTGTTGTAATTCCGTCTGAGCAGTACCTTGAGGAGCCGCCCGCCGTTCAGCCAGACGAACACATTGAACAGCAGCAGCAGTCCGAAGGCTATATAATCCGCGGCTGTATTATCACTGAAGTCCGCCTGCAGGGTATGCTGGCCGAAGGTAAGTCCCACTGCGATAATATATCCGACCGCATAGAGGAAATAAACCATATAACCGATCACAGGATCGTACAGGACCTTGATCCGCGGGAGCACATAAGCGAGTCCCAGCGTCAGCAGCGCAGCCAGTAGCAGCCTGTAGAACGAAGCCCTGGTGAATTCCTCCGGCACATACAGATCGTAAAGATGCATAGCCTCATAGATGAGGTAGGCATACAGGTTCGCAACAGCCGCATATTTGAACCAGATTCCAATTTGGATATCGGCAGGAGTGCTGGTCAGTACAACCTCACGGTCAGTATGCCGGATCGCATAGAGAAAGGCGACGATGAGCAGACCTGCCGTGATAAAGGTGTATTTTAGCGCAAAATACGAATTGTCATAGAAAATCAGCGGAGCGGCGGACGACGACTGTACCAGCACATCGACGAAGAAGAAAATGCCCAGTGAGAGCAGCAGAATACCCCAGCCGGTCCGTTCTACAGCCTTGACGCGCTGCAAATGGCCGTATACCGTCAGCACAACCGCTTCGATCAGCCAGCCGATCGACCACCACACGGCGCCGAACTGGAACGGAATCATCAGGACGGCGAAGGTGAGCGCGGTAGAGTAGAAGAGCACCATGCTTTCTTTTTCCTGGGCCATACGTTTCTCCAGCATTAGCCCGAGACCCAGATACATCAGGCAGAAGACCAGGGCAAGTGCCCCTTTGTAAGCACCGAGACCCGCATTAATGAACAGCACATATAGAACGAGACAGCTGGTAAGCGTGTTGCAGGCAAGCAGCGCGAAGTCCCACCAGGACAGCTTGGTCCGGAACTTGAACGGATACCACAGTGTCATGCCCAGATACATGGCAAAGGTCAGAAGTGAATAGAACATGCTTATGCCGTGACTGTCGCACAAGACGATCAGCAGCAGCATTGAAGGCGTGTTGAACAAAAAGCTGATGTAATTGACCACAATCCACCGCTTGCGCAGCGAGATGATCAGGATCAGCAGATTCAGCAGGAACAGATAACCCATAGCTGCATAGACGGCAGAGCCTTCCAGACCAAACGCGCCTATATAGGAAAAGAGCGGAAGATACCCCCCGGCCAGCCCCAGCGAGCAGATTGTCCTTGACTCATAACGGAGCGACAGCAGCACCGCCGTAAGCGTAATGAGCACGGATAAGCCCAGACCGGTATAAATACCGATAATCTCCAGCAGAAAATAACTGTAAAACACAGAGCCGTACAGTACGGAAATCCCGCCGCCCAGCAATCCGAGGGCAAAGGTGCCCCGGCCTCTGCGGAACAGCCATTCCCCGCCGCCCAGCATTAAGGCGCCGAGCAGGAAAAAGGCGCTGCCCTTCATATAGCCGCTGAACCAGTTAGAATAGGTGTACTTGAAGCCCGCACCGACTGCCAGAATCAGCAGCAGGATGCCCAGCCAGTTGATCCAGTTCAGCCCGATCTTCATCTCGATCCGGTTCTGCCGGCGCCGCCGCTGTATGGTCTCCTCGCTGACTCCCTCTTCAGCGAAGTCATCCAGCCGGCTGTCCATCTCTGCCGCCAGCGGCTGCTCTGCCGCCCGCAGGGCCTCCCGCTGGCGGTGAATGCCTTCGCTCAGCCTGACGGACAGCTCATCCAGCATTCTGCGCATCTGCTCGCGGTCACTGCTGAGCAGCCGCTCTGCCGTGCGGTACATTTCGGCGATCCGCTGCCTGGTCCGCACCTCGAACGCGGTCAGCCGGTTATGCTGGCCTGCGCTCTGCCCGGCAAAATACGTGTGCAGCTTCTGCCGGGACAGCTTGAGGATGCCCAGCTTCTCATCCAGAATCTGCTCGGTCAGCGCCGTGCGCAGCTCGGCGTTTTCCTGCTTCAGCCTGGCCTGCTGTGTCTCGGCCTCGGCCAGGGCCTGTTCCACTGCCGCTGCTTTTCTTTTGAGCAGCTCATTTTCGTTAACCAGATCGCTGCCCTCATAGGCTTTGACCAAGTCACGGTATTCAGCAGACAGTGTATCCTGCTGTTCCTTTATGGACCTCAGACGCTCTTTAAAGTGCTCCATAAGCTCCCCCAATGGCTTTAGTGAATGACTGGAATGATGTGCTGGCTACGAATGTGCTGATTACTAATGTTTCCATTTTACTATAGGTGATACGGCAATATCTTCCTTTTTTATTAATGGCAGCTCATTGCTTACTGTTCATTACCCTTTATCTGCATAGTTGACATGGAACGCGTCCCAGCCTTTACACTGAAATCAGTCATCCTGACACGGTTAAATTTAAGGGGGAATAGAGATGCTGAAGCTGGTTGTTACAGACATGGACGGGACTTTTTTGAATGATAGCGGAACCTTTGATACGGCACTGTTCGATGAGGTGTACGGGGAGATGCAGAGGAACAATATTGCTTTTGCGGCCTGCACGGGCAAGCAGTGTGAACGCGTTGAGGAGCTGTTCCGCGGACGCGGGCAGGGCATATGGATTCTGGGAGACAGCGCCGCACGCATCAAGCAGGACGGGGTGCTGGTCAAGGAATTTACGCTGGACCGGGCGCTGGCATCACAGGCGATTACACTTATCGGGTCGTTTGCCGATGATCTGATTCTGATTGCCTGCACGAGCGAGGGCGCTTTTGTCAGCAGCGAGATTTCGGAGGAGGCCTTCAATCTTGTGCGGCATTCTTATGCGAACTTGCGCAGAACGGATTCTTTTCACATGGTGACAGGGGAGTTCATTAAGCTTACAGTCTTTGATGCTTCCGGCCGGAGCACGCTGATCAGACAGCATATCGAAGAAAGCCTGCTTGGGCAGATCTATATCGTTGATTCTGAACCGCGATGGGTGGACATTACAGCCCGCGGTACTCATAAGGGGGAGACGGTCAGACGGCTGCAGGAGATGCTGGGTATTACGAAGGAAGAGACCATGTCTTTTGGCGACGGGGAGAATGATATCGAGCTGATGGCCGCGGCCAAATACAGCTTCGCCATGAGCAACGCTTGCGAGAATACGAAGCAATCCGCCAGCTTCATTACAAAGTCGAACGAACAGAACGGTGTCCTGCTGACGATCCGTAAAATGATGGAGCTGCAGAACGGAATGCCGGTGTAGCCGGCTTTTTAATAAAGTAACTAAAAACCGCAAGCCTCCGGATGATGGAGAGCCTGCGGTTTATTTTTATACAGGTGAACGTTGCTGTTACTTCAGGCTCTGGCCGTCAGTAGCAATAACCTCTTTGTACCAGTGGAAGGATTTCTTGCGGTAACGCTCAAGCGTACCTGTGTTGTCGTCGTGTCGGTCCACATAAATGAAGCCGTAACGCTTGCTGAGCTCTGCCGTCGATGCGCTGACCAGGTCGATACAGCCCCATGCAGTGTAGCCCATAATCTCAACGCCGTCCTCCAGCGCTTCGCCTACCTGCACCAGGTGGTCATTCAAATATTTGATCCGGTAATCATCGTTAACCGTCGGCACGCCGTCTTCGCCTGTAATCAGCACGTCCTTGGCGCCAAGTCCATTTTCCACGATAAACAAAGGTTTCTGGTAGCGGTCGTAGAACATGTTCAGCACATAACGCAGACCCTGCGGGTCAATCTGCCAGCCCCATTCACTTGCTTCCAGGTACGGGTTAGCTGCACCGCTGAACAGGTTGCCTTCCGTCTGCTTGCGGCTGCTGTCGTCGCCGGTTTCGCAGATGCTTACATAGTAGCTGAAAGAGATAAAGTCTACCGTGTGCTTCAGGATTTCTGCATCTTCCGGCTCCATATGAATCTCGATGCCATTTTCACGGAAGTAACGTTTCATATAGCCAGGGTATACGCCGCGCGCATGCACATCGCCGAAGAAGTAGTTCATATGCTCGGACTTCATTGCTGCGATCACATCGTCAGGGTTCGGAGTCAGCGGGTAAGTAGGCATACTGAGGATCATGCAGCCGATTTGGGCTTCGGGATCGATTTCGTGTCCGACTTTGACAGCCGTTGCACTGGCTACCAGCTCATGATGGATGGCCTGATACAGGTCCTGCTTGCTTAACTGGTCCTTAGGAGTATAAATCCCGCCGCTCATGAACGGTTCATGCAGAATGGAGTTGATCTCGTTAAAAGTCAGCCAATACTTCACTTTGCCCTTGTAGCGGGTGAACAGCGTTCTGGCATAACGCTCATAGAAGCCGACCAGATCACGGTTAACCCAGCCGTTGTATTGCTTGGACAGGTGCAGCGGTGTCTCGTAGTGGGAGATGGTCACCAGCGGCTCAATGCCGTATTTACGGCATTCGTCGAACAGGTCGTCGTAGAATTGCAGGCCTTTTTCGTTAGGCTCCAGCTCGTCCCCGTTCGGGAAGATGCGCGTCCAGGCAATGGAGGTACGGAATACCTTGAAGCCCATCTCAGCAAAAAGCTTGATATCTTCCTTATAGCGGTGATAAAAGTCGATGCCGACCAGCTTCATATTATCTTCGGTAGGTGCTTCGGTGATTGGCCCTTTAATGCCTTGCGGAGCCACGTCCTGGGTGGACAGGCCTTTGCCGTCCTCATTATATGCGCCTTCCAGCTGGTTGGCTGCTACTGCGCCGCCCCACAGAAAGTTTTCAGGAAATTTTACAGTCATTTAAATCCCGCCTTTTATAGTTGTAGTGAGAGTTATGGTAAGCTATTAATATGTCCTATAATTGCATGCTAAATGTTGAAACGCGTTACATGTCAAGAACTTTTTTGTGAATATAAGGAGAGACCTATGTCGAATCTTGAGCAAATCGCCAAGCTGTCGGGATTTTCCAAAGCCACCGTATCCAGAGTGCTGAACCAGTCCCGCCATGTAAGCCAGCCGACCCGTGACAAAATTCTGGCGATTATGGAGGAGCTGGATTATGTGCCCAACGGCAACGCCATCTCCCTGTCCAAGGGGCAGACGATGCAGATCGGGCTGGTGACGGAGGGCATCAATGAGGTGATGCTGCCGTTTCTGAACAGCTTTGTGGAGACGGCCAGCCAGTACGGCTATCAGACCATCATCTATACCTCAAGCGGTGATCCGAAAAAAGAGCTGCAGGCGTTCGAGGATATGCGCAGAAAAAGAGTGGATGCGCTCGTCATCAGCACCTGCGTCAACGAGCTTGCGCTGCTGGGCAGCTACTGCAAATACGGGCCGATCGTCTCCTGGCAGCGGATCGAGCTTCCGCAGATTGCCTCAGTGGCGATGAACCAGTACGACGGGTACACGCTGGGGCTTGAGCATGTAATCGGGCGGGGCTGCACGCGCATTGCTAATGCCTACGGCAGGCCGAGCAGCATCAATACGCTGAGCCGGATTGAGGCTTACCGGGATGCCGCCCGTAAGCACGGGCTGGCGGAGCTGCCGCAGTGGTCCCGCACCGGCATCTATTCGATCCGCCAGGGCGAGGAGCTGGTCCGGGAGCTGCTGGCGGTCGAGGATCCGCTGCAGCGGCCGGATGCCGTTCTCTGCGCCAACGATCTGGTGGCGGCAGGCATTGTCAGCGAGGCGCGCCGGCAGCAGCTGCGGGTGCCGGAGGATCTGGCCGTCGTCGGCTTCGACAATACAGAGCTTGCCCATACGCTGGGCATTACATCCATTTATAATCCGATCGCCGACCAGGCGAAAAATGCCTTTCATCTGCTGCTCGCGAAGCTCGGCGGTGCGGCCGAGCCGCAGCAGAAGCTGCAGTATTTCCTGGTGCAGCGGGCGACTACGTAAGGGAGACTGAGGAAGGCGCAGTACTTTCTGGTGGAATGGGTGACTTGGGTGAGGGAGATAGGAGCAGGTCAGTACAGCCTGGAGAGGCGGGCGACCTGAGTAATGGAGATAAGAGAGGGAGCTGTCCGGCGGTCATGGGGATGACTGGCTGGGGAGCTCTTTTTTGTTAGGGATATGCAGGTGTGTAACTGGAGGAAATCTGCAGGAGCGGGTAATGGGGGGCGGCTGCTTTGCTGCTTATTTAAGTGGAAATTCGTCACCTAATTCCAGACAACTTGCCGGTTAGAGGAGATTAGTGGGAAAAAAGTAACTTAATTCTGCTGTTTTGCCCTGTAGGAGAGATTTGGGCTAATTTAAGTGTCGATTATCCAACTAATCGATGGAAAAGCCGGTAATCGGCGAAATTAGGTGACGAAAATCAAACTATATAAATTGAACTTGAAAACTTAAATTAAGGGGAGAGTGGCGGAAGTCCAAATATTCCTGGAGTCACGGCCAATCCCGAAACGGAGGTTTCACCAGTTCAATCTATATAATTGCTTGGCGGGGGAAGTATCGGCGGCGTGCTGGCAGGTGCTCCCTACTTGTCAGGACACGCCGCAGCCCGTCTCACCGGTAGCTTGACGGCGTATTGTTTCTGAATTGCTTGAATACCCGGTTGAAGGTCCGGACATTTGTAAACCCGCAGTCCAGGGCGATGTCGATAATCGGCTTGTCGCTGTTCAGCAGCATCTCCTCCGCTTTGTTGACCCGGATGTGATTCAGGTACGAGATGTAGCTCATGCCGGTGGTGCTTTTGAAGAACCTGGAGAAATAGAACAGGCTCATCTCAGCCCGTCTGGCCGCATCCTCCAGCGTTATAACCTCGGCATAATGGTCTTCCAGGTAATCGAGTACGTTCTGCATCACCTTCATGCTGCTCATCCGCCGCAGGTCTTTTTTCTGATCAGCGGGTTCAGAGGGAAGATGGCGCAGCAAGAGGCCGCAGAGCTCGTTCAGCTGGCCGGTAATGACCTGCTCGTAATGAGGCAGCTCACCGTTAAGTTCACGCTCCAGCTGAAGCATAAGCCTGGGGATGTCCGCCATCCCGGAGTTCGCCAAGACTGCCTGATCCACGCCGCCTGTGCAGATAAAAGGGTCTATCAGCCGCACCTCCTTCGGCCAGCCGCCGGGGCTTGAGATCAGCTGGGGGTTAAAGATAACCAGCTGGATGACCGATTCCCGGTCCGTGCTGTCGTAATAATGAATGTCCCCGCTGCTGCAAAAGGCCATATCCCCCTTATGGAGCACACGGCTCTCCAGATTAATGCCCACCCGGATAGACCCCTCGCGTACATACACAAACTCCAGATCGGTATGCCAATGTGCCAAAAAATGAATGTTTCTCACCTGCCAGGAGCTGAACGGCAAATGGGAGGGGTACATGCGGTTTTCGTGAAAAGCCTTCATAAACGGCTCCTTTGTAAGCAGGCACACGAACGGGTGCTGCCGGTAAGATTTTATTAGATAATAGCAAAAAATGACCATACAGACAATGAAAATGACGAGCCGTACGAGAACGCTTGCATTACAATGAAAGGGAGCTGATGAGGACAATACGGGTTGAGGCTGAACAGGACTTTTTAACTTCAGGTTCAAACTGTACAACCAACAATAGACATTATAAAGGAGCATATAAACATGGCTAAAAAAGCACTGATTGTAAGAGGCGGCTGGGACGGGCATGAGCCGGTGCAGGTATCGGAAATTTTCGCCGGACTGCTGGAGGCAGAGGGCTTTGAGGTTGAGATTTCCGACACACTGGACAGCTTCAAGGATGAGGAAAAGCTGCTCGGCCTCAGCCTGATCGTGCCAATCTGGACCATGGGCGAGATCAGCAATGAGCAGCTGCAGCCTGTACTGAAGGCAGTTGCCGCAGGTGTAGGGATCGCCGGCTGTCATGGTGGGATGTGTGACTCGTTCCGCAACAGTGTGGAATGGCAATTTATGACCGGATCGCAATGGGTAGCCCATCCGTTTAATGACGGGGTGGATTATGTAGTCAACATGGTGCCGTCCAGCTCCAGTCCGCTTATCGAGGGAATTAAGGATTTTAAAGTAAAGTCAGAGCAGTATTATCTGCATGTTGATCCGTGCATCAACGTACTGGCGACAACAACGTTTCCAGTCAGCGAAGGCCCTCATTCCGCCAATGGGGTAATTACCGTGCCGGTTGTGTACACCAAGAAATGGGGCGAAGGCCGCGTATTCTACAACTCGCTCGGTCACCATGCGGATATCTTCGACATTCCGGAAGCGAAGGAGCTCATGCGCAGAGGGTTCGTATGGGCGGCGAGATAAAGCTGCAGAGGTGCATTAAACTTAACTATGAACAGGTGGGATTGCTTTGGATAAGGTAAAAGTCGGGATTGTAGGCTGCGGGAATATAAGCGGGATTTATTTTGAGAATCTGACCAAGTTGTTCGTCAATACGGAGGTTTATGCCTGCGCGGATGTATTTAAGGAACGGGCAGAGGAAGCTGCGGAGAAATACGGTGTACCGAATGTATGGACTACAGAAGAGCTGCTCGCTTCGCCGGACATTCAGATTGTCGTCAATTTGACTACGCCAAAGGGGCATTTCGAAGTATGCAAGCAGGCTCTGCTGTCCGGTAAGCATGTCTACGTCGAGAAGCCGCTGTCGCTTGCGCTTGCGCACGGACAGGAGTTGGTGGAGCTGGCTGCGGAAAAAGGGCTGATGCTCGGCTGTGCCCCGGACACCTTCCTGGGCGCGGGAATCCAGACCTGCCGCAAGCTGATTGACGACGGCTTTATCGGTGAGCCTGTAGCTGCTTCGGCCTTCATGGTCTGCCACGGGCATGAGAGCTGGCATCCGGACCCGGAGTTTTATTATCAGGCAGGCGGCGGGCCGATGTTTGATATGGGGCCATATTATCTTTCTGCACTCGTATCGCTGCTGGGTCCGGCTGTAACGGTTGCGGGCATGACCAAAACCTCCTTTGCCCAGCGGACCATTACCAGTGAAAAGAAATTCGGCAAGCAGATCGATGTGGAGGTGCCGACACATGTCGCCGGAACAGTGCAGTTTGCCAGCGGCGCGGTAGCCACCATGGTCACCAGCTTCGACGTATGGGACAGCACGCTGCCCCGAATCGAAATCTATGGCACCAGGGGAACATTGATTGTTCCCGACCCCAATACCTTCGGCGGACCGGTTCTGCTGAAGCCGGCGGGCGGCACCGGCTTCATGGAAATCCCGCTGGTGCACAATTACGCGGTCAACAGCCGGGGGATCGGCGTAGCGGATATCGCGGACTGCATCACGAGCGGAAACCGTCCGCGTGCAGGCGGCGGGCTGGCCAACCACGTGCTGGAGATTATGCACGCCTTCCACACCAGCTCGGATACGAAGCGTTACGCAGAGCTTGCCACCAGCTGCGAGCAGCCAAGACCGCTGCCGCTCGGGCTGATCAAGGGCTACATTAGCTAGATGCTATAAGCTATTGAAGATCTTCTCTGCAGCTCCTTTGGGGGCTGCAGGCAGATCTTTTTTGGCGGCCGGTTTACGAACTTTTTTAGCGCATCAGTACATTATCCATAATTTTTGGTGGTAAGTTCTTTAGTTTCTGTATAGGACAGGGCAGCCGAGGCGGGTAAAATGAAGTGGTCTTGAATTAATTTGATGTAAGCGTTAGTAACAATGTGATGAGATATTCCGCCGATTGACGCAAACAGAGTATTTCCTGGCTTAAAGCCAAACTATAACCCCAAAGGAGTCAATAATCATGAGCAGCGTTAAACCTAACCAACCGCTAGTAACTCATATTTATACAGCCGATCCGTCCGCCCATGTATTTGAAAATAAAATCTACATCTACCCGTCACACGATTTGGACCATGACGGTCCGGATAATGATAACGGCGACCAGTATAAAATGGAGGATTACCATGTGCTGTCGCTGGACAGCTTCGACTCTCCTGCTGTGGACCATGGCGAAGCGCTGCATCTGAGAGATGTGCCATGGGCTTCAGCCCAGATGTGGGCGCCGGATGCGGCGTATAAGAACAACCAGTATTATCTGTATTTTCCGGCACGGGATAAGGACGGAATCTTCCGGATTGGCGTAGCCACCTCGCCGTCTCCGGCCGGACCGTTCAAGGCGGAGCCTGACTACATTCAAGGCAGCTACAGCATTGACCCTGCTGTGTTAGTGGACGAGGATGACCAGGCTTATATTTACTTCGGCGGACTGTGGGGAGGCCAGCTGGAGAAATGGCAGACCGGCACCTTCCAGCCGGAGCAGACCGAAGGGCCGCCTGCAGACCAGCCGGCCATCGGACCGCGCGTTGCTAAGCTAAGCGAGGATATGCTCTCTTTTGCAGACGAGCTGCAGGAGATTTCGATCATCGACGAGGAGGGTAATCCGATTACTGCCGGTGACGAGGAGCGGAGATATTTTGAAGGGCCATGGGTCCACAAATATAACGGCTATTATTACCTGTCCTACTCAACAGGCTCGACCCATAAGCTGGTGTACGGAATCAGCCGCAGCCCGCTTGGACCGTTCACTTTTAAAGGCACCATTCTTACCCCTGTCATCGGCTGGACCACGCACCATTCCATCGTCCAGTTTGAGGATAAATGGTACCTGTTCTATCACGACAGCTCTTTGTCGGAAGGTGTGAATCACAAGCGCTGCGTGAAATACACGGAGCTGAAATATAATGAGGACGGTACTATTCAGACGATCGATCCCTACCCGGCCGCAGAATAATAATTAAATACTGTTGCGCCAAAAAAAGCACAAGAACCGCAGTTGGAGGCTCTTGTGCTTTTTACTGCGTGGCCGCAGATACGCATAAGGTATTTTACTGAATATAGCCGGATGTCCGTATCCTCCTAATTGATGACTTGAAACTTAAGGTTTCAAGCCGCCGCCGCCCGTTACAATAAAAACACAATAACAAGCAAGTGGACAGGAGTGCAGCCGATGCAATACAGCAACCCCGTAATCCCCGGGTTCCATCCCGATCCCAGCATATGTCGGGTTAATGATGATTATTATTTGGTTACCAGTACCTTTGAATATTTTCCGGGGGTACCGATTTTCCATAGTAAGGACCTGGTCCATTGGCGGCAGATCGGCCATTGCCTGACCACCCCTGAGCAGCTGCCGCTGTCGAACGCTTGGAACTCAGGCGGGATATTCGCTCCGACGCTCCGTTATCATGACGGCTGGTTCTATATGGTTACTACCAACGTCAGCGGGGTCGGTAATTTCTACGTCAAAACCAGGAATCCGGAAGGGCCGTGGTCAGCCCCTGTTCCGGTCAAGCAGGGCGGTATCGACCCTTCCCTCCTGTTCGATAATGATGGCCGCGTATACTTCCAGTCGTCGTGCAACGGGACTGAAGGCCATGCTATCTACCAGTGTGAGATTGATATTGAAACCGGAGAGATGCTGACGGAAAGCCGGTATATCTGGAAGGGAACCGGGGGTGCTCACCCGGAAGCCCCGCATCTGTACAAGATCGACGGCTGGTATTATCTCATGATCGCAGAAGGCGGCACCGAATACGGGCATATGGAGACGATTGCGAGAAGCCGGCAGCCATACGGGCCGTTTGAGTCCTGTCCGCACAATCCGGTGCTGACCAACCGGAGTATGGACAGCAGCATCCAGGCTACCGGACACGCTGATCTGATTGAGGCGCAAGACGGAAGCTGGTGGGCGGTATGCCTGGGCATCAGGCCGGTTGCCTATCCGAAGGCTCATCATCTGGGGCGCGAGGTTTATCTGGCTCCTGTTACGTGGACAGAGGAAGGCTGGCCAGTGATCGGCCGGGATACACATATCGATCCGCAGATGGATGCACCGGAGCTGCCACAGACTCCTTGGCCGGCATCCCCGGTCAGAGACGATTTCAATGAGAAGCGGCTGGGCTTCGACTGGACCTTTTTGCGCAATCCCCTGGAAGACAGCTGGTCCCTGGAGGAGCGCCCGGGGTATCTGGTGCTGCACGGACATGAGACTAACCTGAGTAATGCTGGTGCTCCGGCTTTTGTCGGCCGCAGACTAAGCCATTTCTCCTGCAGCATCGCGGCGGCGATGGAGTATGAACCGCAGCATGAGGGGGAGGAAGCCGGATTAACGGTCTTCATGAACGAAAAGCATCACTATGATATCGCCGTAACATTAGTAGAGGGCCGCAAAAAGGTAGTATTCCGCAAAACCATCGGCTCCCTTCAGACAGAGCAAACCTGGGATTGTCCAGAAGGTTCAGTTGAACTGAAGGTCCAGGCTTATCCGAAGAAAATAGTCGCTTCCCTGCAAACAGCACAAGGCAGCACTTTAGACCTTGGCTGGGGTGAGACGCATCTGCTCAGTACAGAGGTTGCCGGAGGCTTTACCGGCGTATTCATTGCTATGTATGCTGCCGGTTCTGCAGAGGGGCATGCTGCTCCGGCAGCTTTTGACTGGTTTGATTATGAGCCACAAGTAGAATTATAGTAGACTATTCAAATTGTAACTGGAGCGAATCACAAACGGGTGTGTAGCCAATCTTTTGATAGATGCTATTAGATGTGGGATTTGCCAAGTCTGTATATAAGACGCACTTGGTAAATCCTTTTTCCAATGCAAGCAGGCTTATTTGTGCCACAATTGAAGTAGCGTAGCCCTTGCTGCGCTCATAAGGAGGGGTATATACAAAAGCCACACCAATAGCCGTCTGCATTACCCTTGTATATCCCGCCATAGAAACAGGTATCCCGTTGTCCTCTAAAATATAGATTTTTTTCGATTTGATCCGGTAAAGGTAAGGGGCCGCCTCTTGCGGGATGGACATTTCTGTTGTGCCGTAAGTCCCCGCTGCATAGAACGCTTCCGCCCAGTACGGGAAAAAATGAATATCCTTTTTATCAAGCAACCGAACAGTACCAGGCTTTTGAATGTCCGGGTTTACTGCTGTCAGTTCATAGATGCGTTGGCTCATTGTTGTTTTGAAGGTTATTCCTTTGCGTAAGGTATATTCTTTGGCAAAATATTCAGCCAGCGTTTTTTCGGTTGTCACACCTGGAATGTCGCGGTCTTTCAGCCCGTCAATCAGGCAGCTTACAGCTTCCAGATTAATGTTGTTATCTGTTGCATAAAGCGTAATATTGTGCGGCGGCGTCATTATGGCGGTAAGCTGTATGCCCTTGTCATCCGAAATCGTTGCCATAAGCCAGTTTACAGGGTCACGCCAGTCTGTCTTGTCTTTTCCTTCGTGCCCCATGATGATATTGCCAAGAGGAATCAAATTTTGCGCTTCATGACGCATCAGCACATCATAGGTATCCTTGTAAAACTGATGCACATCCGTATATAACTTGAACTGCATTCCAATTCACCCTTTCTTTGGCTCGACGCTTATTCGGAGTTGCTCTGCGTTACAGAAGTCCAAACGTACTATGGAGTCACGGCGAATCCCTACTCTATCAATAAAAAAATTAATATCTATATAGAACGTCATTAATAAACTAACAAGCCGTCTCCTGAAAGCGTTGAGCAGCGGATGGATCTCCCTTGCTAAAGCTCTAACCTTGGTCAGTCGGTTCGGAGCCAAATGAGTTTTAAGTGTAGTTTGTGCAATTAAAACAGGGCAATTTAGTAATTTTAAGGAGATAACTGTATTCTGTACATCTATTTTTTGCGAAAAAGCCGGTTCGGGGCGTTTTCGGCAAATATAAATGTATAGAGTGCAGTTAAAACCTGCAGCGAAGCTAATTAGCCTAGTTTAATTGCAGAAAGTACAGTTATTTCAACCCGGCTCAAGGACTTTAGCTGTGGAAGTGATAGATTGTCTCCATGAGTTATAAAGGTAATTGCGGTTTACATAATAGGAAAAAGTGGCGTATATTCAAGAATTCCCCCTATAAGCCTTCGGCGACACGCCGTAGGCCTTTTTGAATTGGCGGGTCAGATAATTGCTGTCATTGAAGCCGCACATATAGGAAATCTCCGTGATGGAATGCCTGCTCCCGCGGAGCAGGGTACAGGCCAGCTCCAGCCGCAGGCGCTGGATGTAGGCGATCGGAGTCGTCTGGTAGTAAGCCCGGAAGATGCGGTTCAGATGCCTGACCGAAATCCGCGACTGCGCGGCGATATCCTCCAGTGTAATCTGCTCACAATAATGATCCTCGATGTAGGAGATGGCGCTGGCCAGATGCATCAGGCTGTTATCCGTTCCGGCCTCCTGATTCTCATAGTGCCTGGACAGATATACCACCAGCTCCATGAACCGTGAGGCGAGCATCGTCTGGTAGCCCTGCTGCTTCTCCTCGTATTCTTTGATCATCGCAGCGATGAACGAGGAGATATGCTCAAGGCTGGCGATTGGCAGATTCAGCTTGCTTTTGAACCCGTTGATGCTGCGGTAAAACGGCTCCAGCACGAACAGCGCCTGATAGCCGTTCAGGGTTCTGAGGTCCGGGCCTGCGGATTTGAGCATTTCGGCCTTATACATAATGTTGCAGATTTTAAAATCGTACGGGGCCATGTAAGCATGAGGAGTACCGCCGCTGATAACGAAGACATTTCCTTTTTTGATGAAGGATTCCTCATCATTGACGACATGGGTGGCATGTCCGTTAAGCACAATAACCAGCTCGGAGAAGTCTGCATGCTTATGGAGGGAGATGTCTTCCTCATGGCCGCCGTATTGGATAAAGAACGGGAACTGCTCATCTATAGTGAACCAGTTCAAGTAGACATTACTCACAAGTGGAACCTCCCGGAAAATACAGCATTCGTGTCTATATAATGCTATTTTATGACCTGAAAATCAAGGTTTCCGGCCAAAGACGCAGAGTAAAATGAGAGCATCACCAAGAGCAGCGCTGATAGGCGATAAGGTTTGCAACCGCATTCAAGAAGCTTATGCATCAGATTAGAGCTAAAGGGGGATTTATTAGAATGAATCATAAGGTATCGAAGAAGCTCGGGGCAGCACTGCTGGCAGGCTTACTGCTGGTATCGGTCGGCTGCAGCAATTCCGGGAACAATGCCACGGATAGTACGAACGGAAATAGCGGAAATGATACGGAACCGGTAACCTTCACGTTTTTTGGAGCGGATGCCAGCCCGAACTGGAATAACATGCAGGACGATGTGGGCAAAGAAATTATAGCGAAGACCGGTGTTACCCTGCAGGCGGAATTTGATGTGGGCGGCGGAGGCGGGCAGGACCGGATTTCCATGATGGCCGCAAGCGGCGACTACCCGGATATTATTTTCGCCAAGGGTGAGATTGGCAAGCTGGTGGATGCGGAAGCCCTTATTGACCTGACCGATCTGATCGATAAGCACGCGCCTAACATCAAAAAAGTCATGGAAGGCAACATGAACCGGATGAAATACAGCAAGGACAACGAAGCGATTTACTCGATTCCGACGAATGTCGGGGTTGGCGAACAGAAATTTGATGCGACCAACGGCTTCCAGATTCAGCACCGGGTGCTCAAGGAGCTGGGCTATCCGGAAGTAAGAACGGTCAAGGATTATGAGAATGTGCTCAAAGAATACTTCACCAAGCATCCGACGACTGACGGCCAGCCGACAATCCCGATGACGCTGAATGCCGACGGCTGGAAGATCATGATTACCGTAACCAACCAGGGCGATATTACGACTGGTGGGGCCAATGACGGTGAGTATTACGTGAATCCGGAGACGTATGAGACGATGCTCCACTACAAAAAACCGGAGGAGAAGGAGTATTTCCGCTGGCTGAACCACATGTACAATGAGGGGCTGCTCGACAAGGACTCTTTTGTGCAAAAGGATGACCAGTACAAAGCGAAAATCTCCAGTGGCCGCGTGCTCGGTCTCAGCTCAGTGGAGTGGGAGTACCAGGATGCGGAGAATGCCCTGAAGTCTGCCGGCAAAGACGAGTATACGTATGCGCATTTCCCGGTCACCCTGAGTGAGGAATATAAGGATCAGGCGATGCAGGCTGTCGGCGTAGACGGCTACGGTATCAGCATCACTACCTCCTGTGAAGATCCGGTCCGTGCGATCAAGTTCATCGACTGGCTGTCCTCAGAGGAAGGGCAGGTGCTGAGAAACTGGGGCATTGAGGGCAAAACCTACAACATGGAGAACGGAAAACGGGTGATGCCTGCCGATATTCTCGACCAGAAGGTCAATGATGCAGGGAAATTCACTAAAAATACAGGCGTCGGCTTGTATTCTATTTTTGGAGTCCGTTACGGAGACGGCGTGAAGGATTCTACGGATAATTACTATACTACCAACTTCCCGGAACAGATCCTGGCCGAATACTCGGATGCGGAGATGGAATCCCTGGCCGCGTATAACGCAACCACCTGGAAGGACCTGTTCCCTGCCGAAGACGAATTCCCGGTAAAAGAGTGGGGCGCACTCTACAATATGCCTGTACCGACGGACGGGAACTATCAGGTAATCTACCAGAAGACACAGGATATTGTCCAAAAACGGATTCCGGAAGCCATTCTCTCCAGCCCGGGTGAATTTGATAAAATCTACGATGACTTCATTGCCGAGCTGAACAAGGCCGGTGCCGAGAAGATGGAGAAGGAATATACAGAGCTGGTTAAAGCGAGAGTGTCGCTGTTCACCGGTAAGGATGTTAAATAGTATATGGTAAAAGAGGGCTCTGCCGGATTAGCGGCAGGGCCCTTGCCTGTTGTCCGGCACTTGTGCATCTGCTGGCAGGGTGACGGCGGTCCGCAGTAAAGGCTCAGCCCTTCGGGATGCTGCGGTAGCGGGAGGGCGAGAAGCCGGACATTTTTTTGAACAGTCTGGAAAAATAGTAAGGGTCGCTGATCCCGACAGCCGAGCTGACCTCCTTGATGCTGAGCTCGGTCAGGTCGAGCAGCTGTCCGGCCCGCTGGATTTTGAGCCGCAGAAAGTACTCGATCGGAGGGACTCCTGTCTCCAGGTTGAACAGGTGAATCAGATGCTGCTGGGACAAGCCGACATGCCGGGCCAGATCCGTTAGCCGGATCGATTCCTCCAGGTGCTGGTTCATGTACTTTATGGCCTGCTCCAGATATTGCTCCCGTTTTTTCTCCTGCGCCGATTTGCTGGTATTGAGACCGATCCCGGACAGGAGCTGCCGGGTGGTCTGGGCCACATGAACATGCGAGGTCAGCGAATAGGTCCGCTCGGCCAGCAGCTCATAGGCGGGGTGGAACCACTCGGCGAACCGCGCTATTCCGCTGGGGGAAAGGGCGAGCGGCGCTGCGGACAGGCCGAACAGCCGGACAAGCCGTGCGGCATGATCTCCCTTGAAGTGAAACCAGTAGATGCTCCAGGGATTCTCTGCCGTTGCACCATACTTGTGCGGGGTATCCGGAGGAATAATCACCATATCCCCTTCACGCAGCAGCATGCGCTCACCGGCCCGAAGCTCTAACCAGCCCTCACCGCTTTCGCAAAAAATAAAGATATGCGCCGGAGTCCCTTCAGGACGCTCACGGTAATGATATTGCGCGGTCGGAAAATATCCGATATCGGTAACGTACAGCTCCGAAGTTAAGCTCTCCTGCTCGAGTTCCTTCATCCAGTAATCGGGGAGAACATACAGCTTCTCCTCTGTGAAGCCTTCACGCTTCTGTATCATGCGGCTGGCCATTGGTGAGCCTCCTTATTTTACTTCTTGCCGAATATGAATATAATCCATCACTTCCCGCATTTCGTCAATTGGAACCTTCACGTCCGGAAGCTAAAGTAGAACTATAAAAGCAAGGGAGGCTAATGCAGACATGAATCAAACAGTGAATGCTCATACGCCCGGAGGAAGTCCAGCAGCGGCGGAACAGGTGAAGGTATGGGAATCAGAGGTGCTTATCCCTACGTATGAAGCGGGAAAGGCGGACCCGAATCCGATGTTCCTGGAGAAACGGGTCTATCAGGGCAGCACCGGCAGAGTCTATCCTCATCCCGTAATTGAGTCCATCTCGGATGTGAAGGCTGATAAAAATTACAAGCTGGTCATTCTCGAAAATGAATATGTGCGGATCGAGATTATGCCGGAAATCGGCGGCCGGATCTACCGTGCAATCGATAAAACCAACAACTATGATTTTGTCTATTACAACCGGGTAATCAAGCCTGCGCTGGTGGGGCTGGCCGGACCGTGGATTTCCGGAGGCATTGAGTTCAACTGGCCGCAGCATCACCGTCCCAACACCTTCGGTCCGGTAGAATACCGGTTCGGGCAGTCAGAGGATGGAAGCGCCTCCGTCTGGGTAAGCGAAATAGACCGGATGTACGGCACCAAGGTGACGGCGGAGTTCAAGCTGTATCCCGGCAAAGCCTACCTGGAGATTAATGCCCAGCTGTATAACCGGACGGCGGAGCCGCAGACCTTCCTATGGTGGGCCAACCCGGCTGTAGCGGTCAATGACCATACGCAATCTGTATTTCCTCCGGATGTAACAGCCGTATTCGATCACGGTAAACGCGATGTATCCCGTTTTCCGATCGCTACCGGAACGTATTATAAACAGGATTACTCGGAAGGCGTAGATATATCCCGCTACAAGAACATTCCTGTACCAACCTCTTATATGGCCTACAAATCGGATTATAATTTCGTAGGCGGTTACGATCACGGCGTTCAGGCAGGACTGCTGCATGTAGCAAGCCATCATGTTTCACCGGGCAAAAAGCAATGGACCTGGGGTAACGGGGAGTTCGGACAGGCCTGGGACCGCCAGCTGACCGATGAGGACGGACCGTATATTGAGCTGATGACCGGTGTGTATACCGATAACCAGCCTGACTTCACCTGGCTGCAGCCTTACGAGGAGAAGACCTTTACGCAGTATTTTATGCCTTACAAAAATATCGGCGTTGTTAAAAATGCTTCGATCGAAGCAGCGGTTAACCTGGAGGTGGATGCTGCATCCGGCTGGGCTGAGGTTCAGGCGTATGCCACTTCGGTAATGGAGCAGGCTACGATTGTGCTGAAGGGAGCAAACCGCACGTATATCGAGCGGTCGGTACAGCTGTCTCCGAAGAACGAGGATGCTTTTAAGGAGAGTGTAACGCTGGATGCGGGTGAGCAGGAGCATGATCTGAAGCTGACTGTCAGAGCTGCTGACGGCAGACTCCTCATTGCGTATCAGCCGAAGCGCCCTGACATTGAGCAGGTCCCGGATGCAGCCAAGCCGCTCGCTGAGCCGCATGAGCTGCGCTCCACCGAGGAGCTGTACCTGGCGGGCCTGCATCTGGAGCAATACCGGCACGCCACCTTTGAGCCGGAGGATTATTACCTGGAAGGCTTAAAGCGCGATAGAGGTGATATCCGCCTGAATGTGGCATACGGAACGCTGCTGCTGCGCCGTGGCCTGTACAGTGAGAGTGAAGCGTATTTCCGTACAGCGATTGAACGGCTGACCTGGAGAAATCCGAATCCGTACGACAGCGAAGCCTACTACCAGCTGGGTGTGGCCCTGCGCGGCCAGAACCGGTTAGATGAAGCTTTTAAAGCATTTCACAAAGCAGTATGGTCTGCTGCCTGGCAGGATGCCGGCTACTTCTCACTTGCCCAGATCGCAAGCTGCAAGGGTGAATATGCTGAGGCTCTGGATCTGGCTGAGCGCTCACTGGTCCGCAATTCACGCAACTACAAGGCCCGTGATCTGAAAGCGGCTATGCTGCGCAGGCTTGGCCGGCATGAGCAAGCCCTGGCCTATGCACAGGAGACAACCGGACTCGATGTTGCAGATTTCGGCGCTTATAATGAGCAGGCGCTGGCACTTGCTGCACTTGGTGATGCAGCCGCTGCAGAAGGCGTGCTGGCGGAGCTTCGTCTGCTGATGCGCGAGGACGCACATAACTATCTGAACCTGATTGCCGATTACATGGGCTGCGGTCTGCTGGAGGAAGCTATAGCAGTGGGCTTGAGAATTGTTCCGGCTGAAGGAACGGTGTATCCGATGGTGCATTATGCGCTGGGTGAGCTGTATGCACTTGCCGGCCACTCTGATCTGGCTGAGGCGCAGCGCCGTGCCGGACAGTCTGCCGATCCGACCTACTGCTTCCCGAATACACTGTTCGAGCTGGGCCTGCTGGAAAGCGCCGTCCGGGCCAATCCGGAGGATGACAAAGCCCACTATTATCTTGGAAACTTCTTCTATGATAAAAAACGTCCGGAAGAGGCGATTGCCGGCTGGGAGCGTTCGCGTGAGCTGCGCGGTGACTTTGCAACCGTGCACCGTAATCTCGGTCTTGCCTATTTCAATAAACAGGGCGATCCGCAGGCTGCGATGGATTCACTGGTGCAGGCCTATGCCTGCGCGCCGGAGGATGTGCGGATTCTGTTTGAACTGGATCAGCTGCGCAAGAAGCTGGCCTTACCTGCACAGGAGCGGCTGGATATTCTCGAAGCTAAGCGCAGCCAGGTGGAGCAGCGGGACGATCTGTTTGTAGAATATGTTACGCTGCTTAACAATCTGGAGCGCTATGATGAAGCTCTGTCGGCACTGAATTCCCGTAATTTCCATCCCTGGGAAGGCGGCGAAGGCAAGGTAACCGGTCAATATAAATTTGCCCATACTGAGCTTGGCAAGCAGTTGCTCAAGGAAGGCCGCCAGGAGGAAGCGCTGGCCCACCTTCAGCAGGCACTTGTATATCCGCTGAATCTGGGAGAAGGCAAGCTTGAAGGGGCGCAGGAAAATAATATCTACTATTATATAGGTCTGGCGTACGAAGCCCTTGGGCAGGAGCAGCTGGCTGCGGAGAGCTACAAGACCGCTTCACAGGGGCTGGAGGAGCCGTCGAGCGCGATGTACTATAATGACCAGCCGCCGGAAATGATCTTTTATCAAGGGCTGGCCTGGGATAAGCTTGGCAGCATGAAGGAAGCGAAGCGCCGGTTCAACAAGCTGATCGATTATGCGGAGAAGCATATCTTTGACGAGATCAAAATTGACTACTTCGCTGTATCCCTGCCGGACTTCCTTGTGTTCGAGGATGACCTGAACCGCCGGAATGTGATTCACTGCCGGTATATGCGCGGACTGGGGCTACTTGGACTGGGCCGTACGGAAGAAGCCGGTGCCGAGCTGGAACAGGCGCTAGAGCTGGAGCCGAATCATCAGGGGGCTGTGATCCACAGCCGGTTATGCAGAGAAGCAGCAGAGTAACAGTTTTGGTTGACCAATATATCTCACATGAAGGGTTGCGGATGCTTTGATTAACAGCGGACGATACACAGCAAAACTGGATTCGGGCTGGAAGTTCCAGCACGATCCTCAGAACCAGGGCGAACGGGAGGGCTGGCATAACGCCGGCCTGCCGGCTCCCGTTACGGTCTCCGTTCCCCATACCTGGAATGTGCAGGAGGCGCTTGAGGAGTTCCGCGGCGCAGGCTGGTATGAACAGCAGCTGGAGGCCCCGGAGGAATGGGCTGGCCGCCGGTTCCGGCTTTTCTTCGAAGGAGCTTACAGAGATACGGATATCTGGGTAAACGGCACACTGGCCGGCACCCATTATAATTCGGGCTATACGCCGTTTGAGACGGATATTACACCGTATATTCTGGCCGGCGGGAACAACAGGCTGGTGATCAGAGTGGATAACCGGAACAGTGATACGGCTCTCCCTGTGAGCAACAGCTTTGACTGGGCGGATGACGGCGGGCTGATCCGGCCGGTAACGCTGGTGGTGACGGGCAGCACAGCGGTAGAGCAGCTGCGGGTAGAGCCCAAGGTCAGCTTCAGCGCCGACGACAAGCCTGCAGGCGGAACGGTAGCTGCACAGATTAAGCTGTGTGAGCCGCCGGCTGCTGCTGTCCAGGCGGAGATTAAGGTGTACCGCAATGAAGTCATAGTCTGGCAGGGGACAGAGGAGATTGCAGCCGGGGCCTTAGCCTGGAGCTTTGCCGAAATCGGGCTGGATGAAGTGGAGCTATGGCATTTTGACCATCCGCATCTGTATGAGCTTGAGATTGTCCTGACTGCGGGCGACGGGATACAGGACCGGCTTGTCCGTTCCTTTGGCTTCCGCGAGATTGTGGTAGAGGGCCATCAGCTGCTGCTTAACAGGGAACCGGTACGGCTGATGGGCGTGGAGTGGATGCCCGGCTCACATCCGGAGGCGGGAATGGCAGAGGGGGCTGAAGAGCTTACAGCCATGCTGGTCAGGCTTAAAGAAGCCAACTGCATCATCACCCGCTTCCACTGGCAGCAGGGCAATGAGCTGCTGGACTGGTGCGACCGCAACGGCCTGCTGGTCCAGGAGGAGATTCCGCACTGGCAGCAGCCGGCTGAACCGGGGAAAGACACCCGCTTGCTTGCTTTGAGCCAGGCTAAAGAAATGATTGCCAGCCACTCGCATCACCCGTGCATCTTCGCCTGGGGAATGGGCAACGAGCTGGACGGCCAATCGACGGTAACGAACGGGTATATGAAGGAGCTTAAAGAGGAATTTCTGCAGCTTGATTCAACCCGGTTGGTGAACTATGTAAGCAATACGCTGCAGCTTCAGCCGGCGTCCGATGCCACGGGGGCAGGCGATATGCTGATGTGGAATGATTACATCGGCACCTGGCATGGCGATCTTGATGAGGAAGAGGTTATCCGGCAGATCATCGCTGATCATCCGGACAAGCCGCTTGTTGTAGCGGAATATGGATTATGCGAACCGGCCTTTGAGGGCGGGGATGCCAGAAGAACAAGGATATTGCGTGAAAAAACAGCGATTTACCGGCGTTATCCGGCGTTTGCAGCGCTCATCTATTTCAGCCTGAACGATTACCGCACACAGATGGGTGAGGAGGGAACCGGCAGGTTCATGCAAAGAGTCCATGGCTCCGTTGATCTGTATAACCAGGCGAAGCCCTCCTATGCCGCTCTGCGCGAGGAATCTTCACCGATCGTGCTTGCCGGGGAGCCGGTATGGAAGGACGGCGGGCTTGAGCTGACGCTGGAGTGCCGGAATGACATTCCGAGCTATGCGGTGAGAGGATACAGCTTGAAGGCTGCTGTACCGGACGGTGAGGTGATCTCGCAGCTGCTTCCTGATCTCGCACCGGGAGAGGTGCGGACGGTGCATGTGGAGCTGCCGGAAGGTGCCGGCAGTGCCAGCGGAGCTAACGATGGTGCTGCCCGTACTGCGGCGTTGTCCATACTCCGTCCTACCGGCTTCAGTGTGCTGGAGCTGCAGCTGTAGCCAACTGGATTTGTAGCGTTACTTTAAGTAATCAGGATTTATGGATAGGAAAGTTAAAGCCCATGAGAACGGTTGTTTAACCTTCTCATGGGCTTTTTGTTATCAGTTAGCTGAAGGAGAGGTAAAAGTGCCTCTGATTTCGGCCCAGGTGGCCCAATCGGCGAAATGAGAGGCAAAAGTGCCTCTGAATCCGGCCCTGATGGCGAGATCGGCAAAAGGAGAGGCAAAAATGCCTCTGAATCCGTGCCAAATGGCCAAATCGGCCAAAGGAGAGGCAAAAATGCCTCTGAATCCAGCCCAGGTGGCCAACTCGGCGAAATGAGAGGCAAAAGTGCCTCTGAATCCAGCCCAGGTGGCCCAATCGGCGAAAGGAGAGGCAAAAGTGCCTCTGAATCCAGCCCAGGTGGCCCAATCGGCCAAAGGAGAGGCAAAAATGCCTCTCAATTCGGCCCGGAGGCCGTGCTCCAGGCAAATTAATATTTGTCCCCTACTTATCAGCTTCCAGCTCATTCCCCACAGTTACACTATTCCCCGACGCAATAGCCTCATCGACCGCGAACGCCAGCCGCACATCCGTCAAGGCATCTGCTAACGTATAGGAGGAGACTCCCGTATGCAGGAATTCAGCCATATTCAGCAGCGCCTGTCCGATCCCGATCTCTTCATCAGAAAGCGGGGCAGCGGCAAAAGGGTTGCGGAACAGGCTGTGCCCGCCGGCCCGCAGCTCACGCAGACCCAGACTGTCCAGACTGCCCTCCTGACCGCTCTGAACCCGCATAATATCCAGATATTCCGTCTCTTCCGGGCTGAGCCGGCGGATGATCTCATTATCGCGGATTTCCCCGTGCGACCCGCGGATCAGGACGCGGTTTGAACGCAGCGGTGAAAAGTACTGGGAGCGGGTAAAGTCAAGCACGGCACTCTGGCCGGAGGGGAAGACCATGATGGCAATATCCTGCTGCTCCGTCTTCAGGCTATCCGCTGCTGCACGCCCCCGGTAGGAGAAGTCCATAATGGGCAGCACTACCCGGCGGGCTGTAATGTCACAGGCTGTGCCCGTGACGGAGAGCCACCTGCGGATCAGGCTGATGCCGTGATAGCCATGTGCTACCGAGACTTGAACATGCGCGATCTGCCCCAGCCCGCCTGTTCTGATATAGGCGGTTCTCGCCTGATGATGCGGCAGCAGCGGATATTGCTCGGCCACCTGAATCCGCGGGCTGCTAAGGGCAAGAGAGCGCAGCAGCTCATATTCAGCCGGAGTAGAGGCAGTAGGCGTTTCAGCCAGCACAGGTATGTTCAAAGCCGCCAGCTCCAGAAGCAGCGGCGCAGCCGCTGATTTGGACACCGCCAGCACCACAAAATCACTCTCGGCCGCAAGCTGCTCTACCGAACTATATACAGTAAGCTTATGTTTCGCGATCAGCTGCTGATATTTTGCCGGATTACGGATCAGGGCACCGCTTACCTGAAACTGCTGAGGCAGCAGCTCAGTTAGCTTGAGATACATCTCCGCCCGCCAGCCGCTGCCGATAATGCCGAATGTAATAGGTCTGTTCATCGTTAACGTTCACCTTTCTGCTTAGAGGAAAATCAGTAAAAGCGTGCCGACCGCAAAGCAGTAGTACGAAAAGTAGATCAGATTGCCTTTAGCCATAATGCCGATAAACCAGCGCATTGCATAATAGGTGGCCACAAGCGTAGTAAGGAAAGCGATGACGTAGGGGATAGCCAGCTGCGCCCGGTTCGGATCGTTCGCGATATCGGATGCCCCCAGAATGAGGCCCCCGATGCTGATCGGAATATATAGCATGAAGGAAAATTTCAATGCCGTTTCCTGCTTCATGCCGACTGCAATGGACGCAATCACTGTCGAGCCGGAGCGGCTGATGCCGGGAATCAGGGCCACTGCCTGAGCCAGGCCGACAATCAGCGCATCCTTTACGGTAAGGTTTCCGTCCCTCTTTTGCCCCCGGAGATTGCGGATCAGCCACAGGGCAACCCCTGTAACCAGCAGGCTGATAGAGACAGTATGTACTGAAGTGAATATCCGCTCTATAGTGTCCTTGAACAGAACGGCAGCAACGGCAGCCGGGATTGTACCGATAACAATGTACAAGCAGAACATGAAATCAGCCTTATGCTCTGCACGGCGTGTCTGCAGGTAACGGTAAGCGCCTGTGATTAACGATTTGATATCATTACGGAAAATAAACATGATAGCGATCAGCGAAGCGGTATTGGTCAGTATTTCAAACGACAGCCCGTTCTGTTTCATGCCCAGCAGACGCTGCGCGATAATCAGGTGTCCGCTTGAAGAGACGGGGATCGGCTCTGTTACCCCCTGGACAATCCCGAGCAGCAGATATTTTAGCCAGGTTACTAAGTTTTCCATGTGTTCCTCCTGAATTCCGGTTTGTTAGTGTGTTAAGCCTGTCTGTTTCTGAATCGCTTCAAAAGGACGTAGCATCCGAAGCACAAAATGAAAACAAGGGCTGTCGGAATGATATAAGGCTTGATAATCTCGTCCACATGCTCCCATTGGGCGCCCAGCTTATACCCCAGGTAAACGTACAATGAAGTGATAGGCAGCATAGCCAAAAAGGTATAGATACTGAATTTTAACACATTCATCTTAGCCATACCGCAAGGTACGGAGATCAGGGTTCTGACCCCGGGGATAAAACGCCCGTAAAAAGCCACACCGCTGCCGTATTTCTCGAAGAAACGGTCGGATGCCACTAAATGATGAGGGCGGATGAAGATATACTTGCCGTATTTTTCAATAAAGGGTCTTCCGCCAAACCGGCCGATTGCATATAACGTTAAAGGACCGAAGGTTCCTCCGACTGTGCCCGCCAGTATCGTTAAAACCAGCTTCATGTCTCCGAGATAAACCCAATAGCCCGCCAGCGGCAGAACGAGCTCAGCAGGTACAAATTCAAAGGACAGGGCGATGACTATACCGGCGTACGACAAATCTTTGAAGAACAGGATGAATTCTGTGATCCATTGAGTCATGTTGTTTCCTCCAGGCGCCTGATCGTTTTTTTTTAGGGAATAATCGTTTGATTTACTCTCTTCTAAAGCAAAGCTTAACAATAGCCAGGGGGGCTTGTCAAAATTAATATGGAAATTCAGGAGCATAGCATGAAAATATTGCCGGAAAAAAGCGCTCATCTCATCAAAAAAGGAGCAGTGCTGTAGCACCGCCCCTTCTGCGCAGATCTATGCCGGCCGGCATATGGAACTCTGCTTATCTTTAATTTGCCGCCAGCTCCAGCGCTCTGGCCAGAACCTTTTCACCGTTCATTCTGCCGTAATCGATCGTGTTAATAACGTCAACCTTAATCCCTTTGGGAACATAGCGCTGCTCATAATCCTTCCTCATATAAGCAACCTGCGGTCCGAGCATCAGCACATCGATTCCGTCCGTGATGTTCGCCAGCGCTTCACCGGCTGTAGCCTGGATGCTTACCTCCTGGCCGGAAGCCTGGGCAGCCTCCTGCATTTTTTTGACCATAAGACTGGTGGACATTCCTGCTGAGCATACAAGTACGATTCTGATCATGGGTTCTGATCCCCTTTCCGTTAGTTGGTTTGCGGTAAGCGTTCGTACAGACTGATAAATTCCTTGGCCATATCCTTCACCGTCATTGCATTCATCAGATGGTCCTGGGCGTGGATCATCAGCAGGGTAATGTCTTGCCTGGTTCCGCCGGCTTCCTCCTGAATCAGCTGGGTTTGAATTTTGTGCGCACTTCTTATTTCGGTGGCGGCAGCGTCGAGCAGCTCGCCCGCACTCACCAGCTCATTTTGTTTGGCGAGCATCAGCGCTTCCATAGCTTTGCTGCGGGCGCTGCCGGACATCGCAATCAGGGTCATGATTTTTTCCAGATAATCCAATGTAGTAACCTCCGGTATTAAGATTAGATCGTGTCCTAATGAAGTATTCACTATCAGTATAGTTAATGTTTCATGGGATCTAAACCGAATGTTTTTCCGTTTGGCTGCGGAAAAAAATATTGGATATCTCCTGGAAGGAATCCGCCGCGGTCAATTGCTGCACAAGCTCATAGCTTTCAGTCACCTGCATCAGAACATTGTACATCCCCGTCAGGTCCTGCTTTTCCTTGCCCGAAACACAGAGCAGGCAGACAAATTGTACCCGTTTAGTTCCCCATAATACCGGTTTCTGTAACGTGCAGATGACCCAGAAGGTCTCTAGCGTCTGCGGGATCAACGGGTGCGGAATGGCCGTAAGGTTACCATAGGCTGTAGAAGAGACAGCTTCCCGCTGCTTCACCAATTCAACAAAATGGTCATCTGCCAGCTGCAGTCCGGTCAGCTTCGAACACAGAAAGGCTATGATTTCATCTCTTGACTCAAAGCTTTGTTTAAGAAAGGTCAGCTCCGGGCGGATATAGGCTACCGCAGTGCTGTTACCGGAGAGCATAAGGCTGTTTATGCTGTTTAGATCCTCTTCATTCAAAAGCGGATGCACCACAACCACCGGAACGCCCGGGTTAAAGGCCAGTGGTACCGTGCTTATAATGAAATCAATCCGGTCAAGCGGTGCCATGCTCAGATTATAGGAACCGAAGGTGCCGAGCACTTCCAGCCTTGAGCCTGTCAGCTTGCTGAGCTTCTGGTACAGCAGTTGCGCGCTGCCCAGGCCCGAGCTGCAGACAATGATGCATTTCTTGTGCAGGTCCTGTCCCTTAACACGTTCCAATGCTGCCCCAATGTGGAGTGCAATATAGGCAATCTCATGCTCGGATATGAGGAGCCCGGTGCTCCTTTCGAGTAATGCTGCTCCTATAATTCCTGCCTGAAAAGCGAGCGGATACGCAGACTTGATCGATTCCAGCATCGGATTCTTTATCATCATATCCATGCGGATCCGGTTCAGCGCAGGCTTGAGATGCATTCCCAGGCTCCATATCAGCTCAGTATCGTCATGGATGCCCAGGCCCAGTGCCTCATCCATTTCATCAACCATGTCCCGGGCATACGTGTAGTATTCTCTGTCCATAGCCTCGACAGCCCGGCTTATGTCCTTGCCTGCAGCGGGCAGCCTTTCTGTTCCCAGCAGAAGCATGGTCAGATAGGCCGTTTCTGCCGGGGGAAAGATCATACCGTCCAGCTCCAGCCTGTTTGTCAGGTCGAGTACGGCTGCTGCCTCCTGTGTATGCTCAAGCGCTGAGAAGCCGTCCGGCAGCCCGGAAACCGGATGTCCTTCCCGGATACGTTTGGCAGCGATTAGAATATGGACAACAAGGCCATTCAGTCCGGTATCGGAAAAAGCCAGGTGATACCTCCGCATGCTGGAGATGACCAGATCGCGGATGCGGGTGACTTCCTGCGCCGTAAACAGTTCGTTGGTGACCGGGGAAGCAGTATCCGTATCGCTAGCAAAGGTCTTAAACGCCTCAAACATGCAAAGCCGCAGCGGAAACTCCCGGCCGCTTATTTGCAGGCCGTAGTTCGGCCTTTTCTGAAGTTCGAGCCCGTGTGTGCCAAGTGCAGCCTTTACATCCTTCAAATCATTCTGAATGGTTGAGGTACTGACATACAGCAGGTCCGCCAGCTCTTCAATTTTGAGGTAGCCCTCTGCAAGCAGCAGCGTTCTGATTATATAAGTAGTCCTGTCTGCAGGTGAAACAAACGGTCCCGGCGAAGCGGTGAGCTGCTGCCGGCTCCAGCCGCCGAATACGGGTGGATCAGAAATCCTCAGCTCATACCCAGCCCCTCTTACGGTATGAATGTGTGCGCCATTTCGGGACAGCAGATCATTCAGGAGTTTAATATCATTACGCACTGTCCGCGAAGTAACCCCGGTCTCCCCGGCCAGCCATTCCCCTTTAACCGGATTATCCGCATCAATCAAACAGCTTAGGATGGTTGCAAGTCTTGGATACATACGGCGGCCTCCCCCGAAATAGTCAGCGCTTATTCAGCAAGGCTTCTGACAGTCTGATTGTCCAGATAATGTGTACTGATGATCATCTCTTTGGAATCAAACTGTTTGGAGCTAATCAGCTGAATCAGCAGGTCTGCTGCATTTACAGCGATCTCCTTCTGATTCTGGATGATCCGGGAATAGGAAGGGGACAGGAAATTATCCGGCGGGCCGTCAAAGCCGAGCAGGCTGTAATCCTCCGGGATTTTTCGGCCGGCCCGCTCCAGGGCATTCCAGAGAATCTGTCCGCTGAGGTAATCAAGCGCAAAGAAACAGGTAATCTCCGGCTTCTCGGCAATTTTCTGATATATCTTCTGATAATCCGTCTCTAGCCCCTGCACATCTGTAAGGTTCCAGTAGGAGGTTTCAAGATCCAGCAGCCATAGCTGGGTATCAAGCAGCACCTGATTGCTCATATACGCCTCTTTAATGCCGTCGATTCTGTCGTTGATGGACGAGTTATTCACATTATTATGAGAAATAACGCAGATTTTATGGTGGCCTGAGGTTAACAGCTGGCTGGTTATCCGGCCCGCTACCTCTTTGTTGTTGCTGCCGACATAAGGGACGGACAAGCCGGCAAGCTTGCGGTCCATTAACACAACCGGGAAATTGCTCAGCGTAACCTTGAGCAGGGCGGGATTGTGGAATTCAGCCTGAACCGGAAGAATAATGATTCCTTCTACACCGATGGCGATCAGCTCATCAAGATATTCGGTCTCCAGCTCCTGAGATTCATTAGAGATCTTCAGGATACAGTGATACCCCTTCTGATTCAGCTCACTGATGATGGTCCGGAGCAGTTCCGTACCGTAGCTGTCTGAGAAGCCAGCCAGAATAAGGCCGATCAGCCTGGAACTCCGCGCTTCGGCCGGGGCCGGAGGCTGCGCGGCAAGCTCGCTGACAAAGCTCCCCTTTCCCGAGACACGGTTAATCCAGCCTTCCTCGGCCATAAGGTTCATGGCATTTTTGGCTGTCAGCCTGCTGACCTCAAAGAGCTCCATCAGCTCTTTTTCAGTAGGAATCTGTTCACCGGGTTTATATTTTCCATTTTGGATGTCTTCTTTTATTTGCTGATAGATTTTTTGATACAATGGTTTTTTTCTCAAAATGGGAGGATCTCCTTTTCGATAAAATGGTATATATATTATATCATTTATAATCGTTGTTGACAAAGTGTAATTTTCAAATGTAGTATAAAGGTACTAAATATATTATAAAAGGATATATAATCATTAAAGGAGTGGGAAAAGGTTATTAAACATCAGGCGATGGATGGAATAAGTGAGCTGTTGACGTTAATTGATGAGAAGACCTGTGCTATCGGCAAGGAGGGCTGGGGGAGCCAGTTCCAAAATTGTTTTTCAGACACACTGTTGAGAACGCTTAACATTCAGGAAGACGGCTCAGTATATCTGGTTACCGGGGATATTCCGGCGATGTGGCTAAGAGATTCTACTGCGCAGATTCAGCCGTATCTGGTGCTTGCCCAAACCAATGAAATCTTTCAGACTCTGCTGGCCGGGCTTGTGCAAAAGCAGTGCGAGTACATCCTGATTGACCCCTATGCGAATGCTTTTAACGAGGCGCCGAACGGGAACGGTCATCAGACGGATAAGACGGCAATGTCACCCTGGGTCTGGGAGCGCAAATATGAGGTGGATTCCTTATGTTATCCTGTAAAGCTTGCTTATCTGCTGTTTGAGCAGACCGGGTATACCGGGCACTTTAATGAAAGCTTTTTGCAGGCAGCTAAAGAGATTGTGCGGGTCTTCAGGCAGGAGCAGCATCATGAAAGCTCGGACTATTCCTTTGAACGGTTCGGGGCACGGCCGGAGGATACACTGACAAATGACGGGCGGGGTACGCCGGTCGGATATACAGGAATGACCTGGTCGGGCTTCCGGCCAAGTGATGATGCCTGCCGCTACGGGTATCTGATTCCGGCGAATATGTTCGCAGTTGTCATACTGACGCATCTGGAGGAGCTCGTTGCCCGCTTTTATCAGGAGGAATTATTTGTTCAGGAGATTAGCCGGCTGCGTGATGAGATCCGCTCAGGTATTGAACAGTACGGAATTGTACAGGATGAGCAGACCGGCCGGAAAATGTATGCCTATGAAGTGGACGGTCTGGGCAATTACACGCTGATGGATGATGCCAATGTTCCCAGCCTGCTATCAGCTCCCTACCTGGGTTATTGCAGTAAAGAGGATGAGTTGTATGTGAATACCCGGGAATTTCTTTTAAGCCCAAGGAATCCGTATTACTATACCGGAAGCGTAGCGTCGGGAATTGGCAGCTCACATACACCGGATCAGTACATCTGGCCGATTGCCTTATGTATTCAAGGGCTGACTGCAACAGCTAAGGATGAGAAAGCGCGAATTCTGGATATTGTGGCAGGAACAACGGCTGGGACGATGCAGTGTCATGAGAGCTTTGATGTGAATGATGAGAGCCGGTATACCCGTGAGTGGTTCTCCTGGTCCAATATGATGTTCTGCCAGCTGCTGCTGGATTATCTGGATATTAGATAAATTATTTATGGGGGTTATATCATGAGTAAGGTGCAAACATTTCTGGAAGAACGGATTGCTCCGTTTGCCGGGAGAATCGGACAAGTTAAACAGCTGGTAGCTATTCGTGACGGTATATCCTATATCATGCCGCTTATTATTATCGGGTCAATTGCCCTTATTCTAAACAGCTTGCCGATTGAGGCTGCATGGTATCAGAATTTCATGAATGAAGGCGGATGGGCGGAGCGCCTGGGGCTCATTGTTAACGGGACATTTGGTCTGATCGGGCTCCTGGCTGCCTTTACTATTGCTTACTCGCTCGCGAATCAATATTCTTTAGATGGGATGTCCGTCGGTATTTTATCGTTGTCCGCGTATATGCTTAGCACCCCTAATATTTTTACAGCTGAGAATGCAGCGGGTATTCCGCTCGCTCTAATGGGAAGCAAGGGCTTGTTTGTGGCTATTGTGATTGCGATTATCTCCACAGAAATTTTCAGATTTGTCATTAAAAAGAACCTTGTCATTACCCTGCCGGACGGAGTTCCGCCTGCTGTCGGCAGATCGTTCACCGCACTGATTCCGGGTTTCTTCATTATAGTATTCTTCGCTGCGATCAGCTGGATTCTTGCAGCAACAGGAATCGGCAGCCTGCACGATCTGGTGCAGACTGTTCTGGGTAAGCCGCTGGGCATGCTGGGCGGTACGATCTTCGGCGCTATCATCTATGATCTGCTGATTAGCGTGTTCTGGCTGACCGGGATACACGGCGGCAACATTATGGGCGGTATTATGAACCCGATCTGGATGCAGAAAATGGATGAGAACCGGCTGGCACTTCAGGCCGGGCAGGAGCTGCCTAATATTTTCACCCAGCCGTTCTTTGATGTCTTTGTGCATATGGGCGGTGCAGGTACGGTATTTGCGCTTGCTGTCTGTCTGTTCCTGTTCAGTAAAAGCCAGCAGAATAAATCGATCGGCCGGCTTAGTATTACGCCTGCAGCCTTCAATATCGGAGAGCCGCTGATGTTCGGCGTGCCAGTCGTGCTCAATCCAATCATGTTCATTCCGTTTATTCTGGCACCGATTGCCATGGTTGTCCTGACGTATTTTGCAATGGCGACGGGGCTTGTTCCCAAAACCAACGGTGTATCGGTACCTTGGACCATGCCGCCGGTCATCAGCGGATATCTGGCTACAAGCAGCCTGAGAGGCTCCATTATGCAGCTGGTTAACCTTGCGGTCTCAGTACTTATCTATTATCCGTTCTTTAGGGCAATGGATAAACAATTCATTCTGGAAGAAAAGAAAGGGGAGGCCCAGGCATGACCAAGCGATTACTAAACTGTGATGCCAGCGATCTGCTTGCAATGAGCAGGGAGGAGCTGAAACTGGCAATTTACGCGAGTGAAGGAAGAACAGTTCTGGCGGAAACGGCAGTCGTGAAGGAGCCGGTCATAGACGGCTTAACCAACGGGGAAATTGCCAAATTTGCTGGGGCGGATCTGCTGCTGCTAAACGCCTTTGATGTGGAGCATCCGGGAATCAGCGGAATAGATCCGGCAGACAAGCAGCCGGTCAGAACGCTCAGAAGGCTGACCGGACGTCCGGTTGGCGCGAATCTGGAGCCGGTGGATGACAGTGCGGCAACGATGGATGAAAAAGAGCAGATTGGAGCCGGCAGAAAAGCTAATGCGGCAACCTTTGCAAAGGCCAATGAGCTAGGGTTGGATTTTATTTGCCTGACCGGCAATCCGGGTACCGGTGTTACCAATGAGGCTATTGCCCATTCAATCAGAATTGCCAGAGAAATCTTTAACGGCTTGATTATTGCCGGTAAAATGCACAGCTCCGGTATCGATGAACCGATTATTGATAAGGAGACTGTACAAGCATTTATTGAAGCCGGAGCCGACATTATTCTGTTTCCTGCCGTGTACACCGTGCCTAAGTTCAGGGAGGATGAGCTTTACGAGCTTGTAGAAGCCGTTCATGCCTATAACCGGACTGTAGCTGACCCTGCCCGAAAAGTATTGACCTTATCAGCGATTGGAACGAGCCAGGAGAGCTCCAGTAAGGAAGTTATACAAAAGATTGCCCTGGCCTGCAAAGCCTGCGGGGTAGATATTCAGCATATTGGGGATGCGGGCTTCTCCGGCCTGGCCCTGTACCAGAATATTGATATTCTCGGAAATGCGATCCGCGGTGAGCGTCACCAGCTGCGGATGAGAGCCAAGTCCATTCTTAGATAACCTATACTCAGAAAGAGCCACCTCAAAGGGTGGCTCTTTATCATTCTTGTGAACAGTAAGCAAAGTTCGACATTTCCTGAGCAAATAACAGGACTGAATCCTATATTTTGTGTTATCATAGCAACAAGTGATCTCTACAAACTATAGAATTCTCATACAAACATAAGATCCATGCATCCGTTACTCTCCTGAATTTAGAAGATTATTAGCAGAGAAGCCCGTTGCATTGGGGCTTCTCTGTTTGATTTGATAACGTTTACAGAGTTAATAGGGGGACATGCAATGAAGAAAACACCGATGATGCTACAGCTGGCAGTGATTCTATTCTGTATCATGGCCATACCGACAGCTATCCTGACGTGGTATAGCGGGGCACAGATTATAGAGAACTCAGAGACGGCCATCGGTGAATCTGCCTTAGCCGGGCTGAATGCCAACCGCAAGCTTAACGAGAATGCCCTGGCCAATCTGGCCCAGGACACAGCGCGTCTGGCCGCGACCAATGTGTTTGAACCGATACGCGGCTTCGAGACCTATAATGAGGTGAATGCCAGCTACGCCAATTACACTAAGGCCAAGTCTGTGATGAATGAGCTGCTCAACCTGAACCGCCGTGTGGACGGTCTGAGCTCCTCTACCTTTTACCTGACGGATTCTGATTATGTCATTTCTACTGATAACGCTATCACAACACTGGAACGTTACGAGCCGATGGATTGGACAACGGAGGCTCTTAAGGATCAGCGGGGAATCAGCGGGGTATGGGTGCCGCGCAAGCTGGCCTCGGGCGAACATGTTGTGTCTTATGTCTATCCGCTAAACCGTCTCTCCTCACCCACAAGCGGACTGATTGTCGTCAATATGAAGGAGAGCCAGATCGGTAAATATCTGAATACAACTGAGGTGGAGGACGGCGGCAGCTCGCTGCTGCTGGGAGCGGACGGACAAGTAATCTCGCACAGTGACAAATCACTGCTGCTGACAGACGGCTTCGAGCTGCCGTTTGTACGGGAGATTCTGAATCAGGACTCGGATGAAGGCTATGCATTCCGCGAGCTGGACGGCAACCGGATGGTCTACGCATGGAGCCGCTCGGCCTTATCCGGCTGGTGGAATGTAAGCTGGAGCTCCATGGATGAGCTGATGGCTGAATCACGTGAGATGCAGGGCAACATTATTTTGCTCACCGGAGCCATTATTGTGCTGGGAACCGTACTTGCCGTCATCTTGGCTACCTGGCTGTCCAGACCGCTCAGGCAGCTGGTAAGGACGATCCGCTCCAAAAGCGATCTGGAGGTTGCCAGCAGAAACAGAAATGAGCTGGCCTTCCTGGATATGGCCTTTAAACGGATGCAGGAGGAGGAGGAAGGATTATTCCGGCTGCTGCAGGAGCGCGAAGAGGATACCCGCAGCTTTGCGGTTCACCGGCTGCTGCGCGGGGAGATTCCGCCGCGGCTTGCAGAGGTATTTCCGGAGGCGTGCTACAGGGTGGTTGTGGTCTCCATTGACCGGTATAGAGTGTATGTCGGCAATACCAATGTGGAAACCCGCAGCTATCACCGCTATCTGCTGAACGCCAAGTACGAAAGCCTGTTCCCGGAAGGGATTGTGGCCCATTCTGTCTATCATACCGACGGGAGCATTGTAGTTGTGCTGAACTTTTCCCAGGAGGAGCACAGCTGCAGTAATAATTCCATCCGTCAGGCGCTGGAAACGGTCAGCGAAGAATCGCTTAAGCAGCTGGAGCATACCGTCACTATTGCCGTGAGCGGGGTGGCGGATGCACCTGAAATGGTGGCCGAACGGCTGTTTGAAGCAATGGAATTAATCAAGCAGCGGATCATCAAGGGTGCCGGAAGCATTATGTACTGGCAGGAGGAAGAAGAGCACGGACGCAAATATATAGATTCCGAGAACAGCGAGCGGCGGATTCTTAACTTCCTGGATGCCGGGGATTTGGACGGGATTTACAAGGAGCTTGAGAATATCCGCGGCCTGATCAGTGCGGAGCAGCATATTTCCTACGATAACATTATGTTTATCTACCATCAGCTGATTGGTGCGACGATCAAGCATCTGCGCGAGAATCATATCAGCACCGGAAGAACGGTCATGGGCAAAGGCGATATTTACAGTGTGCTGGCTGGAATGGATACGCTGGATGAGCTGGAGGAGTACCTGCAGGCATTTTTCCGCGAGATCGTTCAGAACCTGGACCGCGGCGCCGGCGAGACCAATCACGGGGAACGAGTTATCCAATATCTGAAGGATCATTATAAAGAAGAGATTGTCTTAAAGGATATGAGCACCGAATTCGGCATCAGCTACTCTTACATGCGCAAGATCGTCTATGAGCTGACCGGAAAAAGCATGATCGATTATTTGAACCAGCTGCGGATCGACAAAGCCAAGGAGCTGCTGCTCGATACGGATCTGACGATAAAACAGGTTGCCGCAGAGGTTGGTTATTATAATGTCCAGAGCTTTAACCGGTTTTTCCGCAAGTATGAGGGTATGCCGCCAAGCAGCTATAAAACGGCCAAGAGCAAGAGCTCCTAGGAGACGGCTCATGGCCGTTTTTCTATTGAGAATATATGTTAATGAAAACGTTTTAGCCTATCAAAAATGATCATTCACCCTCCTGAAAGCCCTTTAAAACCGCGATTCTATCAGTTTTGATGGAGAGCAGCATTACTCATTGTTTTCAAAAGCGGACAATAGGGCTAGCATAGAAGTCGAGCCGGTCAACACATCCGGCACAGAGATGAAATGGTTCAGGAGGTGAGATTTTGAAAGTTGCAAACGCTTCAAAGACAAATCAAAATGCTCTACTAAGAAAGAATTCGCGCTTCAGTTTTTTACAGCGTGACTGGCAGCTCTACTTGCTTGTAGCGATTCCGCTGGCTTTTGTAATCGTATTCAAATACTTCCCGATGGCCGGCCTTGTAATCGCTTTTAAGGATTATAAGATCGCAAGAGGCTTCTGGGGCAGTGAGTGGGTCGGCTTCCAAATATTCCAGGATATTTTCTCCAAGCCTGATTTCGCAAAAGCAATCCGTAATACGCTGCTGCTCAACGTTCTTGATCTCATTTTCAGCTTCACGATGCCGATTATACTGGCCCTGATGCTGAATGAAGTCAAAAGTGTCAAATTCAAACGCGTTAACCAAACCTTACTGTATCTGCCTCACTTCCTGTCCTGGGTTATTATCGGGGCCATTGCGTATCAGCTGCTTAGTGAAGGTAACGGGGTCGTCAACAATCTGATTGAAATGATGGGCGGTACCCGGGTCCCATTCCTTCAAGAGGATACGAACTGGCTGGTCAGCTACCTGGCCATCGGTGTATGGCAGAGTATGGGCTGGGGAACAATCATTTACCTGGCTGCAATCAGCTCGATCAACCCGGAAATGTATGAAGCGGCAACGGTCGATGGTGCCGGACGCTGGAGAAAGGTATGGAATATTACCATTCCTTCCATCCGTGCAACTATCGTAACGCTACTTATCATGAGCTTGGGTAAAGTAATGGAAGGCTCGTTCGAGCGTATCTGGTCTCTGCAGAATAGGGCCACCACAGAGTTCACAACGACCATACCGGTGCTGGTGTATCGTTGGGGGATCGAATCCGGTAACTTCAGCCGGGCGACAGCGGTTGGATTATTCCAGTCCGTAATCGGAATAATTCTTGTAATCACGGCTGACCGCATTGCCAAAAAACTTGGCGAAGACGGCATTTTATAGAAAGGAGAGAACCCGATGAGCGCATCAACCGGCAACCCTGCCGCACCAAGCAAAGGTCGTTTTGATATCTGGGATATTCTAATTAAATTCATTATTATTGTAGCCTCACTGGTCTGTTTATTACCGTTCCTGCATGTGGTATCGAAGTCTATGAGCGCTGACTCTTATGTCATTGCCAATCAGGTATTTCTGTGGCCGAAGGGCTTCACTCTGGAGGCATACAGCAAAATTTTTGCTGATGCGAGTATCCTCCGCTCCTTGTACATTTCGGTTATCGTAACTGTAATGTTCACCGTGCTGGGAATGATCCTGACCATCTTCGCAGCTTATCCGCTATCCAGAGCCCAATTTAAGGGCAGCCGGGTTATCACCTTCATCTTCCTGTTCACCATGTATTTCAGTGGAGGGATTATCCCGGATTACATGAACATTAACAATCTGGGTCTGATGGATACGATCTGGTCACTGGTTCTGCCGCTATCCTTCAGTGCTTTTAACCTGCTGATTTTGAAGACGTCACTGACCAGCAGTATTCCAGTGAGTCTGGAAGAATCTGCGCGGATCGACGGCGCCGGACATTTTCGGATTCTCTGGAGCATTGTGATTCCGCTCTCCAAGCCAATTATCGCCACACTGTCGCTCTTCTACGCAGTTGGCCGCTGGAACGCCTATCAGGACGCTCTGTTCTATATCAAGCATGCCACTGACCTGCGGCCGTTGCAGCTCAAGCTGTACTATCTGGTCATCCAGGCCACTGAGAGCTTCCAGCTGGAAGCCACTACCGTAACACTCAGTAATCCGGAAGTTCTTAAAGCGTCGGTCGTAGTCTTTGCTACTTTACCTATTCTCTGCGTCTATCCTTTTGTCCAGAAATACTTCGTTCAAGGTACGATGCTTGGCGCAGTCAAAGAATAGCTGTAAAATCCGCAAGCAAAGCAGCAGTTATACAGTCCGAAAATTCAAAATGGGGGTATTACAATGAACAAAAAGGGTTATGTATCCTTAATGATGGCATCTGTCCTGACAGCCGGTTTGCTTGCCGGTTGCTCCAGTAATAACAACAGTGCAGGAAGCAGCAACGCACCTGCCAACAATCTGGCTGACGGTGAGTTCGCCGATTATTCTCAGGGCTTCCCTGAGAAGGTAACCATTGATATTCCGGTCTATGAGCGTGCGTTCGAAGGCTGGAACGTAACAGATAACTACTACACCCGCTGGGTGCAGTCTGAGTTCGGTGATAAGAACAACATTGAGGTCAACTATATTCCGATTACCCGCAGCAGTGAAGTAACCGACTTCGAGCAGCTGCTGGCGTCACACAAGGCTCCTGATATTCTTTTCCACTACGATATGCCGCAGGCGCTGACTTATTACGGCGAGGATGTTATGCAGCCGCTTAATTATGAAGAAATAGAAAATTATGCTCCTACTTACTGGGCAAATATGGGTGAAACTATCCAGCAGTACGGCACAGTGGACGACCAGAACATCTTCTTCTTCGCAGCACGTCCGGAAGCAGATAACTTTGTCAACATGATCCGTAAGGACTGGGTGGAGAAGGTTGGCATGAAGGTGGAAGACCTGACCTCCCTCGAGAAGTATAATGAAATGCTGGTGAAATGGAAGGAAGCAGGACTGGGTGTAACCGCCGGTAACCTGATCCAGAACAGCTTCAACTACAGCTACGCTTTCCGTGAATGGCCGGTTGATCCGGAATACCGTGCGCTGTACTCTGACCTGAGTGTAGCTGACTTCACAACTGCTGATACCGAGAAGTTCCTGCGCAATATGAACTATCAGTACAACAATGGCCTGATCGATAAAGAATTCTACCTTCGTAGCGACGATAACAAGGTAAAAGCTGAATTTGTTGCCGGCAAAACCGGTACTTATGCAACCTATCTGACCAACAATGCTGACGTCTTCGCAGCTACCTTGGCTAATAATCCGGAAGCAGAATTTGCTGTTATCCCTACTTATGCATTGGTTCCTGAAGGCAATAAGCCTCAGCAGCGTGCCTACTGGCCGTTCGGCTTCATCATGGGTATCAACTATGAAACTACAGCTCAGGAACGTGCTGCAGTCTGGATGTACCTGGAATGGCTGAGCCAGCCGGAGAACCTGTTCAAGTTCCAGAACGGTGTGGAAGGCGAGAACTATACCCTTGACGCAGAAGGTATTGCAGTGAAGAACCCTGATTTCAAGGGCGAATCCGTTCTTGCTCAGAACAACAACAAAGACTACTGGGCTCTGGTAACTGAAATTGCTCAATATCCGGATGCTGACAAGACTTTGAAATCCAACATGCGTAACTGGTCACCTGCGGGTTATGAGTATCTGGCTGAAGATATGGTGAAATACTATAACGAAGCTGCTGAATTCCGTACACCGGATGCTATGTTCACCACTGTTCTTGAAAAAACAAATGAGTACAAGGCGGATCTGAACTCCCTGTTCCAGGATCTGTACGTGAAGACTGTACTGGCTCCTGAAGCTGAATTCGACGCAGTCTATGCTGAAGCCAAAGAGACATTCCTGAATGCAGGCTACCAGGAAATCCTTGACGAGAAGCAGGCTGCAATTGATGCAGGCAAGTTCCGTTAAGACCTGGTTTTAGCAAAAACGAATAAACGTAAATAACAAAAATCCCCGGCGGATGTCCACAGTAGTGGAGGTCTGGCGGGGATTTTGTGCTACTATAAAAGTAAAATGAGCCAAGCTAGCAGGAGGCCCTGATAATGGAAGAGAAGGATGTTGCCTTAATTACCATAGTTCATGATCCGGCCGGTGTATTGATTGAACCATTGAAAGAAGCAGCAGCAGCGATTTCTAAGTATTTTAAATATAAATACATAGCTGTAAGTGAGTTGACCTCCAAGGCTCTGATAGAACTTCTTAAAGCTTATCATTTCGAAGTATTTATAGTAGAAAAAAAGGGAGCGGCCGAGGCACGGAGGAGCATTCTTAGACATATGAGGCCATTCTATCATGCATACTATCATTACTGCGATTTAGACAGATTAATTACCTGGATGACAATGTACCCTGAAGAGATAACGGAAGTACAAGGAGAATTAATGAAATACAGCTATCTGATCCTGGGACGGACTGAAGCAGCCTTCGAGTCGCATCCAGCATCCTGGAAGGAAACAGAGTCTATTACGAACCAAATATTCTCAATGAAATTCGGCCGCTATGCTGATATTTGTGCCGGCTCCTGTGCTATGAACAGAGAGATGCTGTTGCAGCTGTCGGAAGCATCCAAATCCAGAATGACCGATGCCGAATGGCCGTTAATTGTCCAAAAAAGCTGCGGGTTAGCTGAAGTAGGGTACATGGAGGCGGACGGCCTGATGTATTTAGAGCTGAATAAATCGAGCATCCATGGTGAGCTTGAAGAGTGGTATGCGAGGGTGAAGCTTTTATACTACATCAGTGAGTCAATCATGGAGCACTAAGTCATGAAAGGAAGTGATCCTATCCTTATCATTCTGGTATTACTCATACTGTTAGTGATAGTCCAAACCGTGTATATCCTGCATTATAAAAGCCAGGTCAGGAATATCGGCAATCAGCTGTCGTTTATTATGGAGCATCATTCATTCAAGTTTATTACAACACAATTAAAGCCGCGGGAAATCAGCAGTCTGGTCCGTGAATGCAATGCCCTGCTGGACCGTCAGCGGGCGGTCGATCAGCGGTTCAGCCGTAAAAATGAAGAGATGAATGCCACCATCACCAGTCTGTCGCATGATATCAGGACTCCGCTTACGGCACTGGGCGGCTATCTCCAATTAGCGCAGCGTTCACAAGATCAGCAGGACAAGGATCAGTACATTTCACAGGCCAGGTCGAGAATAGAGCAGATTATCAAGCTGGTAGATGAGCTGTTTTTGTATACCAAGCTTCAAAATCCGGAGTATGTCTTTGAGCTTGAATCCTTTGACATTGTTGGACTGCTGAAACGGAACCTGTTCACCTTCATTGATGATTTTTCCCGGTCGGGATCTGAACCTGAGCTAAAGCTCCCGGAGCTGGCCGTTTCTGTTATGGGGGATATCAGTGCCGCAGAGCGGATTTTTGCAAATATCATCAGCAATTATCTCAAGCATGGGGAAGGGCCGTTTACCGTTGCTTGTGAGGAAAAAGAAGATACTGTATGCATACGCTTCACCAATCAGCTAAAGGAGGGCAGCCGGGTTAATGTTGAACAGATTTTTACCCGTTTTTATAAGGAAGACCCTTCCCGTACCGTTCACTCTTCCGGGCTTGGCCTTTCTATTGTGAAAGCGCTAATGGGCAAGATGGATGGACATACAGAGGCTGCATGCACAGAGCATACCTTTAGCATCAGTGTTAATTTCAAAAAAACAGTAAAGGAGCATGCACATGGGCGGTAACGGAAGCGGCAGGCGGATTCTGATCGTTGAGGATGACTGGCATATTAACGGGATTATCCGTGACGGCCTTACATCAGCAGGCTTTGCGTGCACACAGGCGTATTCGGGCAGTGAGGGGAAAATGAATCTGGCTGCCCAGGAGTACCACCTTATTGTGCTTGATCTGATGCTTCCCGGGTTGTCCGGCGAACAGTTCATGCACTATCTGCGGAAGGAGCTTAAGTCCGGCATTCCGGTGATTATCCTCTCGGCCAAGGACGGGCTGGATCATAAGCTGAACCTGTTCGCGCTAGGGGCTGACGATTATGTGACCAAGCCCTTTGAGCTCGAGGAGCTGATTGCCCGCATTCATGTTCATATTCAGAGAAATAACGCCGGTGAACCAGTTAAGACTTTCCGGCATAAAAATCTGCTCTTGGACACAGACGCATACAGTGCGAAGGTTCACGGGACGGCGCTCAATCTGACCAGGCAGGAGTACCGCATTGTTGAGCTGCTGGTGAAGAATCCGGACCGGGTGTTCACGAAGCAGGATCTCTATGAGCTGGCTTGGGATGAGCTGTATATGGGCGAGGACAAAACAATAACCGTGCACATCAGTAATATCCGCAGCAAAATCAAACCGTACGACAGTGAAGCCTATATCGATACAATCTGGGGAATCGGCTTCCGGCTGTGTAAATAAGCGGCTTTGACATTTCTTAACCTTTTGTTGGCGATATCTTAGTTTGATCCTGTTAACCTGGTTGTAAGGAGGTGCGGGCCATGAACGATTGTATTATTGAATGCTGCGGACTTACCAAAAGGTATAAATCAAAAGCAGCCGTGCTGAATGCCGAGCTCAAAATATACAGGGGCGAAATTGTCGGGATCATCGGTAAAAACGGTGCAGGCAAATCGACCCTGCTGAAGATGATCGCCGGACTGGTGTATCCTACCTCGGGGGAGCTGCATTTTTTCAACCGCGCGGCTGCCGGGGAGCAGTCTTTTTTTGAGCGGATGGGTGTGCTGATCGAGAACCCGGGACTTTACCCGAATGCTTCGGGCTATGAGAATCTGAAGCTGCTGGCTATAGCCTACGGCCTCAAGAACAGTAAAGCCAGAATCGAGGAGTTACTAAGGCTGGTGGGCTTGGACAGTAACAATACGCAAAAAGTTAAAGGGTATTCCATGGGGATGAAGCAACGGCTGGGTATCGCAGTCGCTTTGCTCGGTAACCCGGATGTGCTGATCCTGGATGAGCCGATTAACGGTCTTGATCCGCAGGGGATTATGGAGATCAGGCAGCTGATTCTGGAGCTTAACAAGGGGGGACTGACGATCCTTATTTCCAGTCATATCCTTGAGGAGTTATCCAAAATAGCCACCAAATATGCCATCATTCATCAGGGCGAGATTGTCGAGGTGATCTCCAGAGAGGACCTGCAGCATAAGTGCGAGGAGCGGATTGAGATCAGTGTGGAAGCGGCAGAAGAGGCGATTCCCATACTGGAGCGGGAGCTGCAGATCATGAAATATAAGGTGGTTGACGGCCGGACCTTGTATGTATATGACACGGATATGCAAATCCGCCGGATTACGCAGGTGCTAGTTGAGCATGGAGTTATGGTGGATTCGATAGCGAGGCACAAGCAGAGCCTGGAGCAATACTTCCTGGAACGGACGGAAAGAGCAGGTGAACCTCATGCTTAATATTCTCAAAATGGATTTCTACCGCTTCCGGCACAATAAAATCATGTATCTGCTGCTTCTGGTATTCTGTGCCTTCCAAATCTTCGGTATCTTTATGACGAAGCAATATTCGCAGGAGATGGAAAAGGGAGGTGTTTCAGTAAGCAGCCTGACTGAGAGTGATTTCATCCAGTACACCATTTCGCAGCCGCCCTCCTGGATGCTGATTTACATTGCGGTGTTCACCATCTTTTTCTACACAAGCGAATTCAGCTCAGGCTTCCATAAAAATTACATCCCGATGCACAGAGCCAGAATTCATTCGGTTTGTTCAAAAATACTGGTTCTCGCAGCGTTTGTCGCTATGCTGTTCCTCACCATGCTCCTTGCCGACTGGATCGGAAGATCACTGTTTTTTGACAATACCAGCCTCGGTGATCCTGTGTACCTGATCAAGCTGCTGCTCAGCCAGTTCATGCTGCACTGGGCGTTCTCCATTCTTATTCTCTACATTGTTATGGTCGTCAAAAATGTGCTGGTCAGCCTTACCGCCGGATTTGTTCTGGCACTGAATGTGGCAGGGATAGCTCTGTCTGCACTCGAATCGCTGGTTAACGGCCCGCATCTGTCCCAGTATCTGCTCATGAACACCATCGTCCGGGTAAAGGACTTCAATAGCATCAGTGATATTATCCATACGGCAGCTGTAGCGGTAATTGTTATTCTTGTATTCAGCTTCCTTGCGGTCCGGTATAAGCTGCGGGAGGATTTGAACTGAAGGGCTGAGGAATGAGGGTGCGGTCGGATGAAGCGCGGGAAGCCCGTACCTTTTTCACCCGTACATGCACTTCTGGGCACTAACCCACATACAATAAAAGGACCATGAACCCGTAGTTCTCATCATAGACCGGTTTCATTGTACATGTGCGGGAGGTGTCGCCAAGTTGCCTGGAATCATAAGCACGATTGCACTGTTAATCAAAGAACTGACGCTGCTGGTATCCTACGTAAGAAATAACGCATTTCCACAGCCTTTATCGGAACAGGACGAGAGCAAATACTTAGGCATGATGGCTGAGGGAGACGCCAAGGCTAGAAATCTGTTAATTGAACATAATCTGCGCTTAGTCGCACACATAGTAAAAAAGTTCGACAACACAGGCGAAGACATGGAGGATTTGATCTCCATCGGCACGATTGGATTGATCAAAGCCATTGAAAGTTACCGGCCGAATAAGGGCACAAAGCTCGCCACATTCGCGGCCCGATGTATCGAGAATGAGATATTGATGCACCTGCGTTCGCTGAAAAAGACCCGCAAGGACGTGTCTCTCCATGATCCGATTGGGACAGACAAAGAGGGGAATGAGATCACGCTAATTGATATCCTCGGTTCGGAGACGGATGATGTGATTAAAGAGGTGGATCTGAAGATTGAAAAGAGCAAGATATATCGGAACCTCGACATCTTGGACGAGAGGGAGAAAGAGGTCGTCGTCGGCCGCTTCGGCCTGGATACCGGCGGGGAAGAAAGGACGCAGCGGGAGATTGCGAAGGACTTAGGGATCTCGCGGAGTTATGTGTCGCGCATAGAGAAAAGAGCGTTGATGAAGCTTTATCATGAGTTTTATAAGGCGAAGCGGTAGAAAATAATAACTTAGGAGGCGACTTATCTTAGGATAAGTTGCTTTTTTTGTGTAACTCTTGAGGAATTTAATAAAGAAAATGGATGGGGTAAATTAGAATTAAATACAATAATTATATATTTTTTAATAAACTTTTATAATAGTTCTCTCAGAAGAACCTAAGTTTGATTCTATTCCGCACGTCAACATTAGATGTGGATGGCTACGCGTGAAGCTGTAGGTAACTTTTGTTTGTTAGTTATACCGTCAGCATAGTGAATTCGGCGCGTTGGATTTCAGGGAAGCTGCATAAGGGGCTTCTAGTTGTTCTCAGTGAACTCTGTTATAGAACTGCTTTGTCGTAAATGATAGTATTATGGGAAAAACAGCGAATTAGGCGGTGCCAATGCATGTTAGTTTGCCAAAACTGTGGAAAAGATTTAATGGAAGAAAGCTTATTTTGTAATAAGTGTGGTTCAAAGATAGCAAGTAGCGGCAATAGTCTAACTGACATACTCAAAGGTGGGAGTCAATTTACTGTCGCAAACGAGCCAAACGTTAGTAATTCTAATGAGAAAGATAGATTCCCAGTAAAGGCACTTATTATTATAATCCTCATTGTATCAGCGGTAGGATTATTTAGCTTATATGACCATTTGTCCGAAGATCCCCCTATGAATTTATCTGATATTTCATCATCTAAATATTCTTATAACGATGATAGCACTGACATTACTACTGAATCTGATTATTCTTGGAGTAAGTCAGCTGGAAGTACAACAGGTTTTGATTGGTTGGATATGAATAACGCACAAAAGCTGGATATTGTAAGCGGGGTAATTATGGATTGGGAATTAAATAACTTTGAGATCCTAGCAGGCTCTTCTTATTTTATATCTGCTCTTGATGCTTTTTATGGTGATGAATCTACTAATAGTAATAATTTAGCCGAAGCAATGACTATGATAGGTCTTTCGGGGAACGTTTTGAGTAAAGAATAGTTTTATGTTACTGACTATGACTATAGAAGCTCTGTTTCTTAACGGAGTTAATCCTCAAAGTCTACTTCATCATAAATTTAAAAAGGAAAGTTGAGGTTTTCATGTGAAAAAGAAGTTAATCAGTTTTATGACTGCTGCCCTCGTCTTTACAAATGTTGTAGGGGTGGTTGCTGCGAAAAACTACGAATTCTTACCACAAGCGGTTTGGTCTCAAACGCCCAATGAAGATTACATACCGATTCAAGCCGAGAGTTATTATGTGCCAGGTAAAGAAATACTGTACTTACATGTTGGGGAAGAACGAGCCTCGGAGACTAAGGTTTGGTCACCTGATACACTTCGGGCAGTAGATCCCAAAACGGGAAAAGTTCAGTGGGTATTTTCCTTTGCAAAAGCAGGATATGGATGGCCAAGTACAGAAGATCCATTTTCTTATGCACAAGATGGTACGGTATACGCCTATTTTTCATCTGAAGGACTTCTATATTCTGTAAGTCCCGCAGGGAAAGAAAACTGGAGTAAACGTGTAGGGCAAGATCTATCGCTCTCTGATAGCAAGTTGTTTCTTATGGGAGATGGTACCTTAATTGTAGCTGGGCAAAAATCTACGAAGATCGGTGCAGAAACGGTACAAATGATATCTTTCAATAAAAATGGTAAACAGATAGGGAGTAAGACTATATACGGAAAATTAAATACTGTGTCGAAAAATCAGATCGCCATAGAAGTGATAACGAAAAAAGGCGATGCTCAAAAAGTTGAGGTGTATAATTCTTCTCTACAGCGTTCATTTCAATACACTTTTCCCAAGGGAGCATATGTGAACTTTTACACTGCTTTTGCACTCGATGATGGTACTTTTATTTTTTCTGTTAACCAAACAAAAATGCATAAACTCATAGCATTATCGCCTAATGGTTCGGCTATCTGGGGAAGAACGATCGATCAATTTGGATTTGCTTTTCAAGCTGGGGCTGATTATTTGGTATTTAATCCTCATACAAAAAAAATTAGTTTGTTTAGCCAGAAAGGTTTAGTAAAGGAAAGGATATTATCGAATTTAATTTTGCCTGAGGGAGACGGTCTGCCTACGGCAAAGAAAACTGTAGAAGGAAAACTACTGGTAGATTTGCTTAGCAAACAGTATATTTTTGACGCAAAAACGCTGTACACTGTGCACGAATTTAGTCAGATAAATGGTACAGTTTTAGATTACCGGAAAAATAGTATATTAGTATACGCTTGGCGTGAGAATAAAATCTCAAAGCATGTACTGAATTAATGTACTTGCTGTTTGATAGAAGAGCCGTGGATTTGTCTTTTGACAGGCTCTTTTTTTTGTCGAAATTTAGACGAATAGTTCGAAAGGGTTATGTAAAAAGTAGTGCTTTTGTGTAAAACATTTGAAATTTTATGTTATAATTTGGATAACTATAATGCTTTTATTACATAATTTGGAGGGGTAAAGGTGGCTCGTAGTTTTGGAAGTACAGTGAATAAAATGATTAAAGAAACTGCAAAGGCGCAGCGAGCGGCTGAAAGATCCAGAAATGCTTCTATTCGGCAGCAGGAAAGACATTAAGACTGCAGCGGCAATATGAACGTGAGAATGAGCGTGCGATTAAACAAACTATACGTGAGCAAAAGGCATATGAAAAAGAACAAAAGGCACTATACATAGAAGGACGTAAAGAGGAAACGAACGATTATAATGAAGAAGTTGTTTACCGGCTGAATGAATTTAAATCCATTGTAAGTGAAACGCTCAAGGTGGATGATACGATTTCTTTTGAATCACTATACAAGAAGGATGAGTATCCTGCTTACGTAGAACCCTATGTTAAGCCAGTTCAAGCTAATTCAGTACCGGTGAAAGAGAGCTATTTTGCAAGAGTTGCTATGGAACCCTCTTTTATAGAGAAAATCAGTGGCCTCGGTAAAAAGGCACGGCTAAGATCTATTGAAGCAGCGGAGGACTCATTTAATTATGCTCTTCAAAATTATGAGTCTGCTGAAACTAAGAGAAACGAACTGATTAAGGAGAATGAAATATTCCTCAGCTCTGCAAGAGCAGAATATGACGAAGCAAAGCGCTTATATCTCGAGGAAATAGCTTCTCATAATAGCTCAATTAATGATTTTAAGAGTAGCTATTTCAATATAGACAAAGAGGGAATAGAAGCTTACAACACAATGGTTCTGGAACGTTCCAATTACAGTGACATTTTCCCGCAAACCTTTGATTTAATCTATTTGGAAGAGAGCAAGGAATTATTAGTAGAGTATGAATTACCGGATGTGACGGCTGTACCACAGAATAAAGAATATAAGTATACACAGAGCCGTGATGAGATCAAAGGAGTTCCTTTTAAACCCAAAGAGCTGAATGAGATTTACTCTATACTTGTAGCTTCAATAGCCCTCCGTAGGCTTCATGAGCTGTTTGAAGCTGACCAAGGGGGACATTTGGATTCTATCGTGTTTAATGGAGTGGTATCCACAGTGGACTTAAGTACAGGGCTCGACATCCGGCCGTGCATAGTAACTATTCAGACCCGGAAAGAAGAATTCATGAAGTTCGATTTCGCTAGAGTGGACATTCTTGCTTGTGTAAAAGGTCTTAAAGCCCAGCTTTCCCCTTCTGTAACTGAACTTACCCCTGTCAAACCTATTGTCGATCTTGTCATGTACGATGAACGATTTGTAAATGAAAGAGATATGATATCCACTCTTGATACTCGAACCAACCTTTTGGAGATGGACCCTTTTGATTTTGAACACCTGGTATGTAATTTGTTTTCGAAAATAGGTCTTGAATCTAAACTGACACGTTCTAGCCGAGACGGTGGAGTCGATGTCATTGCTTTTGACCCGCGTCCTGTTTTCGGTGGGAAATATGTGATTCAGGCAAAAAGATATAAGAATACTGTAGAGGTAGCTGCAGTCCGCGACCTATACGGTACCATGATGAACGAGAATGCCTCGAAAGGGATTTTGGTTACCACATCAACGTATGGACCCGACGCCAGAAGCTTTGCCAAGGACAAGCCTATTGAGTTAATTGATGGCCGGGTACTGTTGCATATGTTAGAGGAGCAGGGAATTTATGCGAAGATTCAGTTGTGAACGTTGCATCTCATCAATAGCACTACTCCGATGGACTGCTTAATGAGAGAGGTCAAATATCTATACAGTTCCCTAGATGTTTATAAAGGACGGATTAAAATGACGGATAAGCAACTCAGTAATCCTTTTTCTACTGGTAATGGAGGAGGACATTTTGAAGCCCATGTTCAAGCTTCTTTTGTCGCTTTGATGCTAACAGGAGGTATCGCACCTTGCTTGCCTCATTGGCCTATAACAGAAATAAAACTGCAGGGTAGAATCGATGGGTTTAATACGGATGATTTAATTGTTTTTGTAGAAAATCCAGTCCACGGAGAGAGGCGAAAGTTACTCGGGCAGATCAAACATAGAATAAACATAACTAGAGAAAATGAAGTCTTCTCAGAAGTGATTAGGGCAGCATGGAGTGATTTTAATAATCCTAGGATTTTCACAAAAGGAAAAGATTCTATTGCTTTAATTTGCGGACCACTTAATGCAACAGATTTTTATAGTGTGCATTGGCTGTTAAATCAAGCTAAACACACCAAAAATGTTGACGAATTTGAGAGGCAGGTAACAAAAGCTAATTTAAGCCCATCAAAAAGTGAAGAGAAACTAAAAGTATTCAAGCATCATCTAAAGTTGGCGAATAATGAAAAGGAAGTACCGGAGATTGAGTTGTATGCATTTTTAAACCATTTTTATTTATTGGGTTACGATCTTGGAAATGAAGAAGGTGTTGTATTATCTTTGCTCCATTCGCACATTTCCCAGTATCACAGAACAAATCCGCAATTTGTATGGGCCCGTATAGTTGATTATGTTCAAACGTGGAACCAAAATGCAGGAACCATCACACTTGCAAAAGTACCCGAGGATCTAAAAGATACTTTTAAAGAACCAAGTCTTACCTATATGCCTGCAGAATTAATGCTATTACCAGATGACTTAAATATTGACTGGAGTAAGCATTCTTACGCGCGCACTATTGCATTAATGAACTTAATTGGAGCTTGGGATGAAAACAATGAAGCAGATATGGAAGTTATAACTTTATTTTTTGATAAAAACAAAACTGATTTTATCACACAAGCCAGAGAACTGCTTCAACTAAACGGAAGTCCGCTTTCACTGCAAAATGGTATCTGGAAAGTTACTGAAAGAGTTTCATATTGGGATATACTTGGCTCGCAAATTTTTGATGGTGATCTTGATACTTTTACTGGAGTAATTGTGACAGTATTATCGGAGACAAACCCCGCTTTCGATCTACATCCGGAAAATAGATTTGCAGCAGAGATATATGGTAAGGTTTTCGTTTATTCTTCAGTTTTAAGAAATAGTCTAGCGGAAAGCTTGGCTCTCTTGGGGATTAAAGCAGATGCATTAATTAATTGCTCGTATGATAAGACTAATGTAACGGCAATTTTATCTACTCGTGGAATATTCCAAGACAAATTAAAATGGGAACTTTGGGGCAGTTTACATAGTTTACTACCCATTTTGGCCGAAGCTGTACCTGAAGAGTTCTTGGACTCAGTGGAGAATGCGTTGCTTGCTAATCCTTGCCCCCTAGGCGAGCTCTTTTTGCAAGAAAGTAAAGGAATGTTCGGAAGCAATTACCTGACTGGCTTGTTATGGGCGTTAGAAGCCTTAGCTTGGGATGGGAAATATTTTATCAGAGTATGCGCTATTCTTGGCGAACTAGCTAGTTACGATCCTGGTGGCAACTCTGGAAACCGACCTGATAAATCACTATCAACGACTCTGTTACCATGGTTTCCACAAACAATAGCGTCAATTGAGAAGCGGAAAGCAGTTGCAAGAATATTATCTAATGAATGTCCTGACGTTGCTTGGCGACTCTTTATTGAATTACTTCCCGATCAACAGCGGACATCAGTAGGGAGCTATAAGCCCAAGTGGAGAAATATAATTCCAGAAGATTGGGAAAATGAAGTAACTCAATTTGATTACTGGGAGCAAGTTTCGTTTTATGCTGAAATGCTTGTTTCATTAGCTGGAGTAGACATAACAAAATTAAGCGTGATTATTGATCTTCTAAACAAACTTCCAAGAACTACTTTTGATCAGTTGCTTAATGTACTTTCTTCTGAGGCAATATTAGAGCTTTCCGAAGACGAGAAGTTTCCTCTCTGGGATAAGCTTTTCTTTTTTATTAATAAACATCGTTGCTATGTTGATGCAGATTGGGCATTAAAAGATGATTTGCTTTCCTTAATTGAAGGTGTAGCTTCAAAGCTTGCTCCAACTAACCCTATTAAACTTTATCGCCATTTGTTTATTGAGAATGATTTTGATCTTTTTGAAGATATAGACGATTGGGAGGAACAAAGTGAAAGGCTAGAGGAAAGACGGAAGGAAGTAGTTAAGGAGATTCTGGATTTATATGGATTAGATGCTGTAATTCAATTTGTAAAGGAAGTCCAATCACCTATAAAAGTAGGCCAATCTTTAGGAGACTTAGGTAATGAAGAACTCGAAATAGTAATGTTACCTCAATATTTAGATTTTGATAATGAAAATTATAATAACTTTATCAGAGGATATGTATGGCGCCGCCAATTAAATAAAGGGTGGGCTTGGACTGATGAAATTGATAAAAATGATTGGACTACTAAGCAAATTGCACAATTTCTAATTTATTTACCTTTTACTAATGAAACATGGGTTCGTGCTTCACAATGGTTAGAAAACTCAGAAGGAGAGTACTGGACAAATATTGATTTTAACCCTCGTATTGCTAGAGAAGATTTAGGGTGGGCTATTGATAAGTTACTAGAGTATGGAAGGCCACATGCTGCTATTAACTGTATGCATACAATGCTGTATATGAAGAAATCGCTAGATCTCCAGCAATGTGTTAGAGCGCTAATGTTAGCTCTTTCTTCATCTGAACCGTCTTACATGATGAAAACTCATAATATCGTAGAAATAGTTAAAATCCTTCAGGATTCATCTGAAATTTCAGATAATGATCTATTTAATGTGGAATGGGCATATTTAAAACTTTTAGATCGCTATAACAAAGGAAAGCCTAAAACGATCGAATTTTCACTTGCTAGTGACCCTGTATTCTTTTGTGAAATTATTCGTCTAATTTATCGTTCCAATAATAGTGATGTGATACCTGAATTAAGTGAGCAACAAAAAGCAATTGCTGATAATGCATGGTACCTGTTTAAAAATTGGAGCGTGATTCCAGGTACACAAAAGGATGGAAGCTTCAATGGTGAATTATTCTCTAACTGGCTCCAAAAAGTTAAAGAAATTTGCAAAGAGTCAGGTCATTTAGAAGTTGCACTTATTAAAGTAGGGGAAGTTTTAATTTATGCTCCTGCTGATCCTGATGGTTTATGGATTAATCATTTTGTAGCAAAAGAATTAAATCATAGGGAAGTACAAGACATGAGAAGTGGATACAGTTCGGGAATGTTTAATTCACGAGGAGCACATTGGGTTGACCCTACGGCAAAGCCTGAATTAGATCTCGCCATGCAGTACAGACAAAAAGCAGAAGAAGTTGAGAATTCCGGTTATCAACGGTTTGCAGTAACACTTAGGCATTTGTCAGTAACATATGAAGGTGAGGCGCGACGTATTATTCAAAGACATGGGGAACGTCATTATGAATAAATTTATGATAATAACATAAATGCTGTGTCGTAATAAGAATTGAACTTTCATTCAGCGAAATACTCGTAAGGATATATTCCTTCACAAATAATTTAGAACGAGAAAATTAAGCGACTAAATCATGAATTTCATAAGGTAAAACATTAGGGCGTTTAGTAGTTAATATTATCTTTTTGGGGATATAAAAGATAGTTACAAAAGTTGAAAAGAGTGATATTTAAATGGATAAAATTAGATTCGTGATGTTATAGGGATAAATATGGCCCGCTTTAATGTGGATTGGGGATATAGAATACTTATTATTTTAGTAGGAGCATAACATGCAGCTGAAAATCAAGAACTACAGATATGCTCATGAATATAGATGAGGAGAGCACAGTTTAGAATGAAGAAATAGATTGTTTTATAATATTCATGGAAGTAGGGTGGATGTATATGCTTAGAATTAAAGCGCTAGAGATTCAAAACATCAATTCAATATCTAATTTAAGTTTGAAATTTTCTGATGGATTAAATATATTGTGTGGCACAAATGGGGTTGGAAAAACAACTATATTAGAATGCATTGCAGGGGTAATTAGAGGTAAGATGAATGTGAGGACATCTGTGACTTGTAGCAATGGGAAAATTGGAATTATAGTAAAGCAAGATGAAGACTACTTTGAAGAGAAAGTGAGTATCGATGCTGAGCAAATTATTCTTGAAAAAGAAGCACTCTCTACTGAATTAATATTTTACAATACCTCACATAGAAGTAGCTCCAGACACGTTTCTAGAGACTATGATGTTGATAGACCACCTATGTCTCCTTTAGATGCTGTGAAAAGATGGCTATATAGAAATTACATTGAGTCTAATGAAATAAGTTCGATAAAACAAAGCAATTTTGAGTTGGTCAGAGAATGTATCAATAAAATTGATAATAATGTGTATTTTGAAGATTTATTACTGTCATATAGGAATCGTGAAATGGGACCAAAGAAGACAATACACACGTACAGGACAGTAGAGTTCCTAATAAAAACTCCACATGGAACTATGGATATAAATTACCTTTCATCAGGTTACAAAGCTTGTTTTACTATTTTAATTGATCTTATTAGACAATTAGAATTAACAATGAACGAAGCAGTAGAGGAGTACCAAGGAATTGTTCTAATAGATGAGATTGACCTGCATTTGCATCCTGAATGGCAGACAAGAATTACTTCTATAATTAAATGGCTCGTACCAAAAGCACAGATAATTGTAACAACGCATAGTCCTCATGTAATTCAATCAGCTAATGCGGGAGAAATAATACCATTAGGAATAGACGAAACTAATAATATATATGTAAGAAATTTACCGAAAAGTTATATGTATGGTTATCAAGGTTGGAACGTCGAGGAGATTCTTGTTCACGTAATGGGGTTAGAAGATCCAATGTCAAAAGTGTTTCGTGAAAAGTTAGAAAAATTCGAAATAGGTCTATCAGAAGAAAATAAGGACAAAGTAATTGAAGCCTATAATGCTCTTAATGCGATGTTGCATAACAGAAATCCACTTTTAGCTTTGATTAAAATTCAAGCATCTGAATACTTAGAGGAAGATGAAGAATAATGATAAAAATAACTCGCCCAGTTAGTCCAGAAGAATTAGTTAGACGAAAGGATGAACTTACTCAGGAATTTAAAGATACAAAAAAACCGGTTTGGAAAAAGCGGTTTATTACAGCCCCGTTATTAAAAATGTCCAATGATAAATGTGTGTTTTGTGAGTGTAAACTAGGTGAGGAAGGAAAATATATGCAGGTAGAACATTTTCATCATAAAAAATTATATGAAGATGAAGTTGTAGATTGGAATAATCTCCTACCAATTTGTCTTCGCTGTAATTCACATAAGTTAGACCATGATACATATCTTTATCCTATAATAGACCCTACTCGAATCGACCCAAAAAATCATCTTGAATTTTATAAATATAGAATACTTGGAAAAGATGACATTGGAAACCTTACAGTAGAAGTTTTTGATTTGAATAACACTACTGAGATAGCAACGCCAAGGTTTCAAGTAGGTAATGCATTACTTGAAAAACTAGAAGATGTGCTTGAAGCAGTTATAAATTATGACGAAAATAATAAAGATGCTATAAAAGAAGCAAAAGTAATTCGTAAAGTTAAAGGGATATTAAAAAAAGGAACTTCAGTAAATATTTACAGTGCAACAGTAGCTACGTTGCTACTAACAGCACCTGATTACATACAAATAAAATCAGAAATGATTAGAAAAAATTTATGGACACTTGAAATGCAAGGAATTGAGGATTCGGTTATAAGTATTGCTCTTACTTTAAAGGAAAAATAAAAAAGGTAATATAATTTATTGCATTTTGAAAAAAGTGCTATTTGGTAATGATTGTGTTCCATTTCTATTTTTACATCGTATCGTGTCCACAACCTCAAAAAATTCGACAACACCGGCGAAGATATGGAGGATCTCATCTCCATCGGCACCATTGGCTTGATCAAAGCGATCGAAAGCTATCGGCCAAATAAGGGCACAAAGCTTGCCACGTTCGCGGCGCGATGTATCGAGAATGAGATATTAATGCACCTCCGCTCGCTGAAAAAAACACGGAAAGACGTATCACTTCATGATCCGATTGGGACGGACAAAGAGGGGAACGAGATCACGTTGATAGATATCCTCGGGTCGGAGACGGATGATGTGATTAAGGAAGTTGACCTTAAAATCGAAAAAAGCAAAATCTACCGCAATCTCGATATTCTCGATGAACGGGAGAAGGAAGTCGTGGTCGGGCGGTTTGGGCTTGATACAGGCGGAGAGGAGCGGACGCAGCGGGAGATTGCGAAGGACTTGGGGATCTCTCGGAGTTATGTTTCAAGGATAGAGAAAAGGGCGCTCATGAAGCTTTATCATGAGTTTTATAAGGCGAAGCGGTGAGAGGATCGGGTCTGTCTTTTGACAGACTCTTTTTTGTCGAAATTAAGACGCATAGTTCAAAAGAATTATGTAGAAAGTAGGGTTTTTATGTAAAACATTTGAAATCTGATGTTATAATCTGGATATATATAATTCTGAGATTACGTAATCTGGTGTGGAAAGATGGCTTGTAGTTTTGGAAGTGCAGTTAATAAAATGATAAAAGAAGGTGCAATAGCGTAGCGTACAGCAGAAAGAACAAGGAATGCCGATATTCGTGAAAGAGGAAGGCGACTATGGCGCATCGATAATGTGAATGTGAGAATGAAGGTGGCATTTAGCTTGTTGGGCAGTTGGACAATGCTCAGTAGAATAAGAGTTCTTCAAAGAAGGGGAAATAACATTGGGCTACATCACTAGTTTTTTTGCAATAGGATTGCTATTTAGTTTGTTTTATTTTAATGCACCTTATTGGTGTGGAAAGGGAATGTATAAAACTTCAACTAATGGATTATGGAAGTTATACTACATAGTTATTTCGACAATAGGGCACTGGTTATACATTCTTTGTGAGAATATATCTAAATTTTTTAGTAGGGTTATATTTGAAAGATGGAATCCAAATTCAAATAAGAGACATTCAACACTTGCTTTATTGATCAATTTGTTAACATATATTGGAATGATTTACCTATTAACTTTAGGATACGAGAAAATATGTACAACATTCGTGACTAATTCACACTCAGAGGATATTGATACTCTAGTTGGTGGCTATGGTAACGTTTTTGAATACATAAAAGTAAAAGTTACCTTCATAAAAGTTATTTTTGATCTGAACACAGGGAATGGAGGGGGTTTTAGGTTCTCTTCCTTAATAATTAGTACATTTACAGTCTTAAAAATGTGGTGGAAACTGATAATTATAAATACCTTATATTTTTCTATTATTTATGGATTTTTGAAAGAAAAATTAATTGAAGTAAATTTTTTAGAGAAGCTAACTAAACGAAGACGACAAAATTCAAACAAGAGCAATACAGTAGGGGAGGGACCTACCCTTAATCAGTTACTAGCACAACTAAAAGAAGCGATTAGAGATTGGGGAGAGCGGAAGACTATTATAAGTAATCTTGCTCAAAATAGAAAAGTGCTGCTGGCTTTTATACCCATTTTATTTGTTTTTAGCTCGATCATGTACTTAACCGGAATTTATAAAGCTAATCTAATGAGCACAGGGTTGGAAATAATCGATTCTATAAATCTGGTAAATATAATACTGTCTTTTGTCATAACATATATCGGCACTAAGGTATTGCAAAAGGGTGGGGCTTATGTAATTAGTATCTCACCGGATGTAATAAGGGAATGGTTCGAGAAATTATCTGAAAGTGCCGGGAAACAGGCTCAGGTATTTGAAGAAATAAGGCATCGTTGGGCGGATACCCATGATTTAGTGTGGAATGAAACAAGAGCACGTAATAGAACTGGGGGAGAGCCTGCGAGTGAACAAGGAAAGCCAAAGCAGTCGACTCGCTTAAAAAGAATAAATGTATTTGGTAATGGGTCAACGAAGAGAAAATAGCTTGAAGGTGAAATGCCGAAGAATTTAATAAGATTGATAAGGAAATTGAAGCGATTTATCACGCTATTACACTAAGTATTACAAGTGAGATTAGTACTTTTTCATTAGATTATCAACTTTTAAACACTGTAAATTAAGAACTACAATAAAAAAAGAGTGTTATGATCATAGAGATGAGTAGGGTTTAGAATACAAAGGTATCGTGTCGCCTGTTATGTAGAATTTAATCTTGAGGAGTTTTCCTATTTTATAAATTTTGCTAGAAAAAGTATCGAGAGAAATTGGAGGTTAATATGTCTAATAAAATTCGCATTAACATGCTTCCAGCTGAAGAGGGTGATTGTTTTCTAATCAGTTGCGGGGCAGGAGAAGAGAAGGTAAATATACTAATTGATGGCGGACGTAGTAACACATATACAGAGCAGCTATTTCCTATTCTAAGTAACATGCATAAAAAGGGAGAAAAGATTGATTTACTTATTGTGACTCATATTGATCAGGATCATATTCAAGGAATTATTCGTCTGCTCGAGAAAAATGAATCATCTTCTATGCCAGTGGTAATATCAATTTCCCAAATTTGGCATAATGCTTATTTGCAATTGCAATTTGATAGATCTGAGGAATTGACTGAACATCAAATTCAAATAGTAGAAGAAATAGTGGCACGTGGGGATGGAGAAAGAGATCAAGCCCGACATGAGATAAGTTATCGTCAAGGATCAACATTAGGAGCCTTGTTATATGAGGGCGGATATCAATGGAATGTGGCATCACATGGACGTGCTATCAGCAGAGAAAATTTAGAGTCTTTCTGTTTATCCGATGAAGTGAAGATTGATTTGATCTCCCCAACTAATAGAAAACTAGAAGAACTGGCAGAAGAATGGTTGAAACATCTGGAAAATCAGAACTATATGGGTAAGCCGGGAAGTGGTACTCTTTTTAATGATGCTTATGAAATGATGCTTTTACGAGAGAAGGATAAAAAGAAAAGACGAAAGACAGCTATTTTATGTAGAATTGAAGAATGGGAAGATTACTTACAAGAAAAAATATATGAGGACAAATCAGCTGCAAATGGAAGCTCAATTGCGTTTGTTTTGACTTTTAAAGAAAAACGTATTCTTTACCTGGGAGATGCTCATCCATCGGTTATTGTTGAAAATCTAGATAAACTATATAAAGATCATGAGACTCAACCTTACTATTTTGATGCGATTAAAATCGCACATCATGGAAGTGCTGGAAATACGACCTCCAGTTTAATTGAGCGAATGGAATCACCGATTTACTTGATTTCCACAAATGGTAAGAATGAACACCCAGATTTAAACACTTTAATTAGAATTGTAGAACGAAAGTCAGCATCTAGAGAGCTTGTATTTAATTATTCAACCCCCTCCGAGGTTTATATGAGTAAACAAAAGGAAAAACAATCGGAGTTAGGTTTTAAAACTATGATAAAGAATTATATAGAAATTTAAAAGGGGATTATGGTGACTATTAATAGTATTAAAGTTGCAACTGCTAAAATTCAGGTCTATGATAATGTTAAAAAAAAGCTTGTGCGAACAGGGTCGGTTGTACTAATTGACTTTTGGACGGCAATTACTGCACGCCATGTAGTAAAAGAATGGGGCGAGGGAGAACTAGAGATCAAAATGATCTTCCCTCACTTTCCAGGTAACCATGAAATTGCTATAGAGAACGTAATTTGTTCTTCAGCGGAGAATGAAGATATAGCCATATTAAAATTCAAATCAGAGCTACCGAATTGGGTAAAATTTCCAAATTTAATTGCCGTTGATCCAAATTATGAAGATGAATATAGAAGTCACGGATTCCCTAATGATAGACCTTATGGAGGGTTAATAGAGGGGCGAATTCATGACATTTTCTTGGTTTATACACAGAATAATATTGAGCTTACTTGCAATGGACAAAATGAAATGGATTATAGAGGAGCATCAGGTGCACCTTTGGCTCTGCAGAACGGTAGCGGGATCTACGGCATAATAATTGTACGGGATACAGGAAACATGTTAGGCGCATTATCTTTCTCAGCATGTTTGACGTTTCTCCAGTCTAATCAGATCTTTCCTAAGTTAAATCGACCACAGCCTGACAAGTATGGAATAGGGAAACTATCTCAAGAAATATTAGATTACCAAGAGATGAAAATAACAGAATTCAAAAGCCCAATCTTTAACGAAAAATTTGATGTATTCGAACTTTTTATATTACCGAAACATAAGGCATATGATTTTAAAGGTGAATTCAGTGATCCCGCCGACAGAGGGTTGACTGTCAAATCAAAAAAGCCATATTTAAATGAAAGCATAAGTGACATATTCATAAATAATGCAGTGAAAGATGATAAAAAAAACCTTATTTTTCTACATGGTAATCCTGGTGTAGGGAAAAGCACATTTTCGAAATATCTTTATTTACTGTTTCAAACAGTTCCCGACGTTCTTACTATACATGTTGATTTGAAAAGATTTAAGTTTCATTCAGACTTTAAATTAGCAATAAAAGAAGAACTAGAAGAAATAATGCCCTCTTTTAAACTTATCCATTTAAAAGTAGCTAAGTTTCAAATCATATTAGATGGATTTGATGAATTGCATTTGATTAGTGATGGCCGAATGGATGACTTTTTAATGTCATTAAATGAATTTCATAAAGATTATCCGGAAGTTAACATCACATTAACTGGGCGAACAATTGCCTTCAAACATTATTTAAACTATATACCGATTGGCTCAGTAATTGTAGAGATTCAGCATTTTACAGAACCAATGATAGTAGATTGGGTCGAAAAATGGGTCAAGTTAAAGGGGTATCAAAAGCCACTATCTCAAGAAATTATCAAATTAAATACTAATAATTTGTCTCACCATGATGTGGACACAGATGAAGATGAATATGAAGATGAAGAAGATAATTCATTAAATAATTATGATGATGAAGAACAACTTGTCAGTCTCCCCTTATTTTTATATCTCATATGCACAATGTTATATGAAGACGATAAAGCTGACGTTGAAGACCTGATTCGATTAAAAAAATGGCAGTTTTATCAAAGATTGATGGATTGGACCTGCGCCACAACAAAATTTGATGACGACTTTAATCCATTTCATAGCCGAATGAGTTTAAAGGATCTTTCAATTTATAAAAGAACATTTAATAAAAATATCTCTTTATCTATGTATCATGCAAATAAATTTTACATAACTTATAAGGATATTATGAAAAGAGATTTATTGCCTGAAGATCTGGATACTGATGGTTCAGAAGTAAGAAAATTAGTTAATTCCTTCATCGTTTTAAATTATATGAAAGAAAGCTATGAAAATAATACTGAAACTGAGCAAGCTTTTGAATTTGTTCATAAAAGTTTTTATGAATATTTAGTTGCAGAAGCTCTTATGGATTCCTTGATTTTGATCACAATAAATGAAACTAACTTAGAAAGGCTCGCCGAATATATTTATAAGGCATTCTCTGGGTTTAGATTGTCCGATGAGATTTTATTCTCTTATTTAGTACCTATGTTAGAAGCGCAAAATTATGAACTGCTTGTTACAATATTCGAAAAATTGGAAGTATTATATGAGAATTATGTTCTCAATCACAAATTCTTAAATGATAATAACATCAACTTTTTAGAGAATTACTACAAGCATTATCCAGAAAATACAAGTAACAAAATATTGTTGGAGACCAATGTTTTATTTTCTCTTCTTAAACTAATGCCACTCTTAGCTGAATTATCTGGAAAAAAGTTTAAAATTAATCCAATTGATTTTGCGAATCAATTCAGAAAAATCATACAATTTTCAAGTGATATTTTCAATGCTAGTGAACTTCATTTGAATTTCGTTGACCTAAGTGATTCTGTTATTGTTAATGTGAATCTTTCAGAAATTGATTTATCACAATCTACTTTGAAAAATAGCCGAATTAAGTTTACAGATTTGTCATTTGCATCATTTAATAGATCTGATTTAGTGAATATGCAAATATATTATAGTGATCTTGAAGGAACTGATTTTGACAACTCGAATCTTAAAGCAACTAGGATTTATGAAAGTAATTTGGCTGATACAAGTATTATAGAAGCAGACTTATCAGAAATTAAAATTAATAAGTGTAATTTCACAAATGTAGCGCTTGATCGATCTTTACTAGATAATTCAGAGATAATACAGTGTGACTTTAGCGGGACAGTTTTTAACGAATCTAGTATTAGAAATTCACTGTTCAGCTACGTGGATTTAACAGAAGCATTCTTACAAGAATGTCAATTAGTTGGGTCTAATCTTTCGAATTCTAAATTAAATTACACATCCTTAACCAATTCCAATCTTCAAACAGCTAAGTTGAGTTTTTGTGATTTAAGCTATGCTGATTTGAGAGGAGCTGATTTAAGTAATTCGGATTTGTCAAATGCGGATCTTTCATATGCTGATTTGACAGGAGCTTTACTAGAAAATGCAAACCTCCATGGCGCAAATCTTTCACATGCTAAAATTATTGGTGTTAATTTTAAAAATAGTAATTTAAGCGAATGCATATTTAGTAATACAGTTATTCAAGAGACGGATTTATCCTATTCCATAATGGATTATACAGACTTAACTACTTCAGAATTTATAGATTATCAGATCCATAATACAAGTATGAGATACGTGATCCTTGATGGGCAAGATTTTTCATTAGCACCATTTCTACAAGGAATAGATTTTTCATTTGGTAAAATTTCTAATTCCAATTTTAGTGGTTCTGATTTTAATGGCTCTAAATTAAATAATGTTACAGTTGTTTCTTGTTTATTTGAAAATGTTGATTTTTATGATTCAGAGTTCATAAATTCCTCTTTTGAGAATTGTAAAATGGCACTATCAACTTTTGAAAATTCAAAAATAATTAATTCGAAGTTTAGAACTTGTGACTTATTTGAAACAGATTTTAACAAAAGTACAATGCGAAATGCTAAATTCAAGGGGTCAAATCTATTGTTTTCCAATATCTACAATCGAACTAAAGATGATGATTTTGTTAATGTGATATTGCCATCAATCTCAAAACGAATATTATATTGATACAAAATGTTTTAATCCCCTGTAAAAGGTTAGAGTTTTACATTTTTTAGAAGCGGATGCAGTGAGAGACTGCAAAGGAGATTGGGAAAAGCGAAGTCATTCTCATCAAAGGAAAAAAATACATTTATTAAGCTGTATTATGAGTTATATAAGGCTAGGCGGTGTGTTAGGAAATATGCCTGTAGGAATGGGACTGTAATTGTCTCGATCCTACAGGATATTAGTGTTTTTATTATAAGAACTCAAAAAATCATTGTTGGAACATTCCTTTTACATTAATGGTTCATTTTCATGCTAATCGCTCTGTTCTTCAAAAGACTCTATGCAGATATAAAGTGCAATATACTTTGGTATACTCGAACTATAAGTGGTGAATAATGTGTTGGTCGAATGATGATCAATCTTAAGCAGAACCTTGCCAAATTGATGAGATAAACGAGTGATTGAGCAAAAATTAGAAGCTAAGCCAATGGAACATATATATTATATAGACAGTTGAGGGACATATCGTTAAAGAATATAGCACTGGGTAAGATTGAGGAAATGAATAAACAGGATTTTTTACTCATGAATTAGACAGTTACCGACAAATTAATACTCAACATCCTTAAAAGAGTAAACTATCTGCTAGAAAAGAGGCTATAAAATATACTACTTGAATAGTCGCAGTTTAAATGCAACACAAAAGAATCAACTTAAATCGAAATCAATCTCAACAGGTTTATTTTTTTGACATCGTATCGTGTCCATAACCTCAAAAAATTCGACAACACCGGCGAAGACATGGAGGATCTGATCTCCATTGGCACGATCGGGTTGATTAAGGCCATTGAGAGCTCGTCCGAATAAGGGTACGAAGCTCGCTACGTTCGCGGCCCGATGTATCGAGAATGAGATATTGATGCATCTCCGCTCACTGAAAAAAACACGGAAAGACGTGTCTCCTCATGATCCGATTGGGACAGACAAGGAAGGTAATGAAATTACTCTGATTGATATCCTCGGCTCGGAGACGGATGATGTGATTAAGGAAGTGGACCTGAAGATTGAGAAGAGCAAGATTTACCGCAACCTCGACATCTTGGACGAGAGGGAGAAAGAGGTCGTCGTCGGCCGCTTCGGCCTGGACACCGGCGGGGAGGAGCGGACGCAACGGGAGATTGCAAAGGATCTGGGGATCTCGCGGAGTTATGTTTCAAGGATAGAGAAAAGGGCGCTGATGAAGCTTTATCATGAGTTTTATAAGGCGAAGCGGTGAATAGGTAATCTATAAAATAGTACCGAGTAAAATAAGTGTATGGAGCGACTTGTCTACGGATGAGTCGCCTTTTTATTTTATACGCATAACGTTTATTAGGCTAGAAAGTATAGGCCTATAGGCACCTATTATAAATCGAGGGCAAGGTGCAATGGGCAAGCAATAGATAGAGACGAGCATATCTTCATTATGGTAGATTATCATTTCCGATCAAGAGGGTAATGAAGAATATGGATAGGATGTAAAAGGCAACTGGACTGCAGTTAATCAGCATGAAGAACCAGTGGAGGACGCTGGTACGACCCGAGTGTCGGAAGATTCATCACAGAAGATACCTGGGAAGGCAGACTGAATCATCCGGATAGCCAGAATCCATATATTTACGTAAAAAATAATCCGGTGTTGTTTTTTTTACTAAGTAAACATAAAAACATGGGAAACAGCAATAAATCCGCATGAAAGGCCACCTTCAAAACATTGATGAGGGTGGCCCTTTCGTGTTACATCATTATAAGCGGTAGTTTTGATTTTCTCAGCCAAGATATATCAGCAACCCGTCATAGTATGTCTGCAAATTTCAGTGTTCCTCTTTAAACTCCAGACCCTTACTTTGTAGGTATACTTTAAGAGATGTCTCGTTTACCATAGCATCTACAAGATTGTAAAGAGGCTAACCATCTGGATTATTATCAGCCAACGGATAGTGAAGGTCAACTCGACTGCTTGAGTAGCTCCTATCCCTCCATCTGACTATGTTGTTTGATTCTGCTATAATAGAAGATACCATGTGAGATAGGCGGTGTCGGATGACGATTTATATTAGAAGCGAGCATAGGAAACGCGAGTATTTTGAGTTTAAGCGTAAGAAGGAATATGTGAGAATAGAGACAAATATTTCGCCATCGAATCTGGAATTCCATGATAGTATTTCAGGAAGTAGCCACAGTAAAGTGATAGAGTATCATGATCAAACTCGATACTCCGTAGCATATGACATTGAAAATGACAAAGAAGGCGAATATAAGGCACGAGGCTTGATTGTCTGCGAACCAGTTAATACAGTGGACGAGTTCAAAGCAATATTTATGAGTCATAAAATTACGAAGGTTAAGCTGAATGTTGAGTCCGTAAAAGATCTGCTTAAGAGTTCTTTGGTCTTGGAGGATGGAACTAAGATCAGCAAGGACTGGCTGATTGAATTTGGGGAGTCTAAAAGTTACCCAGAGGCTGACAGGTTCGTGAACATAATACGGCGTTTTCTTGAGTTTATACACGCTACAATTATTGATGTAGACTCGGTGATCTTTCAAACGGAGGGTTCACAAAACGTTTTGCATATCTACCCTAAACCAATTTTTAAGGAATTAAGTGTACCTAGTCGGACAGAAATTTTTCGTTTACTGGCTCCTGATCTTCAAATAGAGGATGAGGACAAGTTGAAGCTCCTTACTGCTTTAGGGGTCTGGACGAGTTTCTTTCTAAAGAATCCACAACATGCTTTTCTTGAAAGTGCGGGAAAAGTAATGCGACCATATGAACATACGGCTAAGAATTATATCATTTCAGATCGAGTGGATTTTTTAGTTGGAATGATAAAGGTTGTACGCCCTGAATTAGCGATTGGAATAGACCAAAAACCAAAAGTTGCTGGCAGAATACTTAAAGATTTATTTAGAGCACCAACAAGAGCCACTCGGTTTGAATACAGTCAAAGAGATAACATTATTGAGAGATGTAAAAATGTCAGGAACTTAGTGATCCACAAGATCCAAGATAGCACCGCTGAGACGAATGTCAGTCAAAGTGATTATGATATTTTTAATACGTTTTTCTTTAAGAGTTTCGCTCACTTAATGTTACTGTCTCTGGCGTCATCTGCCGAGGATAGGACATCAAACCAAGCTTAGTGACCTTAGGGAGAAGTGGGCGATTAGACGAACTCATTGAGCTTAATGTTGTATGGTAGTAAAAACAGCGGCAACCTGAAAAATCTAGGTTGCCGCTGTTAGTTTTCTGCTGAAGTCATTGTAGTTTCGCATGGTTATTTCAGGTAAATTGATGGAAAGCTATCAACTCGAAGTGAGGTGAACTATGAACCCGTACACATTAGATGATTCATTACTACAGCAATTCAAACAAGCTGTCTTCGACCACGATGATTTTTTGATTAACACCTACTGTGACTTCAACGGAGAAAATCGCTGGAACCTGATCTGTTCTGCGAAAGATTGGCTTAGCGTCAGCGTTAATGGTTTACCGTACATCAACTTGAACCATGAAATTGATGACGTTCGTTCACTAAATGTCGCACAATTAATAATGACTTACGACATAGTTGTCGAATCAGTAAAGAAGCTGCTTCAGGTATTCGGTCTTGATCATCCGTTAAAAGATGAAAGTTCCACCTTTAACAAACCTGTGCCAGATGATAGGTATTTCAAGCAGATACGAGCCTGTTTCGCAGCACATCCAGTTGATCTTGATAGCACTGATGGGGTGAAAGTCAAGGTAAAGGGCAGCAACCAAAAGCCAGAAAGGTATTTCGCTTCTTGGTCTAGCGATGTTGGGGGGGATGCCGATTATTCGGTTTATCTTTACAGCAATAAGCCAGGGTCAGATCCTATCCCCTTCCTGATGAACTTTGCTCAGATCCACGCTTATACAGTCAAGCGATACTCACTTTTAGCTGATATTGTAAGAGCTATCGAAGAGAAGAAAGAGATGTTTTCTCAAGAACAGTCTCAGCGACCAATCAGACGCAATGCTAATGTTGTTGAGCAACTTCAAATCCTCTTGCAAGAAAACGGTGTTCGAATTCGTGAGGGTGACGGGTATCATTATCAGATCAAAACGGTGATTGATCTTTTTACTGCACCACAAGAGTTCACTGATCAGGAGCAGGAAGTTGTGGCACCGTATCTGCGATTATTGAAGACGCTGGTCGAAGAAATATACCAAGCGTTGCAAACAATGCAGTATGAAGACTTAGCTCACGGCTACCTTCTAAATTCGGGTTCCCACAGATATGAAAACATATTCTACGATCTTTCCAAAGTGTTCGAGTATATAAATAACCCTCACTACATCCCGTCTTTGGTGGATAACCATTTGAGTCGTTTGATCAGTGCAGGGGTATTGCCTGAGTTTGTCAGCCGGGAAACAGACAAATGCGATCTGCAACTGTTGCTTCTATCGAAGCTTGCTGTTACGGGAGAAGAGTATTGAGTATTTGTTGGAGCTTGGACGAGACAACGAGTGTCGGTAACGTGTATTCAAGGAGTGATATCCGAAGGGGTAACCCGTCTTTTAATGTCACCCTACCCACTCATCCCACTCCTTCCTTAGTAGATGTGGTAATATTAAGCGTATAGACCCCACCCGCTAAAGGAGTGACCTGCTAATGAGTGGCAGCTTAATCTATATCAGTTCATTACAGCCCATTGAAATTGAGTTTGATGATGCGCTCCAAAAGGAGAAATACGCTTGCTTTTTTGCACCGGACATTAAGATTATTGGTTCAAAAATTCGGCTATTGGCAATACCCTATGGTAGGGGAGTTCGATGGTTCCTTGCACAAGAGATTGAGAATGATGAAGAAGTTGCAACTTTAACGATTATTGACGGCGATACGCTCAAAGGGAAGCCCACCAATAAAGTCATCACTTTACCTTTAAGAGAGAACGGTTTACTCGACAATACAAGATATCACTTCTACGGTGATGTTGACAGGGATTCTGGCGATTTGAAGATGATCGAAGCCATTCGTAAAAATTCAATGTATGAGTATAGCTTCTACCAATCACATAAGGACATCTTTACGATAACTCCAAGAAAATCCGAAGCCAAGTTCTGATTTACAGAGGTGACTCCTTTGCACAAGCTACTTGTACTTGCATCCCTGCTCCTAATATCGGCTGGCATCTTCACCTTCACCATTCTCGACTCCAGGAAGGCTTACACGCCACCGATTGAGATGATAGCCTTCAGCAGCCTAACGGACGAGGAGCAAGACTTGATTCCAACGAGTCCGAAGGATTCAACCGTAGAACTGACCTCGGTCAGTGATATAGATAGCTCGCTTTTCAACAAGCCGTATGCCAACGATCAAGTCTGCGCAGTCACTTTCAACAATACCGTAACCGACAATTCCGGAAATCTCATAGTTTACATTGCCTTGGACGAGTCAACGGTTATCGGTAAAGGGTTTACTAACAAATAATGCGTATAAAGCTGACAGTGAATCACACTTCTCCGAGGTGTGATTTTGTATTTGTCTTATAAAGGGGTATCCCGACTTTTAATGCCCCACTCTGTCCACCTAATGCAACCCCTCTCAACTTTGTTGTAACGTAGTCGGAAATAAGTGATATTTGGTTGACCTCTCTTTGCTTTTCTAGTATAATAACCTTTGTCGGACTAACCGACATAATTGTAGAAGGGGGACTACCAATGTACAGATACAATCTAACCCTCTGGCTTTCTGACGAATCCTTGCGTAAGGAAATCAAACTAACCGACAAAGAGTATCGCGATGCTATCGAGATTGATGCCAAGGAACATTACAATGCGATCTCAAGGCGCAGCAAGAATCCAAAGGCTATAACGGAGTGTAAAGTCGTCAATAACTCCGGTGCAAGCGAGATAAGAATCACCTTGGAGAGTGAGGCAGTCCTCAACACTCCCAACCGAGCCTTAAAGGTTTTCAGCAGTTACTTGGCGAACGGGGCTTTGTCGGACTTAGTGCGGTATAACTCCCTCTTTCGAGGGAGTGCAGAAGAGGTTGAAATAAATAGTCATGAAGAGGAAATTTCCGATGAAGCCTTATTGAACATGTTGATTCGTTGTGTGCTGAAAAAGTCAAAAGAGGATCGCGATTTATTGGAATCGGTAAAAGCAGTAGTAAAGAGCCAGTAACAAGGCTAAACTCGCTGTAGCTGTAGCACTTTTCCTCCTAGAGAGGGGTATAAGATATGCTCTTGAGTCATATTTTTGAGGTTTGCGGCAAGGAAGAAATATTAACTCCCAACCAAGCTTTCGACCAAGGATGGGACTACCCTCCGAGAATGGGAAAGTTCCAGACCGTATCTCCGCGCACTTGCGGAAGCTGTGGGGTTACCGGAACCCTATGGTGGTCTATAACTATTGAGGGTAAGCAGATCGCTGATCTCTCGGAGCGGCAGCTTGCAACGCTGAATCGTATCTTGAACGAGCCAGACTCTATTGCAGTTCCTAATTGACCGAAGGAGATGATTATCCATGTTCACAAATGGGCAACTCGATGACTCTTTTTAATCTGCATCATCTGTTGTATTTAGAGGCGAGGGGTTTGACACGTTTGTATTCAGAAAAGGATTTGAAGAAGAAACATCTCTCACGGATGATGAGAAAAATCAGATACTCTCCTATTTAGAGAAAAAAGTGAGCAGGAGTGATACTCTGTTCATTAAGGCAAAGGAATGTATTGATCAGAGTGAGATGTCGAGTGACTATTTTCATAACTATCCAAGGAAGTTTCGCGGCGCTTATCGTCCTGTCGTAATGCAGTTCCTCGCAGGTTTGATGATTAACTCACTCGACAAGACTATCAATCCCTCTTGTTCTTCATCGCAGGTCATCGTTAACAACTCATAAGAGTAATCGATCAACTGCTGATACCCCCAGCATTTTTTCTTCATTATGGGGTTGTTGAGACCGTCGACTCGACTTGTGAACCTCGCTAAAGTACGGTAACATCGTACAAACTATTAAGCGAGATGAAGGTAGAATGTCGCAAGACTACTGGTCAGAGTCGTTCAAGAAACTAATCGATCAGCGCTTTAATGAACTTGCGAGAGCTGCTTCATTGGTAGATGAGGTAAGTTCCTTACGGGAGAAGCAGGCAGAAATCGAAGCGGGTTTGAAGCGCGATCTTAGTCCCGAAGCCTTTCGCAGTATCTTAGAATGGGAAGATATAGTTAATTACCGGAACACCGTTGAAAGAGAATGGCTGTATCTAGCAGGGGTCAAAGATGGGGTTCGCCTGTATAAGCATCTTCTCGATATTATGGGAGGTGCTGAAATTCCGCCGCGACAATCGTAACCATAGTCGCTGGTTCATCAAGTCCATCCATTAAGCACCAAGCTCCTATGAATTGGGATTTTGGTGCTTTTGTTGTCCAAGGCAGGACACGAGGTGTGATCTGTAAGGGTCATCCCGGCTTTGAATACCCGACCTGCCTTGTTCTACCCACTCATCCCACTTGTCCGATCAACAGAGACCAAGTAAGATGGAAGATGTATACAAAAATGTCGAGGGGTGACGACTATTGGCTCCAAGCAAGAAACAGGGAAATCGTCTTGAAACAAATTATACTGAAGATGTTGTAGGTTTTGCACTCGATTCATTTCTTTCTATTGCAAACTTTCCGAGATTAAATGTGACTATCGAGCCGTTTTCAAAAGGTGAGGAGCGCTGGCTTGGAGCGGATGCAAGAATTGTCAATGAAATTAGTGGATTCAAACCGTTTTATATGCAATTTAAGAAGCCATCGGCATATCCTGATTTTAGTACTTCGAGTATTGTAAAGCATCGTAAATCTTTATCACTTGATATAAGTCCCTACTCGTTGTTCTTTAAGTTGCGTGAAAAAGATAAGGATCATGCAGACTTTCAGCATAATGTACTCTACAGGTGGCGTAACCGGTTAAAGAAGTACGCCAATAGTGATGCGGTCTATGTCTGTCCAATATTTTTAGATCGTTCGGCATATCGATTCCATCTTCACCAATCGGCACTTATAGGATGGTGGGGCATTCGTGGAGTAACCATTGAAGATTATGGGAAACAACTTCGGTTCGCAGATGTTCCCTTCTTAGCAGAACACGTTTGTATTCCACCCCATACTTTAGTAACAAACGCCAAACACAGATATAGCTTTACTGAAAATGGGACTGATTTATGCTTTCATTCTCCAACTTCTTTACCAGATGGGATAACTCAGTTCGGATCTTGGTTTGATTCATTGTCAGGGGACATTGCTTCAGGTGATTTCTTGGTTAGAGTCGAAAATGCTAAAGATAGATTGAAGCAATTAATTGCTGGTGACGGGTATGAGGAAGATGTAATCCCCTATCCAGAGGGGTTATTTGAAATAGAAGATGGTATGGCGGCTTGGTCGGAATGGGGTCGATTTTTAAGAGAAACCTATTCTATTCACCAGTATTTCTTCATAGTCTGGAATGAGCGATAGATTTTGGTCAACAAAGAGATGATGTCCATTGGGCATCATCTCTTTGTTATTGGTGCGCCCAGCATGGGCGCTATCTGTAGGGTTGAAGTCCCGAATGGTGAAGGCAGTAGTAGCCATAGCTTAAGGCAAGGGTGTCCACCGTGAGGTGGAATCTGAAGGAAGCCGGCGGCAAATCTCCGGTCTGAGGAACACGAACTTCATACAAGGCTAGCGTAAGTTGGATGAGGCTGCCAAACAAGCCAAAGTCCATACTGCCGAAGGCGTACGAGAGTAAATGGAGCAGATAGATGGAGAGGAAGATAGCGCTCTTACCTGGGGAGATCTGTACGAAAGGCGGAGAAAGCTCCGTAACCTTGCCCGTGAGGACAAGCTGAACGTGCAGAAGTTAGCAGAGGCCATACTACGCAGGTTGTTGCAACAGCTTGCGGAAGGGCTGAACATGGAATAGGAACGAGGAAACTTGGCGTTCGGGGATGAACGATGAAAGCAGACAATCCGAAAGGACTTATCCGGGGAAAGTAGCGGTGAATACGCGAGGGTACCCGGAAGGGCGGAGTTCATCAGCGGCACAAAGAGAAAGAATCGTTCACGCAAGGGAGTGTATCGAAGGATGATGGAGGAAATGCTGTCACGAGAAAATATGCGGTCGGCGTTAGCAAGAGTCGAGGCGAATAAAGGAAGCCAAGGCGTAGATGGCATGTCGTTAAAAGACTTACGCAGACACCTCGTACAAAACTAGCCAAGCCTTCGCGAAAGCATAAAGAATGGAACCTATGAACCGAGTCCAGTCCGGCGGGTCGAAATCCCGAAACCGAACGGTGGAACCCGGCGATTAGGCATACCAACGGTGAGAGACCGCCTCATCAAACAGGCGATGGCGCAAGTATTGACGCCCTTATTTGACTCGACGTTCTCCGAACATAGCTATGGATTCCGCCCGCAAAGGCGAGGCCATGATGCGGTGAGGAAGGCGCGCGGCTACCTGCAAGAGGGACATCGCATTGTCATCGACATCGATATGGAGAAATTCTTTGACCGTATTCATCATGACCGTTTAATGGCAAAACTAGCGGAACGAGTGACAGATAAAACCGTGCTGAAGCTCGTACGTCGTTACCTGCAAGCGGGAGAGATGGAAGGCGGTTTGATCCAGGCGACAACAGAAGGAACCATGCAAGGAGGCCCACTCAGTCCGCTATTATCGAACATCGTGTTGGACGAATTGGATAAAGAGTTGGAGAAGAGGAACCTTCGTTTCGTAAGATATGCCGATGATTGTAACATCTACGTGAAAACGTGGAAAGCAGGGTATCGCGTGATGGAGTCCATCACCGCATTTATCGAAGGGAAGCTGAAACTGAAAGTCAACCGGGAGAAAAGAGCGGTAGACCGGCCATGGAAACGCAGTAAGAGTCAAAAAGTCCCCAGCTACTCGGGCCAGCAAAAACGTGAGATACTGAGCACAATTCCGATGTAGGAGGTCGTCTCATGGAAAAGAAGCAACAGCGTCAAGCATTGTCGGAACGGGTTGCGGCGTACGAGGCAAGCGGTCAAACCATGGCGGCATGGTCTGCGAAAGAAGGATTGACAATCCATCGCCTGGCTCGCTATGCAAGAAACGCAGATGCTACCCAAGAGCAAGACCGGCGAAGCCATCCGGTATTGCCTCAACCAGTGGAAGAAGTTAACCGCTTTTCTGGAAGACGGCCGCTTGGAGATCGATAACAACCGCAGCGAACGTTCGATCAAGCCGGTTGTTATCGGCAGAAAAAACTGGATGTTTGTAAACACGCCGCGAGGAGCCAAGGCGAGTGCGGTCATCTACAGTATCGTCGAGACGGCCAAGGCAAATGGATTGAACCCGTTTGCGTATTTGACTTATCTCTTCGAACAACTGCCGCAACTCAGCGATCCGGCCGACCTTGCAGTGATGAAGCCCATTTTCCCCTGGTCAACCACTTTGCCCGCCAACTGTCGCATGCCGGCAAAGTAGCCGTATCTCTATACTAGCACAGCCCTCGGCCTTTCCACAGGTGGGGGCTATTTGACGCTTACGTATTGCGATATCTTTTCAACCAGAAGTCAAAATTGTATCACATGATGTATTTCTTTAATTTCATCCCTCGCGGGAGTAAGTATATTCTTGAAATAAAACGAGAGGCTGTTTGTTCTCACGCTGCCTCTTTAACGTACATTCCTGCAGTGGTAATATTAAGTTTCTCAGCTTTCGCAGCTTAAAATCGGCAGGTAAGCCTTGATGTAACTGGGCAAAGCGGAAATCCACTGTTGGAGTTGACGCTGAATGAGCACAGAAAGCTTTTTGCCTCCTTTTGGAAGCGATCTCGTCGATCAATTGTGCAATTGTTGGAAGGCGAGCGCCCAATCCGGGGTGCCAACTTCGTCGCAGAGCAAATAAAACAAAATGCCAAATGAGCGCGAATCCGTGCTCTGCCGGTGTTTCCAGGCAAGCAGGATATAACGCGAAAACACGACGGTGGTGTGGCTTACAAGTAAATCGTACGAGCGGCCTTGAAACTCTTTTTGCAGACGCAATAGCGATTTCGCGCACTTAAAGAATACCTCTTGTGAATGCGCATCTGGTAGACCCGGATGATCTCCTGAGCGGTAAGACTCAGGTCAGTCGAAAAGATAGCCAGCCATTAGTTTTTCTTGGAACGATGACGAACAAACAAGGTATTCACCGGGATTCCCGGAGCGAGCTGTGTGTGGGTCAGGTGAAGAATGTTGCGGTTCTTTTCCTCTACACGCGGTGCAGTTTCATACAGTTCCTTAAGGCTGAGCCGCTTTCCGTTCACGAGATAGCGTTTGTTATCGTTTTTCACCATGCTGATGACATGCAGCTTACGCCGAAGCACTTCCGCAATCAGCGGCGCATGCGTGAACCAACTGTCCATCAGGACGTATGAGGCCGATAGACCGGCTGTTATCGCGCGATCGTCTCGCCGCTGAGCAAGAATAAAAATCGCCGCCACGCAAAGCTGCTGTGATTCAGGAACCGATACACTGCATCCTTGGCGGGAAACATTTCAGCTTTGTTGCTTTCCAGCAGCCGAAACCAGTTTTTCTGATGAAAGAGCAATAGGAACACAAGACGGAATAAGTAGGCGCAGGTAAACCCGAATTTCTTCTTGAAACTCGCGTCACGCAAGTGTTTAAGCACATTCAGGTCCGGCAGTTGATCAAGTGACCCTTGTTGATCTATCATAGAAAAGACACCTCTTCTGTGTGGTAGTGTTTCTACGACACTCTCACTTTACCAGACGAAGAGGTGTTTTTCTATTTTCGTCAATACGACAACTCAATTGACCTCAAACCTATGCTACACGTGCTGTAGAGCTGATTCTGGCTCTGCGAAAGTTGAGTAAGTTTAAACTAATGATTAAAAATTTGCTTGATAATTTTAAGTGTACCAACGAGGCCTAACGTTTATCATTTGAAAAAAGCTCATCCTTTGCTCCTTCAAGTGATAGACGAATGAGAACCTCTATCTGCTCACGATCATCGCAAATTCCTTTCAATAATTGAATCATTCTGATCTTTCGCTCGGATGTCATCGGTATAGAGAAATACAACCGCCTTCCACCCCTGACTTTGTAAATCTCCTCATAGCGAGTTGTATGATTGGTGACAAATGTAAGGTGTGACAGTTCGTATAAAATTTTGCTGAAGTAGCTTTTGAAACGATCTGTGATTAAAGTGAGATCATCGTCCGCAAGGGAGTTGATTTGAAGCTCGAACAGTTGATTTTCATTGTTTTTTGACATGATCCCTCTATTGAATATGGCAGCGAAATCAAAGCCGGGTGTTATATCATAGCTAGTGCCATTATATTGACCGGGCCGATCTTCCTTTAATTCTGCCAATGCCCTATCAATTGTATTCCAACGCAGATCCAGGTTGTTTTTGCCGAAAAGTTCTTTCTCGTAATGGTAATATTCATTGAGAATATTGTGAATAACCTTTTGCAGGTAGTTCATTTTAAAATTGAGGGTAACGTTCTTTTGTACCAGTTCTACTGCTTTAGCCGTGATTGCTGCAACAGTTTTAATCTGGTGCAATAGCTTCTCCTGTACATGTACGAGAGATAACGAATTGTTTCCGATCATAGATGTGAGATTATCCAACTTGTCAATAAGTAAAACGCGATTTTTTACAGAATTGTAATTAATTTTAATGGCAGTGTTGATTGGCTCCTCTACATAACGCTCCCGAATGTTTTCTAGTATTTCATCCAAATTATTGGTTATTAAATAAGCCAGAATATGATTCTGATCAGTTTTGTCGAGATTGCTAAATACAGAGGGGAGATCGCCAAAAGCATCCTCAATTTCTTGTTTTGCCTTATCAGATAAGCTTAGTTGTTTATAGTCCACGTCGTGGCTCATCGGCTCAAGATACTCTTTTTTTGCAATATCCAGTGCCAATTCATCAGCATGGCCTCCGAGTATGAAAGTTTTTTCGAAATACCCACTATGCGTTATATTTTCCATCACAAATTGTAGTTGATCTTGCTTTTCAGTTAAGTTTACATTTAGAAAAATAAGATCAGGATTATATATATTGATGTAATTAAGTGTTCGGTTTCCAAGTTTAATCGGTGTAATGTTATCACCATGATCCAAACCAATTGTGTCAACCATCTTAATGTTAATGCCTAATTTTTCAAAGCGGTCATTATAGGGCAACCAAACTTCCATTTTCTCAACCAGAGGAGAGAGAAACATCTCGTCCTTTTTGACTTGTTTCGCATTGGCATAAAACGATTTTAGCCTTCGAGAAGTTTCTCCGCGAATCTGTCGGTTTTCGTTAATGCCGAGTGACTTTGAGGGTAATTGAAACTTTATAAAGCTTTCCTGCTCATTCGGATGGATAATACGATCATATATCATCTTTATTTCGTCAAGTGACGCTTTGCCATTGTTTAGTAGCAGTTGTCCGGTTGTCCAAGGAAGGGAAGTCGTGACTGCACGGATAATCTCGTTAAATAGTAACAGTTCTATTGAATCTAGAACAGGATGCTCTTGCAAAATTTGATTTGACTCCATGATTAACTCGTCGAGTAAATCATCTTTATCCTTTATCAATAGATACATTTCCCTGATCGTTTTGATTTTATTATTTAGAATAGAAGTTTCGTCGATAAATAACTCACTCTGTTTCTTTAGTCTGATTTTCTCAATTTGAATTAGCAATGAATACAACATTTCTAGGAGCTCGTTGAATACAGGTTTTTCGAAATCAATTTTCCCTAAAAGCAATTCGAGATTAAATATACGATCCTCATCATTAGTGAAAGCGGGGAAGCATTCGGAAACCATTTTAACCCAATCGATTTCTTCTATTGAATTAACAATTATCGCTTCAAACACAGCTCTATTACATCTTTGAACAAAGCTAACCACGTTTCCATGTATAAGTTCCGAAACTTTTTTGGCAGTTTTAAATGTAGGTCTGACCGAGAACACATCATGGTCAATAATGCCTGGTAGTCGCTTAATAACCAACGGATCTGTAACTAAATGATATTCATTTTCAAAAGTTGACGTCTCTCTAATTCCTACAATAATTTCGAAAATTGTCCAATATTCCTTAGCTGTAAAGGATTTGATACCAGCGGACTTTCCAGACGAACTCTTGCCAATATTCAAAATGACGATCTCATTACCAAGAATGGTCTGTAGTACTTGATACGAAATTTCGTTCGGATACTGTTCTGCAAATTGATAAGCTTCATAAAGATCAAGCGCAAGCTTCAAGGCATCTAAACTATAGATAGATTTCAACCCTTTTTCGGCAAAAAATTTCATGTATTTGATCTTGGTGATAGAGTAGTTCCTAGAGATCATCTCCAAAACTTCCTCTACAATTTTGTGCAGTCTTCCAAGTTCAATATTTCTGTCAGGTGACTTTTTGAAAAATTTTCCTGATACCTTTAATTTCCCGAGTATTTTTGGTTTTCCGCTGTCGTTCACAATCGAAAGACTAGGTTCAAAAAGTTCATTCAATCTCAACATGAAACCTCCTTAATATTTTTTCTCGTTCTTTTAGGGGAAATCTGAATTATCAATACATTTGAGAAATAAATGCAAGTTCATTTCATGTGAATAATATACCATTGAATGAAATGGAAGTAAATGATTTTCTTGAAAGTAGTAATCGCATTGTGAAAATAAGCATATTTGTGAAAATGTAGTGATGATTTTTCACATCTAAAAGAATTTGTTGAATTACGCTACCCAATCACTAAATCACTGTTCCCAATACAGACGCTTGATTTTATGACTTTACCACATGAATAAATTTACGATTTTATGAGTTCAACCTTGTGAGCAAATTGCATGCTCTCCTTCGCTATAGATTTGCAAATATAAACTTCTTAAAAAAAGCCTTAAGGCTGATACGAAGCTAGGACGGAGGAGAATGCTATCTTTATTATTAGAAGATCAGAAGAATGATCCTCGTTAATTTGAAGATACTTTAAAGCTGTATTTTAAGTGAGAATAAATGCAAGCTGTTGTTAAACATTTGCTGTGTCCGAGCCATTTCTGGATTTCTTTCATGCCTTAGAGCTCGATCCTACCGTTGATCGACAAAAGTGGGTAATTACGAATTAACATGAGTAAGGTAGAAGTAATGGAAGAATTGCCAAGACTGTAGCTCTTCTTCTTTACAGCAGAAGTATCTCCGACAGGCGTAAATTGTAAAGGGACAATCACATATGCAATTAAGAAGTTGCCACCAAAGAACATATAGTAGCCAAGAAGATCAACGACGGTAAGTACAAATCTTTACTGAATAAAATGTATTTTAAATCAGAATACACAAACACGAACCTAACTCTTTTGCATCATCGGTAGCGATGAATCTTGTTTGATTTTTAATTATGAATCGCAAATTGACATCGCATCGTGTCCACAACCTCAAAAAATTCGACAATACAGGCGAAGATATGGAGGATTTGATCTCCATTGGCACCATCGGATTGATCAAAGCCATTGAGAGCTACCGCCCAAACAAGGGAACTAAGCTAGCCACATTCGCGGCCCGATGTATCGAGAATGAGATATTGATGCACCTCCGCTCGCTGAAAAAAACACGGAAAGACGTGTCTCTCCATGATCCGATTGGTACGGACAAGGAGGGGAACGAGATTACCCTGATTGATATCCTCGGTTCGGAGACGGATGATGTGATTAAAGAGGTGGATCTGAAGATTGAAAAGAGCAAGATATATCGGAACCTTGATATTCTGGACGAAAGGGAGAAGGAAGTCGTGGTAGGGCGGTTTGGGTTGGACACTGGCGGGGAAGAGCGGACACAGCGGGAGATTGCGAAGGATCTGGGGATTTCGCGGAGTTATGTGTCGCGGATAGAGAAAAGGGCGCTGATGAAGCTGTATCATGAGTTTTATAAGGTGAAGCGGTGAGCGAGGATTAGTACAACGCTGTACCGATAACAATAGTGTTAAAAAAGCAACTTATCTACGGATGAGTTGCTTTTTTATGCTTATTCTAGCATAAGCGCATGCTGCATTTAAGAATAATTCCTCCAAAAAATACTTATTATGAATAGTAACTCAGCAGTTTGCTAGTATATCTTTGGAATTCACAGTTGCGAAGATAAGCGCTTTCATTAAAAGGAATAAATAATTAACAATACCAATAAACACTTCTTTTGTCGAAAGTGTTTTAAAATTGTATATTTCTGTTTATTAATACCCGTATTTGAGGAAAGGAGGCATATTTTAGAATGATTTGCAGTTGCAGCACCCAAAACAAAATATTACATATTGGGAGGTATGTGTAACATGCAGCAAAAGAAGCCCCTTTCTTTTTTGCTAGCATTAATTTTGCTCATTCAGCTTTTTTCAGGCACTGTATTTGCTTCTGACAATCGTTCGCTGGATTTGCAGCCTGTTGAAAGCGTCCAGGTACCAGAGAGCCCGGCATCTCATACAGACCCTTCATTATCGGAGCCAGTGTCTGCTTCAACTGAGGCAGAGCCCGCTGACCCCGCTGACCCCGCCTCAGTTACTGAGACAGTGTATCAAAGAACACCGGTTCCCGGTAAGCCTTCACCCTCGCTTGAACTGAAAGACAAACGTACCTCTAATACCAAGACCTATCAGCTTTCCGAAGAAACCTATGAAACCCTTATCAGCACGGAAGCCCTTCATTTTCAAGACCGCAATGGCGAATGGCAGGATATCTCTTTATTGCTCACTGACGAAGAAGACATTGAGGAACAATTAAGCGAGCCGCTGTCCAAAGATGCTCTGCCTGAGCTACAGCTGCCTTTGACTACAGACTCTGCTGCCCGATCAAGTGTAAACCGAATTGCAGCAAGTCTCCCCCAAGATGCTTACCGTGCCTTGCAAGTTCCTTTTGATATTAAAATCAATAAACAGTTCACAAAAGGATACACGATTGGCAAAGGGGACGATCGCCTGTCCTTCGTACCAATAGGTGCTAACGCTTCAAAGGCGGAGCCGTTAGTAAGTGAAGACGGCAGCTCCGTTATCCGGTACGTATCTGCCTGGGAAGCCACTTATGTAGATCTCCAGCTGATTCCTGACGGCATCAAAGAAACCATTGTTCTTACTTCACCATCCGCACCAGCAACGTTCAGTTATGAGGTTACTTCGGGAATCGATGAAAATTTGATTCAGGGAGACCTGCGAATTGAACCGGCTTGGCTTATAGACGATACAGGCGTTTTTCGTGACGTTCCGCAAACAGTACGGACAGAAGGCGGTAAAACTTATCTCGACTTAAAACCGGACCTCAGCAATTTAACTTACCCCGTGCGGATCGATCCGACAGTAGTTCTGCGGTCTACCAACAATCAGACCAAAGACACAACTGTTAATGCTCACGAACCAAACCGGAATTATGATGATGCTGCCCGGCTATACACGGGTAAAGATGTCAACGGAAACCACTTCCGCTCTCTGGTTCAGTTTGATCTGAGCCAAATTCCTGAGGGAGAATACCGCGTCATTGATGCCTATCTTACACTCTATCAAACAGCTGAAAATGAATATAACAACAATACAAAAGTAAATCTTCAACGGATAACGAATGTGTGGGAAGAAAACACCGTCACATGGAATACACAGCCTGGTTATGCAGCTAATGCAGAAGGTGAGCCTTACGCTACTTCTGCCGTTGTTGGAGAAGGTGCACAGGCCTTTTACATCAAGGAGCTGGCAGAAGAATGGCTGAACGGGCTTCATCCAAACTATGGTGTAGAGCTGCATGCAGATGCAGTTGGAGCACCGAATGTCAAAAAATACGTTTCAGCCGATACAAGCGCACAGGCGCTGCATCCGGCGCTGACCTTGCAGTACACACTGCCGGATCAGACCTGGAGTGGAACAACATCCAGTGCAGATTCCTTGACATCCTTTAATCAGAAAAAAATAGACTATACCTCCGACGGATATAAATGGATGCTGGTCCGTGACGGCAGTGACTTCCGTCTGGACGGGATGAAGCCGGAGGATAATGTATGGTTTCATACCAGTGCTATAGAACTGAATGCAGCCAATGGCTCCATGATGATTGACCAGGATAATGCTCTGCATTTAGCTTATAAATCGCTGGATGGGCCGGTCAACTATGTGCGGGGAACCTACAACGCCGTTACCCACCGCTGGGAATTTGGCACTCCAGTGGCGGTTAATACGGACTCTTCAGTAAACTATCCGGATCTCGTGGCGCATCGTGCTGTCTCAGGCGGGGGATGGAACGTTCATATTGTCAGCTCCAAACACAATGCAGCTACCAATAATGCACTTTACAACCGTATAGATATCACTTCAGCCGGAAAAGTCGGAACACCAAGTACGGCAACCGTGCTGGATAGCGGAACACTTGGAGTGCCTACATGGCCGTCCATTGATTTCCAGCATACTTCAGCTTCTGTAAGCAACGGTAAAGCCGTCAAGGACGGAACCCCACATTTATATGTTGCCTGGAATGCAGGAGGAGCAGGAGACGGACTTGGCATCCGCTACAAACAGGCGTCTTACAGCGGAGGGGGCTGGAGCTGGAATGCTGAACAGCCGGTGGATGAAAACCAATATACACTAACCGACCGTGACTGGTTCCTGAGCGTGTATGACGGCAGCCGGTCAGTAGTCTTCGGTTCGCTCCGTAATATTGCAGATCAGCAGAATCTGCTTGTGTATACTATGCAGGCTCCAACCAGAGTTTTGAATTTATTTAAAGGCTCGGTGCCTGAGGGCAAGCAGGCGCTTTACGGATCTGGCAGTTATGATGCGCAGGGAAACCTGTACTTTACAGGACGTTCAGGAAGTACCGGAGACTTTGTCTTCTTTAAATGGAACCGCGCTGCCGGTACATTATCCCTGCCGGAGCTGGCTGTACCCCGCAATGGAACAGCTTATGCAACGATGAAGCGCGGAGACAGCTACAGTAAGATTGAGCTTGCTACGACGAATCAATCTGGTGAAGATGCAAGCCTCTTTGACATCGAGCACAAGATTAGTCTGGATACTATTGAACGAAAGTTCACTCAGTATTCTTATGATTCCGCCTCAAGACTGAAATATATCTACCTTCAGAGCGGGGATGGCATTGATTTTACCTATGATGCAGCAGGGAATTTAACCAGACGTCAGCTGGACGAGCAGCCTGACACAAACGGAACGAACTTGCTGATCAACGGCAGCTACGAAGTAACGGAGCAGACACCGGGAGTACCTCCAGAACAAACAGACCCGAACTACGGCTGGAAGACGTATACAGAGCCGGGCAGCAGCGCGGATTTCCAGCATGTTGACCAGCCTGTCAGCCGGGGCAATAAAGCCTACAAGCTGCAGATGAGTGAAATGCCGGTCTATAAGAGCAGCTTTGTATATCAAACGATTGGTGTGAATGATAATCAGCCGTTCCGCTTAAGCGGAAAAATATATAAAGAAGCTTTAAACCAAGCCTCTGCAGTGCTGGCGGTGGAATTCCTGACAGAAGATCTCGCTGTACTGGGCAGCTATGAACAAGAATCCACGGATGCCTCTTCATCCTACGAAACCCTGTTGAAGCAGGGCCGGATTCCAAAAGGCACCGTGTACGCCAAAGTGTACGTTAAAGTAAAGGCTCTTGGAGATCAGGCTTCGGGCACCATTTACGCAGATCAGATCAAATTGGAATATGTAGACGGCAATCTGCTAAATAATCCGGGGCTGGAACGGACCAAGGACGATACTATCGTTCAATGGACCACTTCGATCGGCAGAGTGGTCAGTGCTACCATTACAGCCGATTCAGATGCCTATGAAGGCAGTAAGGCGTTGAAAATAGCTGCAACAGATATCCCGACAGCTGCCTATGCTTACATCCACCAAACAAAAGGTATTGGTGCAGGTGAGACCTATTCCTTAAGTGCAGCTTTTAAGGCAACGGAATTAACGAATGCAAGAGGAGTAATGGTTGTACAATTGTTGGATCAAAACGGCGGCCAGCTTGAGTGGAAGGAAGTAACAAGTAATACAGTAGGCAGTTACCAGACATTGTCGGTTAATGGAACAGCACCAGCTGGAGCCGTCTATATCAATGTTTATATAGGCATCAAGGGCGCCGGAGGCGGCGGCCAAGGAACGGTATATTGGGACAAAGCACGTTTGGAAATCAACCAACCATAAGCCATTATTCCGATAAAGCGAGGGGAAGCTGTTTGAAACCATTATCTCATTTTCGTTCAAAATGCCGTTCCGGTCTTATCATAATGCTTACTGTGTCGTTTTTGGTGCCGCCTATGCCGGCGGTACCAAATAAAGCTTATGCGGATACGGCTAACAATTCAGTAAGTTTAAGCAACCTGGATACAACCAAAGCTCTGTACGATATCTATGCAAATACCCCTCAAAGAGACATTCCCGGCGGAGAGAATATCTCCAGCCTGACCGGAGTTCTAAACGTAACAGAGACAGATCTTGTCTTTCCGGGCCGTAATGGCCTGGATGTGTCTCTGACGCGGATTTACAGCTCCCGGGACAGTAACTTGACGAATCCAAAGGCTACGACTACGAACACTTCCAGCCCTTATTACTATACCAACGATTCCACAAGCGACAAGTACACACATAATGAAAAGCGTTATAACCTGGGAGCAGGCTGGTCGTTTGCTTTTCCTTCCGTAGAACTGCGGGGAGGAGAGACCTTCCTGCACCTTGCGAACGGGAATGTATACCGGATTACCGGAACCGGAACGACACGCACTATCGAAGGCTATACGCTTCAAGACATGACCTTCTCCACGGCTACCGATACCATTGGTGGAGCAACAGCTGCATTTAAATTGAGCAATACACTGAATACTGCTAATTACTTTGACTCAACCGGTAAATGGATCGGAACCCGCGATGCTTACGGCAACGAAGTAACAGTGGCTTATGTATCCAAGCCGATTTTTGGCGGAACCAGTGCTTCGGTCATCAGTGCAATTACCAGTACAGGTAACCGTGTTATAAGCTTTGATTATCCTGATGCTGACACGGTTGCGGTCACATATCCTATTGATGGCACAAAAACCGGAAAACTGGTTTACAACAAATCTGCAATCTCAGGTCAGACCAATGAAATGCAGCTGTCTTCTGTAGACTCTTTTATTAATATAGACACTGCCAATAGTTCGAATAACAAGAAGCTGACCACCGCTTACAGCTATGCATCCAAAAGTGCAGCATTTGATTACGAAACTGCAGATACTAGTAAACCAAACGGCGCAATCACTTATCAGCTACTGACCAAGATCACTTACCCTACAGGAGCCTCCAGCAATTATGGATATGAGGCTGCTGCCCAGAAAAAGTTTCTTGGTACAAAGGGTTATCTGGAATATTACCGGATTGGTGAACGTTATGACAGCTTGAAAGGACCAACCGGTACAGTACAGAAGACACAATATACAAAATATTCATTTGAAGCAGGAAAAAATTTCTCTGGATATGGTACAGCGGGTGAGAGTAACCCGGATAGTTTATCTTCAGGCTTTACTATTAAAAACAGCATGAGGACTTTTACCGATCCGGATACTGCTGTGCCGACCCAGGACCGCCTGCTGGAAAGCTTCACTTACAATAACAAGCATCTGCTCGTAACTTCCTCGGCAGAAAAACAAGGGGAATATAAAGAAAATAAGGTCTACACCTACGATCCCCAGCGTGAATTGCCGAGCAATATCAGACAGAACCTATACAGCATTGACGGAACGGATCAATCCTCATTTACAGAAGAACAATACACCTATGATAACTATGGTAACGTACTAACCTATATTAATCCTAAAAATTACAAGACTACGTATAGCTATCACAGTACATTCAAAAGCATTCCGATAACTAAAGAAACAACCTATGGGATCGCTACAGGCAGTCCGGTAGCAGAAAAATATGTACAGACGGTCTCTGCCACCAAACCAGAGGTTACAAAATCCGAACAGAAGTATAAAAATACTTTGGCGGACACTGTCGAGCAGACCGATACGACGGAATATACCTATGATACTTACGGCAATGTTTTGACAGTAAAGCTCCTGCTGGAAAATAACCGCTCACAATTGACAACGTACACCTATGACAGCAACAGCTTATTTCCGGTAAGTGTCAAACAAAATGTAACGAAAAACGGGACAACACGCTCTGTTGAGGAAAAATACGAATATACCTCGGGAACCGGCTGGCAAAAGGGTTATCTGGATCCCAATGCAGTCAAGGCAGGTACAAGTGCAGCTGCCAGCCGCAAATATGAGACAGAGTATGACCTGATTGGCCGGGTAACCAAAATCAGGTCCTCCATGAATGCTGGTGAATCGGTTAAACCGGAGCGAACATTCAGCTACACCTATGATACCGCCAATCAATCCTATACTGTCCAGGGGATGGATGAAGAAGGAAATAAGACTAGCAGTCTTTATGATGGTCTTGGCCGTATCCGTGAAGTAAAGGCTCCGGCAGCCAATACTGTTATGGACAGTACAACATTGGCGCATACGCCGGCAACGAAGCAGTCTTATACGTATAACGGACTGGGCGAAGTAATTGGGGTTAAGGATGGACTGAATCATACTACTTCTTATGAGTACGATAACGTGGGAAGAATAAAGCAAACAACGACTCCGCTCGGGCAAATCTATGGCTCATCCTATAATGACATGCTCCGCAGTATAACAACGACAAGCCCGATTACAGCAACTACACAAGCGGTGACAGAGCAAACTACAGATGAGCTGGGCCGAATGACGAATGTAAAGCAGCTAAATAGCAACCCTACAAGCAGCGATGTATTACAGCGATCCATTGCATATGAAGTAGGCAGCGATCCTTTTCAGATTCAAAATACGGATAGTAACGGTAATCAGACTACGTATCAAGGCAACGGCCTGGGTCTGTTAACTAATCTGGAACAGACTATTAATGGCCTTAGCCAGACATCCACGTACGGATACAATAAGCTTCGGCAGATTACGAGTAAACAGGTTGAAGGGCAAATTTTAACTACCTATGACTATGATGAGCGCGGACAGCGGATTTCCAAAACGGATTCCAACGAGGGAACGGAAACCTATGGATATGATGACAACGGCAACCTTGTTGAAGGCACGGACAGACTCGGCAATCCCGCTCAGCACAGCTATGATGAACGGAATCAATTGACCGGCTGGAACTATGGCGCTGCAGGCAATGCCGTAACGGCAAGCTTTACTTATTATAAGAACGGATTGCGTAAGTCTATGACGGACGAGACGGGAACTACGCAATATCTATATAACCGGGACTCTACTTTACGCAAGGTTACTTTTCCTGACGGGAAAACGATACAGTATGAGTATGACAACGCAGGCAACCGTGCTAAAATGACAGATCCGTTCGGAGCTATTACTTTATACACCTACGATGATGATAATCGCCTGACCAAAGTGTCTTTGAAGGAAAATAGTACTTCGGCAGAAGTTACGCAAGCTTCCTATACCTACTCAGGCAGCGTGCTGGATAAGGTAACTTTAGGCAATGGAATCGTCACGCAGTATTTATATGAGGATGGCTTCGGGCGACTCACGGAACTAAAACATCTTAAAGGGACGGAGGTACTGAATGAATATAACTACACGTATGATGATAACGGGAATATTACTCAGCGGACCTCCAACGGTAACACAGAAACATTTACGTACGACGAATTAGACCGTATCATTTCCAGTTCAGAGGGTAATGAACAATATGGATATGATGTAAAAGGCAACCGGACGGTACAGCTGTCAACTGCTTCGAGCCCGCACACAGATACAATGGAATATAGCTATGACGGGGCAAACCAGCTTAAACAAGTGACCCGCAACGGCTTCACAACCAGCTATAAGTACGATGGCGACGGTCTGATGCGCGAAAAAAATGATGGCGGCACAACCCGTTATTACTATGACGGAGAGAATATCATCGCCGAAGGAAGCGTATCGGGAAATACCGTCAACTTCAAAGCCCGTTATGTCCGCGGATTGCAGTTAATCAGCATGAAGAATCAGTGGGGGACAGTGGGATACTATCTCCAAAATGGACATGGCGATGTAGTCAACCTGTACAGACAGGATCAGACCCTTCTGAACACCTACGATTATGATATTTGGGGTAATCCAACTGTAAAAGAAGAAGCGGATCAGTACACGAACCCGTTCCGCTACTCCGGGGAATACTGGGATGAAGGGCAACAACTGCAATATCTTCGTGCGCGCTGGTATGATCCGAGTGTGGGAAGATTTATTACAGAAGACACTTGGGAAGGCAGACTGAATCATCCGGATAGTCAGAATCCTTATATTTATGTGGTAAATAATCCGCTTAAGTATGTGGATCCTTCAGGACAACTAGCAGAGTGGGTAGCTGTTTTATTGGCAACCACAATTGGAAGCGGGTTAGTTGCGTTCACAGTGGAGTTATTTAAAGGTGGCTCTGCAAAAGAGGCTGCTATAGAAGGTTTAGGAGCAGCAGGAGGGGCGGCTTTAACAGGAACTTTATTAGCTTTAGCAGGACCTACAACTGGATTTATAAATATAGGATTAGCAAATGCAGCAGGTTCGGCTTTTGCTGATATGATTGTATCCTCAATTAATAATGATCAACTTCTTAAACCTGAATTTGCTGCGAGTATGATAATAAGTTCAGTTGCCGGACAAATAAGAAACGATGAATTGTCTTTATATTTAGATTTGCTGATAAGCAGTTTGAGGACTTATTTAGAATAAGTAAATTGCCGGCAATAATTAAAAAAATAATAATTGCCGGCAATCTTATTATTATGAGGGAGGGCCGGGAAATGGAAATACCAAACAGTATTTTGATTGCAATTGCAGTTGTTTTATTAACCATCATAATAATTTTTACAAAAAGAAAGCCAACACCTATTAATATGAGTCTAAAAGAGTATGGTCAAATAAATTATCCTATTTCTTTTAGGATTGCCACTATACATTATTTTATTGCCAGTATTTTTATTATTGCTGGCATCTCCATTTATATTGCGTTCGAAAGTGAAAAAAAATTAATCTTAGCAAGCTATATATTAGTATTTATTGGAATTTTGGGTATTGCATATTATGCTTCTGTAAAAGTGATTTTATCAGAAACCACATTATTTTATCGAGACAAACCAGGGAAAACTGTAGAAATACAACTAAATGAGATAGATACTATTATTAATTCAAAAAGTGGAATATTGGTAAAGACTAACTCTAAGCAACAGTTGAAAATACCAAATATTTTTAAAAATTTCAATATGCTTATACTGATATTGGACAACAGAGGGGTGAATATAACGAATGAATAATCGAACAAAACGTTGGTTGCATGTATTGTTACTATTGTTGTTGTTTGTAGCAGGAAACTATGCACTTTATTATGCTTTAAATGATCGAATGTTTTATGATCAATTACTTATTCCTCTGATCTTTTTAGTGATCACAATTATAGTAGTTATAAAAAATTTTAAAAAATATAAAAATAATTAAATTATATATTTTTTGAAGATATTGTTTCATCGTATAATTGTGCATTTTAGAGGTTAAGAACGTAGTCCCATCAGAACTTGCGCTTAGTGCTTTTTTTATTTTTGAGGATATTTAGAAGGAACTGTACAGAACAACTGACATCATATCGTGTCCACAACCTCAAAAAAACGAAAACACCGGAGAGAATATGGAGGATATGATCTCCATTGGCACCATAGGGTTGATCAAGGCGATTGAGAGCTACCGCCCTAACAAGGGAACGAAGCTTGCCACTTTTGCTGCACGATGTATTGAAAATGAAATCTTGATGCATCTCCGCTCGTTGAAAAAACGCGGAAAGATGTATCTCTCCACGATCCGATTGGGACGGACAAAGAGGGGAACGAGATAACGTTGATCGATATCCTCGGCTCGGAGACGGACGCAGCGATAGATTGCCAAAGACCTCGGCATTAGCCGGAGTTATGTTTTGAGAATTGAAAAAAGGGCGCTGATGAAGCTTTATCATGAGTTTTATAAGGCGAAGCGGTGAGCGAGGTAATTGCCTGTAGGAATGAGACATTAAAGGTCTCATTCCTACAGTTTTTTTGTTTTTTATAATCAATGATTAGATTCTATACACCATGCTTTAAGCTGATATAAATTAAATTATGCTTTGCTGTGGTATACTCGAACTATAAGCGGAAATGAGGTGTTTCTATATTGATGAATATTACGCAGGACCTTGCCAAGCTGATCAGACTAACAGGCGACCGTGCCAAATTGGATGCTAAAGCAAATGGAACCTATATAGTATATAAGACAAATGAGGGACAATTTGTTAGAGAATATAGTACGGGGAAGATCGAGAAGATGAATGAACAGGATTTCATCCATGAGTAAGACAAAGGCGACTATGTTTGTATTTGCAGGCAATAATGGAAGCGGAAAGAGCACAATCCGCAACTTGATTGTTGACCGGCTTGGAGTCAGTGTGAATATTGATCCAGATGCGCTAGCCCGCAAGATCAATAATATTGATCCTGAAAAAAGTAAAGTATCTGCTGGAAAAGAAGCTATCAGAATAGCCAGGGAATGCATCCGTAATAAGTGGGACTTCACCGTGGAAACTACTTTAGCCGGTGGTAACGTTATAAGGCAGATGATAGACGCAAAGGAGCAAGGCTTTGAAATCATCATGTTCTATGTTGGCCTAGGAGATGTTCGGCTAAATATTGAACGTGTTGCTTTGCGAGTGAAGAATGGTGGTCATCATATTGAAACCGATGATATTATTAGACGCGATGTAACCAGTATGAATAATCTGTTATCTCACTTAGATCTGATTGATCAATTAATTGTTGTTGATAATAGTAAAGCTGATGGGGAGTTTGTTCTTGAAACAGATAAAAGCGGGATTAAATATTATATAAATGAATTGCCTGAATGGACACAGGAAATTAATCGGAAACTACAAATTAAATATAAAACACAAGAGTAAACCAATTCGAATCCGAAACGATCGTAATTGGTTTGTTTTTTTGACAACGTATCGTGGTCATAACCTCAAAAAATTCGACAATACAGGTGAAGACATGGAGGATTTGATCTCCATCGGCACGATCGGGTTGATTAAGGCGATTGAAAGTTACCGCCCTACACGGGCAAAAAGCTCGCAACGTTCGCAGCCAGATGTATCGAGAATGAGATGGAAGGAAACGAGATCACCCTGATTGATATCCTCGGCTCTGAAACCGACGATGTGATTAAAGAAGTGGAACTGAAGATTGAGAAGAGCAAGATCTACCGAAACCTGGATATTCTCGATGAACGCGAAAAGGAAGTAGTGGTGGGACGGTTTGGGTTGGACACTGAGGGGAGGAACGGACGCAGCGGGAGATTGCGAAGGATCTGGGTATAAGTCGCAGCTACGTGTCGCGGATAGAGAGGATGAGAACAACGCTGTGCTGATAAAATAGTGTTATATAAGCAACTTATCTACTGATGAGTTGTTTTTTGTTTTAGATTTGTTGCGTCTATAGAAACAATATTTGGGGGTAAAGGCTTGCAGGTAAACCAAGGACAAGGTTTAAGGGGGAAGAAATAAGAGGATAAGCAGATGAAAGTGTACTCATATCTTTAGTGTATATCATTTCCAATTCAGAGGGTAATGAACGGTATGGATATAATGTAAATGGCAACCCGGCGGTACAACTGTCAGCCTCTTCGAGGCCGTGTACAGACATAATCAAATATGCAATGATGGCGCTAATTAGTTAAATTCAATCAAAGATGGTGCAAAGAACGGTAGGTTAGTTAGGCGATGCTGCAGATTTAGCATCAACAGTCGTAGATGTGTATTAATTAAATTTAGATAGTAATAGATCCGGATTTCGATAATAGTTCTGGATCTTAATCATATTAAATAAATGAGGTTGATGAAGATGGCTCTATTTTGGTGGATTGCTGCAATTTTATTCTTAATAATTTCTATAAAAGAGTTAATAAAGCCATCGAAAAAGAATATATATGGAAAAGAATATACCAAAGAAGGCCGCATTTTTGTGCGTTTTTGTAGTACTGTAATTATCATTGGGGCATTATTAGCCATTTTTCAATTGATTTTTAAGTGGTAATTGAATATTATAATGGTCCGTTTGCAATAAGCAGATATTATGCGGATTTTTCAGTCCAATGCAGGCGGCTCAGAAAGGACGCAGCTGGAGATTGCTAAAGATCTCGGCATTAGCCGGGGGTATGAGTCGCGGATAGAAAAAAGGGCGCTGATGAAGCTTTACAATGAGTTTTATAAGGCTAAGCGGTAGCTAATAAGTAGCCTGTAGGAAAGAGATCTTAAAGGTCTCAGTCTTACAGGTTGTTTATCTTAGAAAAACTCAAATGGAACATATATAGTATATAAGACAAATGAGGGGCAAACCATTAGAGAATATAGTATGGGTAAGATCGAGATAACAGAAGAACTACCCACTGCTTTTCAGCATAATGATGCTGTTGTTATCATTGGATGAGGTAATTTAGTAACTAGCCAATCCAAACTCCAACTTTATCTAAGTTGTTAAGTGCTATTTTTATTAGTTCTAAAGCGTTGTTCACTCTAAATTCAATGTAGTCTTTTCTATAATTTGTATGTAGGCTAATATGATCTAAATTATCAAGCAAAATGAGAAACTCACGTCTCAGTTTTTCAACATATTCATCGTATACAATAATATCATGTGTTTTTAAAATAGGTATCAACTCACATCCAAGCTCAATAATCAAATCATTTCCCCAGAGTGTTTTTCTGCACGACTCAACGCCAAATAGATCATTATGAGGCGATGGAACCTGCTTTTCTAAAGCATCTGTGACTATATCTTCTACATTTTCCTTACCAGTTAAGCTAACCGTTAGAGTCATACGCTTAGACCCCTGTCATTTAATTTTTTCACTTATTCTAAGGGAAAACAAATATGTTGTCTATTAACAAAATTCTCTTCACAGGTGATTAAAGAATTCGCACATTTATAGTTACTGATTAGCTGCACTATATGTATCGAAAAGTATAAAAGGCCATCCTTTTCGGGATGGCCTTTTATACTTTTTTTACTTCGCAGTCTCCAGCAACCTGGAAACAATCGTAGCAAACTCAGCTCGAGTAATATCTTTTTCAGGCTTAAATGTATTGTCTGCGTATCCGGTAATAATCTTATTGGATGCGAGTGCATCGATGGAATCATAGTACCATGCGTTTCTGTTAACATCTGTGAAGGATGCATTTCCTGTACCGGTTAATTTAAAAGCTCTAGTGATCAGCGCAGCTAATTCACTGCGGCTAATCTTCTGGTCTGGACGGAAGCTTCCATCACTATATCCGTTCATCAAGCCTGATCCGGCAGCTGCACCAATATACTTATTCGCCCAATGCGTTGAAGATACATCTGTAAAGTTACTTGCTTGTCCTTCAAGTCCCATGTGAGTTGTAATTACCTTGATGGCTTCAGCACGGGTCAAACCTGCATTTGGACGGAAGGTACCATCGGCATAACCCGTCAGTAATCCCTTGGCAATAAGTGTGTCAATGCCTGCACGTGCCCAGTGATTCAGTGTATCTGCGAAACTAACGACTTCCGGCTGAGGTGCTGGTGTTTCTACAGGCGTTGTTGTTGCTGGAGGAGTAACTGTGCCTACTCCAGTACCTGGAGCCGGGTTGGTTGTTCCATTATCTACGCCTGGATCTGGATTAGTAGAGTTTGAAACATATTGAAGTGCCGGAGCAAAGGTTGTAAGTATTCTGGCTTTACTCTGCTGCTCAAGGGCATAACCCATCCCGAGAATTTCCGCATCATCCCATGCTCTGCCAACAAGCTGCATAGAGATAGAATATCCGCTGTCATTCGTCCCTACAGGAACTACTACCGTAGGCAATCCAACAGTAGAAGTTAGTACGCCCGTTCCACGGTCAGAGCTTAATTGAGAAGCCGCTGCGTCATTATTATATACGTCGCTAATAAAGCCTGCGTAAACAACGGCATCAACTTTGTTATCGTCCATCCACTGTCTGATAACTTCCTTATAATCCGTTCTATACTTGATATAATCTTGAACAGCCTGTTCAGTCATGCGCGTAGGTTGGTTATATCCTCTTTGATTATAGATAAGCACCTTATCTGAAGCCAGTACACTTGCTCCATCCATGTAAGGGAAATCTTCATGAAGCTCAATATAGCGTGCCCAGCCTTCAGTAGATCCATTAATGCCAGAAGGACGGCTAGGAGCTGATGGTAGTGCTGACATTTCAACCATTGTCGCACCCGCTGCTTGAAGCTCTGAGAACTTATCCATTACGGCTTGTCCGGTATCATCATCGGCAAACGTAGATACAAAGGATGCAGGAATGTATCCGATTTTCTTACCTTGCAATGCTTCAGAATCCAAGGCTTCCTTCCAGTCGGCTGGACGTTTATTATCAGCATCGGCAGTCACTGTAAAGATATCCTTTGGATCTGTACCCGTTGTAGCATTTAAAATCATAGCCAGGTCCGTTACGGTTTTAGCAATAGGACCTGCATAATCCTGTCCCCAAGTGAGCGGCATTACACCAGTAACACTTGCTATACCGTCTGTACCTCGGAAATTGGTTAAGCTTGCGCCTGTTGATGGGGCGTACAGAGATACCCCTGTCTGTGATCCCATTGCTGCTGCTGCGAAATCAGCTGCGACAGACACTGCTGATCCTCCACTGGAGCCAAAAGAGGTTTTGGATGGATATAGCGCATTCCAGGTTTGCATCCAGCCGCTTTCACTAAAGCTTCCGCTATTAGCGAATTCGGAGGTATTTGTCTTACCAATAATTACAGCTCCGGCTTCTCTTAGTTTAGCAACCTGGAAGGCGTCAGAATCAGGCTGCCAGCCTTCGAGGGCTTTTGTACCGCCTGTAGTCGGCATATCTTTCGTATCATATATATCTTTAATGGCAATTGGAATACCTAGCAGATCACCTTTTGCGCCTTGTGCCCGGGCATCGTCAGCAGCTTTTGCCTGGGTTAGCGCAGTTTCAGATACATGCAGGAAGGAATGCAATCCCATTTGACCTTCATCGTAAGCTGTAATTCTATCTAAATAAGCTTGAGTAATCTGGACAGAAGTCGTTTTACCATTCATCATGTCCTGCTGCATTTCTGCAATTGATTTATTGGTAACATCATATGGGGATGAAGTTACTAATGCTTTGGCTGCAGGAGCATTTGGAATAACCAGGCTATCTCCAGTATCAAGTCCCTCTATACCGGATATATCCCAGTTACTGATTGAACGAATTTGTGCGTTGGTTAATCCGGATACATCCAGCTGGCTATTAAGTCCATTCAGCATGGTAACCAGATTGTTCAGCCCTTCTTCACCGGCTTCTCCAACTTGTACATAATGTACCAGGGATTTCGACTCGCCCGGTCCAATATTTAATGTATTAATGAACCCGTAGAAATTTGCATCATTTCCAGACTTAGCTAATGGTGTTGTGAATGGATCCTTTTGCTGATTACCCAGACCGGTCAATCCATTATTGAATGGATATGGAGATCCAACCGCAATACCAAATGGTTTATTGTTTCTGGCACTGCTGTCTACAACAATCCATGAATCATCTGTAGTTACCTCCAGATCATTTGAGTAGGTTGCCTTTACTACTGAAGCATTTGCCGCTGTACCATAGCCCAAAGAGCCACCGAAAGATACATCGACCTTTACAACTTCCGTATTAACATTAGTGAAGGTATCAAAGAATCTCGTTCTATTATTTTTTGTATCGACATACACCGCTCTAGTAACAGTTACATTTCCCAGATTTACAGATTGAGCTGAAGTGAAAGTATTAACGCCATCGAATTTCAAGTCAAACCCGCGCATCATTTGACCATTCATCAGTGAAGCTGTAGGAGAGGACACTTTTACAAAAATATTACCGAAGCCCTGTACTTGTGTAGCTCCAACTGTGCGTAAACTTCCTGTGTCTAAACTGGGAGCAAATACATCGTGAATCTCCCATACGGTGCCACTCTCTGAAGTGACTCTAGTTAAAGCATCGGCTGTTTGAAGCGGGATGACTCCGGAAGCAATAACGGATAACGCGATGGAAGTAGCTAGGACTTGCTTTTTACTCCAATTCTTTTTTTCGGGAGAATATCCGGATCGGGTAGAATCAAAATGATTGCTTTTAGTTTTACGTAGACGTTTCAACTTACTCATTTGGGTAATCTCCTTTTCCATATGTATGTTTTTAAATTATGTTAGGGAATATAACATTGGTAATCTATTAAGTCAATTAATATTATAAAAATAATATAATTATAGGCTTTTCATAAAAATAAACTGCTATATTCAATATAAAATATAAAAAAATGGTAGAATACATGCTGTTAATATTACATATTAAGATACATTCGTGTCAGGAGTGTTGAGGGATAGTACAGTGAGAAAACCAGCCTATTGCGGCAGTCAGACCGGGAACGACGTCATAGGCTGCAGCTGTGTTATAACTGACGTTCGGTGTTGGTGGGATTTCTGAATACTAAAAAGAGCCCTTTTCAAGGGCTCACATGAAAAAAATCTGTTTTTAACTTTAATCGGGCTGATAGAACGTTTGCCAGTCTGCTATTGTACCGGCACTATAAACTCAAGCTCAGGAATATATATTTTATTCTCTCTGGAGCGGATATACGGCTTTACGGTGACCGTGTTCGGCGTGGTCTCCATCGGCTCAAACATGGATGTATAGGATAAAGAATCTCCTTCACCCGAACTGCTGCCACCGATGAATGCCGGGATTCGCCCCTGCTCATCGGTAAGATCAAAATCAATATTAAGGAATCCTGAAACTTTATATTTATCCGGAATTTTTTGCTGAAGCTCCCGAATGCCTTCTCCAGGCTCTCCCTTAATCTCGACAACCAAGCGGGTCGACGTTTCGCTAAGCTCGATTCGCTTAATTCTCATGTGGATATGATCGTGTGTCTTCGCCTCTGCCGGGGTCAGTACAATACTGTTCGCAGTATTCTTTTTCACCGGAATATTGAATTCGAAATCCTGATTAAGCTTTGCTAGTCTGACCTTCATGGAAAAATCGAACTCGTCAGGCATCTCTACCGATTCAAAGGTGGTGACAATGAGGGAGTCAGGGGCCTGCTCTCCGCCGGAGGAGAGTCCCCAGCTGGTATTTACCGGTTCGCCGTTGATAAAAAAGTCGATGTTGTTCACAAACCCCTCCGGACTTTGCTCGTTCCCCCACAACTCATAAAAAGTATCATTCGTATCCTCAGGCATACCACGGGTCAATACCAGAGATAAGCGGCTCCCGTCATACATCAGTTCGGACACACTAAGCGTTACTCCTTGATGGGTAACCGTCTGGTGGACAGCGGCGGTCATCCCTTTTTCATTCGCATTTTGCAGCCCGAGGTCTCCCGCCAACCGGAATACGCTGTCTACAAAGGGAATCTGCTTCAAGGTTTCTGCCATTGCAGGTGAAATGAATCCCAAACTGATGAAAAGAATGCCTGCAGCCGCCACACTTGCCGTTGTAATTATAACCTTCCGCAGCCAGCGGCTTTTTTTCTGGACAGGGAGAGGCTTCGGGGGCATGCTGCTCAGCATTTGATAGGTTTGCTCCATACGGGCGCGTACTGCTTCCGGCATCTCTTCAATCCTCTGCTCTTTCAGAATTTCCAGCTCAAGCTCAAATTCCGGATTACTCATGCGTTCACCTTTCTTTCTGCGGGGTCTGCAAGCCAACCATATAACGTTTTCCTTGCCCTGTGCAGCCGTGTCTTTACTGCGCTCTCGGACATCTCCAGGATGTCTGCAATCTGCTGCAGCGGTAGATCCTGAAAATAATGCAGGATAATGATCGTCCGCGACACTTCCTCCAGCCGGTAGACGGCTTCGCGAAGGTCGAGAGCTTCAACTTTGGCGGAAACCATTTGCCTCTGGGGAAGGTTAGCCATAATGATATTCTGTGCACGCTTACGTAAAATCAGATTGCATTCGTTGATCAAAATACGAAACAGCCATGTTTTGAAAAAACAGGGGCTGTGCAGCGTTGAAATGGCCTTGTAAGCTTTTAATACTGTGTCCTGCATTGCGTCTGCACAATCCTCATCCTTCTTCACAATTGATTTCGCCACATTGTACATTTGCAGTTCCAGCCCTTTCACAAGATGGATGAAAGCTTCCTCGTCTCCTTCCTGCGCACGCCTGACTTGTTCCTCTTGATCGATATCCAACCGTCAGCCTCCATTCTCTATAAGGTCTTGTTATTCATTCGTTATCGCCGTTTCTGCTGATTAGATGTACGGGAAGGGGAAAAGGTTACATTTGTATTCTTTTATTAAGATCACTAAATGTCAGAAAAGGCAAAAAAGACGCCGGAAATCGTGCCCGGCGTCTTCCCGTATTAACTGAAGGAGGATTGCGCTCTCTGTTAATCCCTAACCTTGAGCTGCATCCGCGTTCATGTAATTGATTGCCCACATATGGCCGTCCAAGTCCTCGAAGGCCCAATGATACATGAAGCCGTAATCCTCAGGCTCTTCGTACGATTTCCCGCCCAGGGAGACCGCGGTATTCACGATTTCATCTACCTTTTCCCGGCTCTCGAGGGCCAGTGCGATCGTCATTTGCGCATACTTTTCCGTATCAACGGTTTCCTTCTGCGTGAGCGATTTTAAAATTTCTTTGGTGAGCAGCATGACCTGCAGGTTATCGCCGATTATGATGGCTACCGAGTCCTCATTATCGGGGAATTGCGGGTTGAGCCCGAACCCGAGCCCGGTGAAGAACACCTTCGATTGTTCTACGTTGTTTACCGGCAGATTGATGCTCGTGAATGTGGACGTTAATGCCATTTTTAAACACCTCATCATCAATTGGTTTGTTACAAACCCAGTATATCAACGAGCCTCTCAACATACCAGAGCTGCACGTAAGCCGGTTTCTGGTTGGGTACCAGTATGGTCATGAACGGAAAGGTTGTACAGTATATTTATCTCTGCTCGGCAAATCTCCACCAGGCAAATGTTCCGGCTATTCCGGCTATTCCCGTATACGCAAGAATTATTATACTGCTCAGCTTTAAAGAACCGGTGCTTTGAAATACTGACGGGATGGTCCATGGGAAATAGGGAGCAAATCCAAAGGAAGCCAAAACACTGGAGAGAATGACGATGATCAGGATGAGTCCCAGTGGCGCCAGGTATCCCCTGGTCACATTGGCCAAAAGAGTGCCTGGCGTGGTAACAAAGATGTACAACAGTGAGGTTATAAGGAACCTGAAGAAGAAATTCCAAAGCAAGGAGGCTGACCCGCCTTCAACTCCCAGGATAGCCCCTACGGCAAAGCCGATGGCAAACATATAGATAGAAAGTAGCAGGCACCATGCCAGAATGACAAGATATTTGGACAGCACTATTTTCGGTCTGGAAACGGGCTTTGCAAGCAGGTCTTTAATGGTTCTATCTGAAAACTCCCGTCCAAATACCCATGCCGCGATAAAGGTATATCCTATAAGACCAAGCGGGGCAAGCGTATCAAGCAATTCGGTTAAATACTGTTCCCACTGGATACCGCCGGCGTCACCGGATAATACAATTCCAATCCCCATCATGACGGGCCCAAAGCCTAAAACCAGAAACATCAGCCAAAACACATTGGCGCGGATAATCTTGCGGGTCTCACAATGTAAAACAGAAAAAATATTCATTATTTATTCCCCCTGGTCATACCAATGGTGCGAAGAAAATAGCCTTCCAAATCCTCCGTAATCACCCGAAGCGAGGTTGGCGGCTGATTGCATTTCACCAGCAGCTCAGCTATCCGTTCAGGATTATCCGCTGCGTGGTCATCGGTTAGTTTAATATAGCCGTCTAAGGTCTCTTCACATGCATGGCCATGCTCTTCAAGCACCTTCTTTAAGGCGTATTTGTTCCGGCCATTCACCACTAAGCTTTTCTGTAAGGATTGCTCCAGTTTATCCATTGCGACTTCCTTTACAAGCTGGCCACCATGAATAATTCCAATGCGTGTGGACACTTTAGAGAGCTCTTCTAACAGATGGCTGGATATAAAAATAGTTACGCCGAAATTTTTCGCCAAGTTATATAACATATCCCGTATCTCCGCCACGCCTGCGGGATCAAGGCCGTTGATCGGCTCATCCAAGATTAGAATTTGCGGATTGTGAAGCATCGCCTTTGCAAGTCCCAGGCGTTGTTTGTTACCTAAAGAGAGATGCTTTGCCTTCTTCTTTTGGTGCGGCTCAAGTCCCAGCTTATAGATAACCTGATTAATGGAATCTTTGTCAGGCACCCCTTGCATGCGCCTTGCGATGTCAAGATTCTCAAATACAGTCAGATCAGGATAAAAAGTAGCCTCCTCCAGATATCCAACGCTGCTCCATAATTTATAATTTCCGGAATCGACCTTTTCGCCTAGCATATAGAGCTTACCGGAGGTTGGCCTCAGCATCGCCAGGAGCAGCTTAATAGTCGTTGTCTTCCCGGCACCATTCAGTCCCAGAAATCCGAATATTTCTCCCCGGTGCACCTCCAGTGAAAGATTGTCTAAAACGGTATAGTCGCCAAATCTTTTGTGCACCCCGTCAATTTGTATAGCGGGCGTTCCGGCACTCTTATTCTTTGATAACATTCGCATAGCCTTTAACTCCTTCACGTTAATTCCTAAGTACTACAATCATTTTTACATTCAAAGATAAAGCTGCTTTAAAAGAAAAATAAAGGTTTATAAAGAGGATATAAAAAACTATAAACGCAAAAAAAGGCTGCTGCCGGGTGTGAACACCCAGGCAGCAGCCTTTACCTTTGCTGCAGAAAGAAGAAAGGAAATAATAAATCAGCGATATGCCGCCAGGGGGAGGCTGAACCTGATCCCCAAACCGCCATATTCGGAGGCGTAGGCAGCAATTTCGCCCCCGTGATGTTCAATAATAGATTTACAGCTTGCAAGCCCCAGCCCCAGACCGCCCTTTTGGATTTGCCGTGATTTATCCACAGTGAAAAACTTAAGGAACAGAGAAGAAATATCCTTATCCGGCACTCCGACTCCATTATCCTCGATTTGGAAGTATGCATAATGGCCTTGCGGGTATCCGTTCATATACACCTTCAGCTCATTTTTCCCCCCATATCTAACGGCATTGCTAAAGAGGTTGCCGAACACCCGGCGGATCATCGGTTCATTGATCATCAGCCGGATATCGTCCGTGAATGAATGGCGGCAAGTCAGCCGGATATCCATTCCTGCCAGCTCGTACTCATATTCAAAAGCAATTTGTGCAAATAATGGAGATGCTTGTACAGGTGCAGCTACCATGGATTCCAGCTCCAGTTTTTCTTTGGTGAAGCTGGAGAAATCATTGATGAGCTCGACCATATATGCTGACTTCCTTTGAATCAATTCATAATATTCCTGCTTTTCCGTTTCAGGTAAGTCCTTATGTGCAGCCAGCAGTTCAGTAAAACCGTTAATGGAGGTCAGGGGTGTTTTCAAATCGTGGGCGATGGCTGCGATCATATCGGTTTGCTCCCTGTGGACGAGTTGAAGTCTATGCTCCATTTTATTGAAGTGCTTATAGAGCTCTCCGATCTCGTCATTCCTCGCCGAAGCCAGCGGAGGCAGAGGATGGACAACATTTACTTCTCCCAGCCGGGTATTCAGGCGCCGAATGGGCTTTTCTATGAAAAAATAAATATAAATGATCAGAATAGTGAATATAAAAAGCGCAATGGCGAAAATGGGCAGAAGCAATGCTATATATCGTGAGTCCAGCAAGGTGCCGGGTATAGGGGAATATACGGCAAAGACAAACTTTAAGTACAATCCAATGGAAAACATAAGAATCAGCAGCATCAGCAGGAATAAGAGGGGGAGCTTTATTTTCAGTTTCATACTATTGCTCTCTTTCCGTATATTTATATCCTATGCCCCATATGGTTTTGATAAAGTTAAATTCAGTACCCAGCTTCTTACGGATATTTTTAATATGAACCGTTACAGTATTTATTTCTCCATATTCATCTCCCCAGACGTTTTCATAGATCTGCTCACGAGTCAATACCTGATTGTTGTGACGCATCAGAACTGATAAGATTTGAAATTCCTTCGTAGATAAGTCGAGCTTCCTGCCATGCAGAAAGGCTTCAAACGTTTTATCGTTCAAAATGAGCGGAGCCGCCGCCTTTTCGTTACCGGGATTAAGCACTTCCCACTCTTTATACAGCCTGTCCACTTTTCTGAAGTGGGCCTTTATCCTGGAGGCAAGCTCCTGAATACTGAAGGGTTTAGTCATATAATCATCTGCTCCTATTTCGAGGCCGACGATTTTATCAATGTCCTTATCACGTGCACTTAAAAACAGGATCGGAACATTATAAGATTGCCGGATGCTTCTGCAAACATCATGTCCGTCCATATCGGGCATTACGATATCCAGAACGATGAAATCAATCTGGTTTTCTTCCAATGCAGCTAAGGCTTCTTTTCCGGAGTATGCCGGAATTATTGCAAATTGCTCGTACCTTAAGCTCTTTGTGATGAGTTTTACGATTTCATTATCGTCGTCTACAACTAATATTGTTTTTGACATCTTATACCTCCAAGCTCCTATACCCGGTAGCCGTCATCCCAAAATATTTTTTGAACGCATTACTGAATTGTTCCGGTGTGGTGTACCCCACTTGGGCGGCAATTCTGCTAACCGAAGTGTCTGTTGTGAGCAGCAGACGTGAAGCGGCGCCCATTCGTGCCTGCAGTTTCTTATCTGTAAAGGCCTTGCCGTATTGCTTATATACCATCCGCTCCGTCTGTCTGGTGCTTAGCCCCAGCTGGTCAGCAAGCTGCTTCAGCGTAATGGAATCATAATGGTACAGGAAACTGTTTTCAATTATCAGCAGTCTGCTGTCGTCAAGGGTCTTTAGCGGAAGGGATTGGGTGGACGCGGGATTCTTTCTATATTGTCTTATCCATTGGATCACAATCATCTCAAGTATGTTAGTTGCCATATGATGAACGCCGGCTTGCTCCAGAGAGAGCTCATCCGCAAGCATTTCAAATAATCCGAGCATCTTTCCGCTGTCCAGTCCGATCCAGAAGGGAGTGGACATCAGCAGCTCTGGAAGAGCCGGCTCCTTCACGAAGGTTCGCTTGACTGGCGGGAGAACGGAGTTGTCTGGCAAAATCTCAAAAAAGATGCAATATTCCGCCATCGGATCCTCCGGGAGAGGGAGCTGTTCATGAACTACATCCGGTCCGGTCACATATATCGTGCCAGGTGTGATAGCATAACGTTTCCCCTGCGCATACAGAATGCCTTGGCCTGCCGGAATATAATGAAGCTCATAGCTGTTGTGGCTGTGGCTGTGCTCAGGCATGGGCCTATAGAAATAGCCGAACTTGACATACAGTACGTTCAGCACAAGGCCTTCAAGGTTCAGCTTGATATCCATATTATCAATGTTGATGCTCGGTAATTTTATGCCCATAGACGTTCCCTCCTGTAAAAATGCGACATCTCTCCGGCTCCCTTGTCATCTCTAAGGATACCGAATCTAACCCCCCATTGATATAATTATTTTGCATTCAGCCCTATCCATTCAGGAGGATACCAGATGACAAAAATACCAGGCACAAGACGTATGTATCGAAAAGGAAATTACGCTAACACGTATACAGAGGTTCCTGCTGTCCATCCCGGTAATGCGTGGCGGGAGGGCATGATCAGCGGAAACGGGGAGAACGGGTATATCACCTCCGGCTCGCCGTACTCGGACAGCTTTATTTTTCAGTACATGTGGTTTAACTTTCCTTCCATGGACCCCAGAGTCATTCCGAAGGAGTTAACCGCTCAACTTCCGGATGCCCGGCAGAACGTCCTCGCCCAAAATGATAGCTGGAAGATTACAGATGAGACCGGCGGGACGAGGAAAAGAACCTTTTACTACAGCTACCATCCGGGACATCAGCTCAGAGTTAACATACCTGATAAAGAAAGTTTTTCCGGTTATGAGAGATGGACGAACTATGAAACGGCAGAGACGGGAGTGCGCTACAGTGATGAGAATGGGGAGTGGGTCCGCACATCCTTTACCTCCAGGGAGGATAATGTTTCGATAACGCAGATTACTGCATCCTCTACAGGGGCCAGGATTCACTTGACCCTCTCCATCGATGATATTTCCGCTTTGAGCGGGGCGTATGCCGGCCCTAACGATTTGAAGGCGCTGCAATATAAACAGCTGGCGGATTCTAACGCGGATTATCTGGCGCAAGTCGTTCATTACCCGTCCTATCCGGGAAGCGAGCTGGCCTATGGGGGATACGCAGGCTTGACCCGGGTTGTTGTGGTTAACGGTACAAAGGAAAAAGTATTGTTGGCCGACAGCAGCCTTGAACCGATGAACGTGTCCGGGACAGCAACCCCTGCGATTCAGGTTAAGGATGCCGATGCCGTATATCTCATTACACGCTCTAGCAGAACGCATTCTATGGGGAGAATAGAAGATTTCTCCGCAATGACACAATACGATATTGTAGATCAGCTCTTCCAAGATACGAATGCAGTTGTGCAAAAATATTCGGCTCCGGGCGGCCGGTTCGATTATGATGCGGCTCTTGCTGCCCATACGGAGAAGCATTCAGCCGAGTTTAACGCAGTAAGCTTCAGCATTGAAGGCGACGGGCAGGATAAGGACGCAGATAACCTGGCCTTAATCCATGCGCAGCAAGCAACTCCGCAAAGAGTTAATCATGCTTTTATGGAGCAGGTGTACAACCAGGGGAGGTATGCCATGATCTGCTGCAGCGGTGCAAGCGCGCCGCGCTTGTATGGAATGTGGACGGGGGAATGGAATCCTGGCTGGCGCGGGATTTATACGCTTGATGCCAATGTGAATCTGCAGGTCGCCGCCATGAATACGGGCCATTTGACACAAGCACAGCTTGGATATATTACTTTTTTCTTGAGGAACATTCCCGATTTTGAATATAATGCGCGGATGGCGTACGGCATGCATGATGCGCTGCAGGTATCCGTTAACTCTGACGGCGACCGCGGGATGCACGTGGAATATGACAATGATTATCCGTTTGAATACTGGAACGCGGGGGCAAGCTGGTGTCTTTTACCTATCTATGAGTACTGGCAGTGTTACGGAAACCAGCAGATTCCGATTAACGGCAACATGCGGTTCGATGAACTGAAGCCGGTTCTAGGTGTTAATAATGGCGGCCTGGACGATGAGGAATTCAAGCAGCTTACAGAACAAGGGTATTTGAATCTTGCGGAGGATCTTCTGCTCCCCCTTCTGACCAAGCAGGCTAACTTCTGGGAGCAGCTCTGTACGCCGGAATACTTCACGGATATTAACGGCAACGCATGCCATCAGCATGGCAAAACCGTACTGAATCCGGGTGAAAAGTATCTGATCATTCCGGCGTATTCTCCCGAGAATCATCCCATCGGCTATAACAGCACGATCACAGCTAATGCCACCATGGATATTTCAGCCGCGCGGGATGGCCTATCCATGGTCATTGCAATGGAGCAGGCAGTGAAGAGAGAAGGCTATGAATACGCAATAGCCAGATGGGAATCATTGCTTAAGCTGCTGCCGGATTATAAATACGATTCGGACGGTGCCCTACGCGAGTGGGCCATGAATGAATATCTGGAGAATAACAACCACCGGCACTTGAGCCATCTCTATGCGGCATGGCCTGGCTATGAAACGCAGAACAATCCGGGGCTGGCCCGGGCTGCCAAGACTGCGATTGCCAACAGGGACCAGTATAACACCGGGGATGATACCGCAGGGCATGGCTGGATGCATAAGGCGCTGGTTCAAGCCAGGCTGAAAAATGGTGATGGCGTGCTCTCCTCACTGCTTCCGATGATGAGGGGTGCGGGATACTACAGTTCCTTGATGACAGATCATGATTCTAACAGAAGATGTAACTGCTATTGTTCGGATACCTCCTTCGGCACAGTGGCAGCCGTCAATGAAGCGTTATTATTCTCGAATACCGGAGAAATAGAGGTTCTTCCAGCCTTGCCTTCCGATTGGCAAACCGGCTCCATCAATGGGCTTATGGCAAGAACAGGGGCCGAAGTTAAGGCATTATCCTGGGATTTGCCCGCAGGAACCGTACACGTGACACTGAACTCTCTCAGGGAAGATAATATCATCCGCTTAAAGATTGGGCTTCCATGGACAAAGGCTGTGGTTAACGGGAGTGAAGCCAAGGTGGAACAGAATGAGCAGGGGGAATATATTCAATTGATCCTTAGTGTAGGGGTAGAGGTTGATGTTGTGTGGCGGCTGCAGAAAGCGGGAGACGGCAGCGGGTTGGTCTAGTAATAAGAAAACCGCTTTGATCACCAAGGCGGTTTTTTGAATGATTGTCTTCCATCAATAGTAGTCATTCTTAACGGCATACTCCGAATTTACCTGATAGCCAATCTTCATAAGCATCTTGATGTTGCTGCGCGAATAACTGCGGAAGCTCGTTGTGGGAGAAGTATCTCAGCTCCAGAGTTTCGTTACCATCAATGGTGAGTTCTCCTTGAATATGTTTACATTGGAAGAAAAATGAGATGGTCTGAGCCCTGTCGCCACTGGAATATTGATGATAATACTTTGTGTATACGCCAATCAGGTGCTCTGCTTTGACTTTAAGTCCAGTCTCTTCGTAGATTTCTCGAATCGCAGTTTCTTCGGCAGATTCCCCTAATTCCATTGCACCTCCTGGAAATCCCCATTGATCACTGTCACCCCGTCTTTGCAGCAAGACCTCATTACGCTCATTGCATATAATGCCTCCGGCAAAGTTGAGGAAGATTAAGTCGTGTCCAACTTTGCTTCTAATCCACTTTATATAATTGGTTGCTTCTGTCATATACTCTCCCCGATACTGTGAATTTTGAATATCTGGACCCGAAAAACAGCCCATATTATTTTAACACATATTGGAATACAACTGTCCTCTCGTAGAGCAAAGGAACCAACCAATGACTTATTTTAAATCAATGAGCGTATAGGACATTCACTGGTGCCGCAAAAACATAAGTATTCAAATCGTAAAGTTTCTGATATAGTTTAAACGTAATTATTACGATTAAACTACAGGTAAGGAGATTTAAACGATGAAGCATACGAAAATCCTGCTATCAATCTCTATGTTGTTAACCGTTATTCTGCTGGCTGCATGCAGCTCGTCCATTACGGATCAAACGGCTAATCTTCAGCAGCCGGAGCAATCGGAGCCAGCCGCGGCACTTGTGACGGAATCGCCGGAGGGGTCTTTTCAACCGCAGCAAATCATTGATGCTTCAGGTGAACAGCTTGAATTTCAATCAAAGGTAGAAAAGGTGGCCTGCGTGGTATCCCTTTGTGTAGATATAGCGGCTGAGCTTGGAATGGAGCCGGTGGCGATCGGAGAGAGCGGCGTGCGCACCATTGCTGTGGCAGAGGAATTTTACGGGGAGCATGGGACAACCATTCCTTCCATTGGCGGGAGCTTCTTCGAACCTAATCTGGAGGACATTATAACAGTTAAGCCTGATCTGGTCATTGGATTGCTTGGTGTGCACGATTCCTTGCGTGAAGGGCTTGCAGGTGCAGTACCTGTGTATCTGGCTCAACCCAAAACATATTCAGATTCCGTTAAGCTTCTGGAGGACATCGGAAGGCTTACAGGACGAACAGACGAAGCCAAGGCGGCAGCAGAGAGCTTCTTAGGCAAGCTTGAGGAGGCGAAACAGAAAGCGCCAAAGGATAAAAAAGCGCTGATTATGTACGGAACCGATATCAATTTTTCAATAGTAACCGATAGCGGTCTTGGGGGCTCCGTTTTAAAGGAAGTTAGCCATTACCCGTTCAAGGTGAATGATCCGTCGGAAGATCCTTATGGGGAAGGAAGTATCCAGTATTCACTAGAAAAGCTGCTGGAAGAGAACCCTGATGTTATTTTTGTAGAAAGCTATTCGTACAGCCCGGGTACAAAAGCTTTGTCCGAGCAAATGCAGGAGCTGCCTTTATGGAGTAAGCTGAAAGCCGTTCAGGAACAGAACGTGATTGAAGTCCGTTCCCCGATCTGGGGAGACGGCCGTGGAACCCGTTCACTTGGGATTCTACTGGATGAAGCGCTGGAAGCCTTGTACCCGGATTTGTTTTAAACAGGAGAAGGTGAATTCGGATGCAAACGGAACCGCAAATCAGCAGGACGGGCAGGAGAGGTTTTCTTGTTCCGGCAGCTATATTGTGCTCGCTGCTTACAGGGGTGGCTATCTTCAATATTAGCTCGGGATCGCCGGAAATCACGCTGCAGGAGCTTGGCGGCATTCTTTTTCAGCGGACAGGCACTGATCTGCAGAATACCGTGGTCTGGGAGATGAGAATTCCCCGTGTGCTGCTGGGTCTGCTTGTCGGGATGATGCTAGGTGCTGCAGGCACGCTTATGCAGGCGGCAATGAATAACAAGCTGGCAGGACCTGAGATTCTGGGTGTTTCTTCGGGCGCCTCGCTTGCCATGGCTGCTGTTACTGTGCTGCATTTGCCGGTTGCAGTTCTTATGCATCCGGTAATCGCCTTATGTGGAGGTCTGCTTGGCGGATTATGCGTCGTGCTATCGGCAAAGGGGAGCCGGGGGGCGGCAGGTATGCTTCTGATCGGCATGTCTGTGTCTGCAATTCTGAATGGATTGCTAATTGTTCTGATCGCACTGGCGACGAGTAATGACGTGAACCTGCTCTACACCTATCTGCTTGGTTCGCTGGCTAACCGCAGCTGGGATCATATCCTGCCTATGCTGCCGTGGACCCTTATCGCACTCCCTGTTGCTTTTATGTTTGCCCGCACACTTAATTTGCTGCAGCTGGGAGATGAGGCAGCCGCAGGGCTGGGGATTAAGGTGCTGCGTGTACGCGTTCTTGTTCTGGGAGTGTGTACGGGATTGGTAGCCATAACCGTTGCCCAATGCGGTCCGATTGGGTATATCGCCCTGATCGCGCCTCATATCATCCGTACCTTGCTGGGGACAGCGGATATACGTCAGATCCTGCCGTTAGCGGTGTTGGCGGGTGGCGTTTTGTTAGTTACGGCAGATACGGTTGCGCGGCTGTTGTTTTATCCTATGGAAATTCCCGTCGGAGTGTGGACGACACTGCTCGGCGGGGGCGTGTTCCTGCTGCTTTTTTTGAAACGTCAAGGAGGAGGGAGTAATGATTAAGAAAAGGGGGAAGGCAGGGGCTCAAGGACTGAGAATAAAAGGCACCTGTTTTTGTCTTCTGCTGGGCATCTCCGTGATGTTCGTCCTGCATATTGGACTTGGTAAAGCTTCACTGACGCCTGAGCAGGTTATGCAGGCCTTGTTTCATCACGGCAGCGATGAGGACCTTCGTTATATCGTCTGGAATTTAAGATTGCCCCGTGCTCTAATTGCTATTGCTGCCGGATTGATGCTGGGTACTGCCGGGGCCATCCTCCAGGTTGTCATGCGCAATCCGCTTGTGGAGCCCGGCCTTGTAGGTGCATCCTCCGGGGCTGTGCTGTCTGCGGTGCTCTGGCTTACCTTTGCGGCTGATCCTCTCGTCAAGGGTGTACCGCTTACTGTTATCGCCTTATTTGGCGGACTGGGGGCAGTGTTATTGGTGGTTACACTTAATGCCGGACATGCCGGCAATAGGACAAGGCTTGCGCTGATCGGCCTGATTGTGACAGCTATACTACAGTCAGCAACCTCGCTATTTCTTTTACAGGGTCAGCAAGGCTTGTCCACCATTTTTTTATGGACGTTTGGTTCCCTGAATGGACGAAGCTGGTCCAGCTGGACCTTGCTCTGGCCATGGACGATCCTTGGCCTGCTGCTGTCAATGATGTATGCAAAAAAAGCGGAGCTGCTGCAATTAGGGGATGCTGCCGCCACCGGATTGGGCCTTAACGTAAACAGGTCCAGGGTAATGCTGCTGATCATTGCCTCGGGGCTGACGGCAGCTACGGTTTCTGTGGTAGGAGCTATAGGCTTTATTGGACTCATAGGACCGCATATTGCTTCACTGCTTGTAGGACGAAAGCCGTTGGTGCTATTTCCGGCCAGTGCTCTGCTCTCAGCCTTAATATTACTGGCTTCCGATTGGATCGGACAAAGCATCACGCTCAGGCTGCCTTTTCCGGGCATGGAGAATCATCAGACCAGCCTGCCGGTGGGGGCGGTTACTACGCTGCTGGGGGCACCTTTTTTTCTGTTTTTATTACGCAAATCATTGTTGAACAATAAAGCTTGAAACGGCTTGTCTTCGGATGAGCCGTTTTTTTATTTTAAATAGCAGAATAATCCGGAATTAGAGACAGCATACATAAATTAGGAGATTGATCCGATAAAATGTAGAGGGAACAGAAGGGTGTGGATGCGTTATGGATAACCGAAGGGCTATAATGTCCGCACTACTGCGGGTTAGTATGATCATTTTTGTTCATTTCCTGATTGTCCTAAAATTAAAGATTAGACTGGAAAGCTTTGCATTTGAAAATGCCATACATCTGTTGCAGATGTACCTTTTGCCTATATTGTTACTGAGTGTAAATGCATATTTGTATTCCATGACTGCATCCCGAAAACGATTAATGATCTGGTCAGCCGCAAGTATTATTCCAAGTGCTCTATATCTGCTTACGATTCAAAATAACAGTACACTCTCCATTGATGAAGAGCCGCCGCTTTTATTCGCAAAATACACCTTAGAGCTAGGCCTACTTCTTCCGATGCTTTATTTTACTGTTCAATTCTTACTGCTGTTCGCCTGGCTGTCGGACTGGAAGGTGAAGAAGGAAGGTATAGACTAAACTGAAGAATTGTTAAAGGGTGGCTATATGTGAAAAAGATAATCAATCATTTTTACAGGAGCGCAGAGATAATCCGGACGCCGAGAATTCGACATAGCGGGAGGATAGAATGAACCATAAACATACACTTTTAGGTGTCTTAGGTTTATTCATGAGTGCTTCATTCGGGCTCATAACGTTTGATCTTTTTATAAAATTCATCTTTTCATTTGGCGACAGTGTATTCTCCAGAAATAATCCAATGGTCACTCTTCAGTCTCTTTTTTCAATACTATTCATCATTGGTATCTTTATATATTTTTTGAGATGGTTAAAAGAGCATGGAAGGAATAAACTAATAGGTTTTAATGTTTTGATTTTTTTTATCTGCCTCATTTTTGCGGCTAGAGTATGGAGTGGTTTATCAGAACTCATAAAAATGCTGGGGATGGATTGAATGATATTAAAAATAAGTATAAAGCGGTTAAGATGGCGAAATAACCTGCAGTGATAGAGAACATATTGCCCTCATTTCTACAAGTTATTTGCGCAATTTATGATATTCAAAATTATTATGTTAGTGGTTCTAGCTTAAGTCCTTCGCCGGCCGGTTGCGGTAAATCAAAGCTCCAGTCTACATCAGTATACCTTTTATTAGTAACTGTCCTGATCAGCGTCAGCTTCTCTGGTATATCGGTCAGGCCGGGAATATCGAAGTACGAAGGACTGTCAGAACCTGCTTGGGGCGCATTAATGATTACGATTTCTCCAAGCTGTGTATGGCCTGTAAACTGGGCGTCATATGTTTTGCCCGATTCTTCCTGAACAACCCAGCGGTCCTCCTGGAAGCTGTTCACAAATTCACCGCTAATCAGCAGTCTGCCGGAAGGCCCGCTGCCTGCCCCATTATCTTTGATCTCGAAATCATGCAGCTGCAATACATCTCCTTGTCCTTTAAAGACTGCAGGCTGCTTCTTTAAATCCTCAGGAACAAAGGTTACTGAATCGTCTGTCTGTACGGGCAGTGAGTAACCGTCCAGCACCAGCCTGATGCTGCTGCTGTCAAAGGGCAGATAAGGAAGGGCGAAGGTCCATTGCTGGGCTCTGCTGGCCGGGTCATTGCTCTTGAAGTACCCAATGTCCCAATAGGAGTATCCGTTAAAACCATAATTATTGATGCGGCCGATTTCCTCGCCTGCTTCATTTTCCAAATGAAATTGAAGTGAAAGCTTCTCACTAAGCTCCGCCGGACTATATTTATCAATCAGCACCGCAAATGCCTCCCGGTCTCCCCCCAGCACCCTTTCGATGATCAATCTATCTTCGACTGGTTCTGTCATTACAGCCCTCCCATTGTGACGTCTATATCTATAAGACGGGTTGATGCGTTAAATCTTCTTATTTTTTGAAAAAAATATGGGATACTGCATAGGTTTCGATATAGAACGCAATTATGTTTATAATCTGACGAGAAAACGATCTATCGCTTCCACAGCTAAGGCCCTTTAGCAGCAGGGTTAAGGTTAGAGGTGTAAGGTGTTAGAAAAACGAGCTGCAAACGCGAAAGCTAAATAAATGCGCCAGGCTGAAATAACTGTACTTTCTGCAACTAAACCTGGCTAAATAGCTCCGCTGCAGGTTTTAACTGCACTCTATACATTTATATTTGCCGAAAACGACCGGAAACGGCTTTTTTGAGGAAAATAGATGTAAAGAATACAGTTATCTCCCTATAAAGACTGATTTCCCTTGTTTTAATTGTACGAAGTACACTTATAACTAATTTGACTCTGAGCTGACGGACTGAGGTTAACGCTTGGCAGGGGAGATCAATCCGCTGCCCAACGTTTTGCCTAAGGAGGGAACAGGAGCCGTTTGGTTAGCCTCTTAATGACGTTCTATACCTATAAATTTATTCTAACTGCCGCGTGTTTAAATTAAAAAACAGCAGCCCGGCTATACACATTAACATGTATACCCGGGCTGCTGCTGTATAGGCCCCGAACTCGTGAGCCTCTAGACTCACCGTTAAGCGGCACTCTTAACGCCGCCCTCGCCGCTGATGTCGCCTTCGCTGCGACGGCGGACTATGGTGCGTGTAATGGCCTTTTCAATTTCAATAATAACGAATATCGCGGCCCCCATCATAAGTGGGAACGACCAGTAGGACAGGCCGATCGGCACTGTACCGAACACCTTGTTCATGAACGGCAGATAGGTGATGGACAGCTGGAAAAGAATCAGCAGGCCGGATACGACGAATACGGCTTTGTTGGCGAAAAAGCCTTTGCCGAACGCCGGCTCCAGCTCTGTCCGGCAGTTGAATAAATGGAACATTTGCGCCAGGACGATGGTCTGCATCGTAACGGTGTTGACGACGCTCTGGTCATATCCGTTATCCAGCAGGGACATGCTCATCGCCAGCGTCCCGCCGCCGAGCAATACCGACACGAACAGTATTCTAAAGATATAATACTTGCTCAGCAGGGGCGCAGCCGGATTGCGGGGCGGCCGTTTCATGGCACCGGGCTCGATACGCTCAAACGCCAGCGCCAGGGAAACCGTAACCGAGCTGACCATGTTAACCCACAGAATCTGAATCGGTGTCAGCGGAATCACGGTGCCCAGCAGGATGCTCGCCATGATCAGGAAGCTTTCAGCACCGTTAGTCGGCAAAATGAACAGAATTGTTTTCTTCAGATTGTCGTAGACACGCCGGCCTTCCTTCACCGCCTGGACGATGGTGCTGAAGTTGTCGTCAGCCAGCACCATTTCCGAGGCATCCTTGGACACCTCTGTTCCCTTGATGCCCATGGCAACACCTACGTCTGCCCGTTTGAGGGCCGGCGCGTCGTTCACCCCGTCGCCGGTCATGGCGCAGATGCTGCCGCTGCTTTGCAGCGCTTCGACCAGCTGCAGCTTATTTTGCGGACTGGTCCGGGCAAAGATAGAGTACTTGCGGGCGGCCTCCTGCAGCTCCTCCTTGGACATACGGTCCAGCTCCCGGCCTTCGATTGAATGCTCGCCGTCGCCGATACCGAGCTGTTTGCCGATCGCCATCGCGGTTTCCTTATGGTCGCCGGTAATCATTTTGACCTCGATGCCTGCATTCTTGCACTCGCGGATAGCGTCCACCACCTCATCGCGCGGCGGATCGACGATGCCCGCCAGTCCCAGAAATACAAGCCCTTCCTTCAGATCGTCATGATCTACCTGATCAGGAGACGCCCCTTCCGGCAGCTCCTTCATCGCAAGTCCAATGACCCGCTGCCCTTTGCGGGCATGAGCCTGCATCTGGTCACGCCAGAAACCGGCATTGAACGGGGATACACCTTCATCCTCTGCCTGGCTGTCCGCCATTTCAAACAGACGATCCGGCGCACCTTTGACATAAATAACCGGACGGCCAGCGTCCCCGGTCAGCACCGCCATGTATTTGTATTCGGAGTCGAACGGCAGCTTTGCTGTTATTTCCAGTTCAGGCATATCGGATTGTGCCTTGCCTGCAAGCGTCAGCAGACAGCCTTCCGTAGGATCACCTTGCAGCGTCCATTTACCCTCTTCCTTCGTCAGAACAGAATCGTTGCAGGTCACCCCGCATATCAGCAGATGTTTTAGCGTCCGATCCTCTTCCGGATCTGCCTCTTGCTCTTTATTCCGGCGGATTTCACCTTCTGGAGCATAGCCCGTTCCCGTTACCTCATATTCGCGGGAGGAGGTTACCACGGAGGTGACAGTCATTTCGTTTTTGGTCAGTGTGCCCGTTTTATCGGAGCAGATAACCGAAACAGCGCCGAGTGTTTCTACCGAAGGCAGATTGCGGACAATCGCTTTTCTTTTCGCCATATTTTGTACACCGATTGCCAATATAATGGACAAAATGGCCGGTAGTCCTTCGGGGATTGCCGCTACAGCCAGACCGATGACCGACAGCAGCAGCTCTCCGACTTCATAATCACGCAGCCAATATCCGAATCCGAACATCAGCGCAGCCACGGCCACTATAACAATGGATACCATCTTGCCGAAATGGGCAGTCTGTTTCAGCAGCGGCGTGCTTTGTTCTTCGACGGATGCAATCGACTTGTTGATTTTTCCGATTTCCGTCTGATCCCCGGTTGCAACGGCTACGCCGGTCCCTGTGCCGGATGAGACAGTAGTCCCGGAAAAAACAATGTTGGTCCGGTCGCCCAGCGTCACTTCCTCCTCCAGCGCGCCCGTCTGCTTCTCAACAGAGGTGGATTCGCCGGTCAGGGCTGATTCCTCAACCTTCAGGTTGTCACTGCTGAGCAGTCTGAGATCTGCCGGTATTTTGTCTCCCGCGCTTAGCAGCACGATATCACCCGGTACGACCTCTGCCGCTTCAATTTGTGTCAGGCTTCCATCCCGCCGCACCTGCGCCTCCGGAGACAGCATATTCTTGATGCCCTCCAGCGCCTGCTCGGCCCGGTGCTCCTGCATGAAGCCGATGGTTGCATTAACGATGGCTACGATAACGATAACGATGGTGTCACTAAAGTGGCCCAATATGGCCATAATAACGGCGGCTGCCAGCAAAATGTAAATCAGCACGTCGTTAAAATGCTTTAAAAACTTAAGGATAACCGGTGTTTTCTTTCCCTCCGGCAGCTCATTTTTCCCATACCGGTCCAGGCGGTTCTTAGCCTCGCCATTACTCAAGCCCTGTTCACTGTCGGTTTCCAATGCTTCCAGCGTATGCTGGCTGTCCAAGGCATGCCACATCTTCTCCTGCTTCTCTGCCAAGTCAGTCGCCTCCTCTGGTTTAAATCTTCCCATTCATTAAACGGGATAGCGCCGAGGCAAACGCTTCAGAGGGAAGTCGTTATGAAATGTTCACAGAAGGAGCAGATAAATGCTAAAGTTGAATTCTAAGAAGGGAGTGCAGCTTCGATTGAATAAAACAGAGCGTCTTCTAGCGATTATGATAGAGCTGCAGCGAAGCAGATTGCTGACAGCTGATGAATTGGCAGAGGTGTTGGGGGTCAGTGTAAGAACGATTTATCGTGATATGCAGGCTTTAAGTGAGGCGGGTGTTCCCGTCATTGGTGAGACAGGATTAGGCTATTCTTTAATGGAAGGCTATTTTCTTCCGCCTGTCAGCTTTACAGTAGAAGAGGCAGTATCACTGGTTCTTGGTGCTGAATTTATAGAAAAACGCTTTGATCCGGCTTTTCGCAGCAGTGCCCGTTCTTCCAGTAAAAAAATTGAGGCTATTCTGTCAGGACCCATCCGTGAAGAGACTAGCCGGATACAAGGAGGCATCCGTCTGCTCCAAAAAGATCAAATGGCCGTCATGCTGCGGGAGAAGGAGCATTTGGGAATCATTCGTGGAGCCATGCTGGAGAGCAGGAAGATTCGTTTTACCTACAACAAACGGGCCGCTGAAGCTGATGGGAGCAGAACGACTGTGCGGACGGTATCGCCATACGGATTGGCGCATGATGAGCAGAACGGCTGGCTGTTACTTGCCTACTGCGGCCTGCGGGAGGATATCCGCCATTTCCGGGTTTCCAGAATCAGTGAGCTTGCCGTGACGGAGGATACGTTTCAGACACCCGATAACTTTAACCTTCAGGCCTATCAGCCGAAGGATACCCGCAGCATAAGGGTCTCAGCTATTTTTAATTCAGAAATTGCCGACCGGGTTGAAGAAGCGAACAACTATTATATGGAGACTGCCGAATCTAAAGAGGATGGTTACCATGCTACTTTTCGTGTCCGTGAGCCGGAGGAGCTGCTGAGCTGGATTCTTGGGTGGGGAGGAGAGGTGGTAGTCACTGAACCGGAGTCCTTCAGAAACCGGATAAGAGAAGAAATCGCAAAAATGAAAGAACGCTACTGACATACTGTTGGCAGCAGGGGGCTTGTATAATCAGGACAAGATTATAAACAAACCCGCATACAAAGGAGAAATATTATGCCAGTCATTGGACCCGATTTCATTTCACTACAGGTGAGCAATCTTGAAGGCTCTGCAGCATTTTATCAAAACTATCTTGGACTGGTCCGCTCACAGGCGGGACCGCCTCATGCTGTGGTCTTTGAAACGAAGCCCATCGCCTTTGCTCTTCGCGGCTTATTGCCGGGAGTAGAGCTCGGTTCAGGTACTCAGCCTGGATTAGGTGTAGCGCTGTGGCTCTATGCCCCGGATACGCAGGAAATCCATGACAAGCTTATTGCAGCAGGGGTAAAGATTACATCTGCTCCGATAGACGGCCCCTTCGGGCGGACCTTTACCTTTGCTGACCCGGACGGCTATCTGGTTACCCTTCACAGCAAAGGCTGATACGATACAGTAAACCCTGATATTACCCTGCATGAAATTCCCGGTCCGGTGCACGGGAGGACGGCGGAGCTGTAATATCAAGGCTGCGCAGATGAGCATTGGTCAGGCCCGTGGTCAGGCATACAGCAAACAGGGCAGCGGCAATTGCGAAGCAAATGGCCACACCGATTCTGTCGGCCAGAATTCCTACACCGCCGTAGGTTAACGGAATGGAGAGGTTAAAGGCCATGGAGCTGATGCTGTTGACGCGTCCCCGGAGCTGGGACGGAACCAGGAGCTGAAACAGGGTGCTCATCGGAATTACTGTGACTGTCACGCCAAAGCCAAGGAGCAGGTTGCCAAAGCAGGCTGGCCAGAGTGCAGAAGATATTGCAATCACTCCCATGCCAAGGCCTTGAATTCCCAGCCCGCAGGAGAACCAGAGGCCGATTCTCCGGGGAGCTTGGCTGCCGACAAAGAGTCCGCCCAGAAGCAGTCCGGCCCCTATAGCCGCATTAAAAATACCAAGCTCACGGGAACCGCCCTGCAGCAGCTCCCCGATCAGCATGGGGGGAAGCACATTGCTTGGCCCCAGGGCAATATTGCTGAGCGTACCTAGAAGGATGAGGAGCAGCAGGGCAGTCTGCCCGCGCAGCCATCCCCAGCCCTCAGTGATTTCCGCAAAGATGGACAACCCGGCACTGCCGGGTTGTCTCTTTGTCTTACTGCGGAATCTGATCCGCTGAATCAGGACAAGCGAAAGAATAAACGATACCGCATCCACAATCACGGCTCCTGAATTCCCAATAGAGGCCACCAGTATTCCTCCGGTAACCGTACCGAGAATACGGGTGATCTGCAGAGAAACAGACATCAGTGAATTGGCCGCGATAAGATAGGCTTTATCTGCGATGAGCTCGGGCATCAGGGAGCTCTGTGAGGTCCCGAACAGATTGCCCATTATGGCAAGGGCGGCTGTAATCAGATAGATATGCAGCAGCTGCAGCTGACCGGTTAACATGAGTACTGCAAGGGTTCCGGTCAGCAGAGCCTGGGCGGCATCGGAGATCTGCATCAGGATTTTTTTGTTCAACCGGTCAACCCAGGCGCCGATGAACAGGCCGAGGATCATTTCCGGCAGAAATTTGGTGACGATCACAAGCCCCACCTGGAGCGAGGAGCCGGTCATCGAATACACGAGCCAGCTAACTGCCAGATTGTATAAGGAATCCCCAAAGAAGGAGCAGGCACGGGCCAGCCATAAATAGCGGAAGTCCGCATTATGCTGCAGCAGAAGCCTGTAACTGGGCTTGCTTACTACGGAATTCAACTGAATACTCCTCCTCTGTCTAAGGCTCTATATGCCTCAGATACCTGCGGCTGCTTCACCCGCAGAAACCGGCTGCTGATGCAGTGCTGCCATAGCTTGGTATGAAATTCATGCTGTGAGGATTGCTGAAGCAGCTCCGTTAAGCTTAAGCCATGCTCGAACTTGCGCAAAAAACTGAGCATCGGTGCGGGAAACGGAAAAAGAGTACCGTCCCGCCGGACGAACAGCTGCTGCTCCTGTGGCTCCGTATAGCCGGGAACCTCAGGTTTCCATTGCTGAAGCAGCTCCGTTATATTTTGCGCGGTGACTGCCCTTCCTTCGTGTTCGGAGGAATCCAGAAGGTTATCCAGGTTCTTTTTGCTGAACAGCTTGTGTACAGGAAGGTAATAACGCCCCTCAAGGAGATGACCGTTTAATTCCATGACTGTATCCGCGTTGGCCGGCGTATGATTTGCCCCGCCTATGAAGCTCAGGATATTAGTTCCGAACCTGTCATGGTAGAACATTGAATGCGCAGTATCCACTCCCCCCACCCAGGGACGGTCCAGCAGACCTCCCCGCAACGAGGCTTTGGCCTCAGTCAGCTCCTTCGATCCGCAGCGTGAAGATGCAGCCAGCAGATCCTTAGGCTCACTGTAATGCAGCCGCCATGCGACATCCTCCCCCTCAAACGGCCGGACACCATGAATATTGAAGCGCTCCGGTTCCTTGGCTATAATAGCGCCTTTGGTTAAGACGAACTGGCCGAGTCCGCCAAAGGTCCAATGCCTGGTATTCTCCTGCAAAAAATCAACAGAGCCCAGAGCGTCTTCAACCGTTTCGGTAGGGAAGCCGGTAAAGCCCATAATTTGCACGCCGATGCCGGCTTCGCTGAACATTTGAATCGTTTCCTGCAGCCGGTCGACCTTGGTTCCTTTGTTAATCAGGTTCAGGATCCGCTGGTTGCCGGATTCAAACCCGACCGAGATGGCGGTACAGCCGCTTTGCTGCAGCAACCCGCAGCGCTCCGGTGTCCAGTATTCCTCAAGCCGGATCTCTGCTCCCCAGCGGATATCGAGCCCTTCTTCCAGAATGGCCGCTGCAAGCTTCAGGAGTAAAGCAGGAGAAAGCACATCTACTGAAAAATATATATATTTGTAGGTGACGGCAAGCGTCCTCAAATCTTCCATAATTTTATCGAGCGGGTATTGCCGCCAGGGACTGGTAGGCGAATCGGTATTTAAGCCGTAATCACAAAAGGTGCACCGGTTCCAGTAGCAGCCCCGCGAAGGAGAATAGTATATGAACGGATACGGGGACAGGTACTTTTCCCAGGGCAGCTTGCTGTACTCCGGCGCCGGAAAGGAGCAGATATCCTCATATTTGATTTCGGGCGTAAAGGTATCAGTCACAGCCTGATGCCTTGGGTGCAGGGCAATATTCGGAGACGCAGGTATAGAGGTGTCGTGCTCCAAGGCTTGGAGAATAGAGACAAAGGCACTTTCACCTTCACCGATAATGCAGGCATCCGCAGAGTCAAATACTGCATAAAAATCGTTTTTATCCAAAATGTATTTCCAGTAATCCGAGACGGCGGTACCGCCGAATATCATGCGGATTCCCGGACAGCTTGTCCGGATGTGACGTGCCATGCTGAGTGCGAAGGGGATTTGGGCGACATAGGTGATGCTGATGCCAACGAGGGAATAACCGCCTGTACTAATGCCGGGGATCAATTCCTTGCTATAATAATCAGTGAACGGCCGGGAGATCACTCCGGTGATTTCTGGATCACGCATATCCAGTGAGCTGAAAATATTAAAAAATCCGCTGGTCGCCAGGCTGAAGCCCCGGAACTGACCCGGGAAGCCCTTTAAAGATAAGGCATCCATCCAGAGCATTACGGTCTCAACGGCGCTTGTATACAGCGTGTAGTCAAAAAAGGCTGCTTCATTCCTGAAGGTATGCAGTGCGGCCGGAAGCTCCTCAGCGAAGTTCATGCCTTGTACTTTGAGCGCGTAATGAAGCTCCATCTGTTCAACAGGCGTAAGGTGCTTCCGCATCTGAAGCTGTGCAGTCCGTTCATTAATAGCCTGCATCGTTCTTTCGATCTGCTCAGGGGTAGTAGTATACAGCCAAGAATCAATATTGCTGTCAATAATATCAATATCGGCAAAGCCGAATTGCCGCGCATAGCCCGCCAGACAGCAAAGACTGTGATAACCCGAGGTAGGATCACTGACAGGCGGGTAGATAAGCGCAGTTTTTACCATTTCATGACCTCCATATTAAAAAGATACCTCCCCGATTGAAGGATTCAATGAGGAGGCCGGGCTGCGGAAAGCGGCTAGTGGATATTATTGATGTTGTTCTCACGTGTAACAACGCTGTCAAATTCTTCGGTGACCTCCAGAATGGCTGCGAGCAGCTCTTGTTCTTCCTTTTTCATATGATCTCACCTCCTTTGGGTATTAAAGAGATTATATGCTAAATAATACCATTTGATATATGAGCTAGCAGATTGACGCTAAATGAAATAGCAGATAAACTATTAATTTGGGTAAATATGAGATTTTATGGAAAGAGGGGCAAGTAAATGATAAGAGCTTCTGAGGATAATCAGTATTATGAGCTGTCGAGTCCGACGATTCTGCCCAAGGCTTCGGGCTTTCTGTGGAATGAGCAGATGATGATTCATATGAACTGCAGGGGATATGCCGTGGCCCAGTTCATGCAGCCGGAGCCTGCCAAGTACTCGTATGCACCGAATCTGGAAGCCAAAACCTTCATGCAGCCGGAGCAGCCTTATTATGCCCATCATCCCGGCCGGTTTCTGTATGTGAAGGATGAGGAGAACGGTGAGCTGTTCTCTGCCCCGTACGAGCCTGTCCGCATGCCTCCTGATCACTACACCTTTGCTGTTGGTAAACATAATATTGTCTGGAGTATAGAGAAAAACGGCATTGCTATCGAAATGACGCTGAGCCTGCCCAAAAATGAGCCAATGGAGCTGTGGCGGGTAAAGGTGACCAATCTGTCCTCAACTGCCCGGAAAATTAGCATCTACCCTTATTTCACTATTGGTTATATGTCCTGGATGAATCAGTCCGGTGAATATAAGGAAGCATTGCAGGGAATCGTGGCTACGGCCGTTACGCCTTATCAGAAATATCAGGACTATGACAAGATCAAACGCCTGAAGGACCGGACGTTCCTGCTCGCTGATCAGGCTCCGGCAGCCTGGGAGGTAAATCAGGAGGCCTTTGAAGGTGAAGGAGGAATCGGCTCGCCGTCAGCGCTAAAAGGCGGACTGCTGGCCAACGGGGAGGCGCGCTATGAAACACCCGTAGCCGTACTGCAATACAGCATCGGCCTTGCCCCGGGGGAAGAGCGGGAGTACCGCTTTGTATTCGGACCTGCGCATGATGAACAGGAGATTGCAGCTATCCGCCAGCGTCTCTTCCTGACTACTGATGCAGCCGGTAAGGACGGCTTCGTGCTCGCTGAGCAGGAGTATGAGGAATACATCCGGGAAGGCAGAGGCATCATCGAAATCACCACTCCGGATGCCGATTTGGATAATCTGGTTAACCACTGGCTGCCCCGGCAGATGTATTATCACGGCCAGACGAACCGCCTGACGACAGATCCCCAGACCCGGAATTATCTGCAGGATAATATGGGGATGAGCTATATTAAGCCGCAGACGGCGAGAGGGGCGTTCCTGACCGCCTTAAGCCAGCAAAATGTAAGCGGAGCCATGCCGGACGGCATTATTTTGCATGAAGCGGCTGAGCTTAAATACATCAATCAGGTGCCGCATACCGACCACTGTGTCTGGCTGCCGGTCTGCCTCATTACGTATCTGGAGGAGACGGATGATTACAGCATTCTGGAGGAGACCGTTCCTTACTCGGGCGGCGGGGAAGCAGGCACTGTCTTCGAGCACATCGACCGGGCCATGCACTGGCTGATTCATGAGCGGGATGAAAGAGGACTGAATTATATTAATCAGGGCGACTGGTGTGATCCGATGAATATGGTCGGCTATAAGGGTCAGGGTGTTTCTGGATGGCTGACTATAGCTACGGCATATGCTTTTAGGGTCTGGGCGGATATCTGCGAACACAGCGGACGGCCGGAGAACGGGAAGACCTTCCGCCAGGCTGCGGATGAGACGAATGCTGTAGTCAACCGGTATTTCTGGGATGGCGAGTGGTATGCGCGGGGAATTACCGATGACAATGTAGTGTTCGGGATCAGCGAGGATAAGGAAGGCCGGATCTTCATTAATCCGCAGGGCTGGGCGCTGCTCAGCGGTGCGGCCGATGAGGAGAAGCAGGCGAAGCTGATGAGATCAGTCCGCGAACAGCTTGAAACCCCATATGGTGTGGAAAAGCTCGCACCCTCCTATACCGCTATGCGGGAGGATGTGGGCCGGGTAACACAAAAGCATCCGGGGACAGCCGAGAACGGGGCGGTCTACAATCATGCCGCAGCCTTTTATATCTATGGCCTGTATGCGGTTGGCGAGCAGGAGGATGCCTACCGGCTGCTGCGTAAAATGCTTCCGGGACCCGACATCGGGGATATCATCCAGCGGGGCCAGCTGCCGGTCTTTATACCGAACTATTACCGCGGAGCCTACAGACAATTTCCGAAGACCGCCGGACGCTCCAGCCATCTTTTTAATACCGGAACGGTCCCGTGGGTATACCGCTGTCTGATTGACGGCCTGTTCGGGCTGCAGGGTAGCCGTGAAGGACTGCAGGTGCGGCCGCAGCTGCCTTCGGATTGGAATGAGGCTGTGGTAAAACGCACCTTCAGAGGCGCACAGCTGCATGTTGAAATGAAGCGTGAAGCCGGAGTATCCGCAATAGAGGTTTATCTGGACGGTGAGCTTGTCCCGGACGGTATTCTGAAAGGGCTGGAGGCCGGCGGGCAATATAAGGTGCTTGTTAAGCTTCCTGAGGTTAATGCAGCTCATTCATAAGGTAGATGAATTAATACAGGGAGAAGAATCATTCATGCATTTTCTAAGCAATGTTCTTACCATAATTATGTGTTATGGGATTTCCGTGTCCGGACATCTCTATTTAGTGAACAGGCTGCTTCATCTAAGGATGAGCCTGGTGCAGTATGCGTATTGCTGGTTTATTGCCTTCACTCTGTTCAGCATCCCGCTTATAATGTCATGGGAGCATCCGGTGCTGACCGCGTACATGCTTCAGGTTCTGATTATGCCGATACTAGCATTCATAATCCGCCGCAAAGCTCTATTGCAGTGTATAGGCGCATCGGGAATTGCCTTTATTATGGTATACATAGTGATCAGGACCTTTTTTATTACGGGAAGCTCGACTACGTTTAATGCCCTATTGTCGCTGGAAACGATGGAGCTGCAGACCTTGGTCATTTCACTCATAAGTGATGTGTTTCTGCTGGTTGTCTTGTTCTTTTTGCGGCAAAGGAAGCTATCGGTGTGGTTTGAGCGGCTGTACAGCGTGAGAAAAGGAAGCATCATTACCACCGTATTCGTAGCTACGTTCATTCTAGTCTGGGTTAAAATGATGCAGTACCTGTCCGTACAGTTTCTGGCAGGGACAGAGGATTTTGACCAGCTGTACTTACTGTCGTTTGTTACGATCATCGGAAGCGTAATGGTCCTGCTGCTGGTGCTGACTGTCTATTACCGCAATGCAATGAAGAACGAGCGGCTTCAGCGCCAGGAGTTCATGCTCCAGCAGCAGCAGGCCTATATCAGCAATTTAGAGCAGCTGCAGCATGAAATCCGCGCCTTTCAGCATGATTACAAGAATATTATGGCCAGCCTGTACGCTTCTAGAAGTGATGACAAGGTTAATGAGACGCTGAATGTTGTATCCCGGCACATCCTGAGCCTGGAGCAGAATCTGGATCAGAGCATTCAGGAAAGCACCCATCTGAGCCGTGTCAGGATCGATGAGGTCAAAGGGCTGCTGCTGGCCAAGCTGTCCAAAGCTAAAGGTCTGCAGGTCAGCTTCACTCTGGAAGCTGTCAAGGATGTTACGGAGGTATATATGGATCGGGTCGACTTCATCCGGTGCCTGGGCATTCTGCTCGATAATGCGATTGAAGCGGCTGCCGGCTGCGAAGGCGGGTTTGTAAAAGCTGCACTGATTCAGGACCAAGGAAGGTTTGTGCTTATTGTTCGAAACAGCTATGCCGATGCACCCTCTGTGAGCGAGATATGGAACAATGGATACTCTACCAAGGGAGATAATAGAGGTATTGGGCTGTATAGCTACAAGACGCTGGTTAACAGATATGGTAACGTTGTAACCGAGACCGTCTTGGAGGACGGGAGCTTTGTGCAGGTTATAAAATCCTTTAAAGAGAAGAGTGTGCGTTAGAATTGCTGCCCGTTTATGTATGTGAAGATGATCCTGCGGCGAGAGCGCGGGTCACAGATGTAATTGAGAAGTTTATCCTCATCGAAAATCTGGATATGCGGCTGCAGCTGGCTACCGGTAATCCGCGTGAGGTTCTGGAGGGGATCGCCCGCAGCCGGACGAGAGGGATTTATTTTCTCGACATTGATTTATCCAGTGATATGAGCGGCTTTGATCTGGCTAAAGAGATACGGAGGCTGGATGCCAGGGGTTTTGTTGTCTTTATAACGACGCATGGCGAGCTGGCCTTTGAAACCTTCAAATACCAGATCGAGGCGATGGATTATATCCTGAAGGATGAGCCTGAACAGGTCGGTTCAAGAATTCAGCAGTGTCTGGCCAGCATTAATGAACGGATGCATGCGGACGACCGCGATGAGACTGAATTTTTCACCATACGCCAGATGGATGAGATCAGATACATCAAAATTGAGGATATTCTGTACTTTGAGACGGCTGCCGCCAAGCATAAGGTAATTCTGGTTACAGCCCATGCTTATGTGGAATTTTTTGATAACCTCAAAAATATTGAACAAAGGGTCGGCGGCCGGTTCATCCGCTGTCACCGCTCCTTTCTGATTAACAAGCGTCATATTGTAACGGTGAATGCTAAAGCTTCCTCCGTGCTGATGACGAACGGGCAGACGTGCATGCTGTCCAGAAGCGGCAAAAAAGAACTGAATGCACATATGGAGAGCTCCTCATTTTCTTAACCGGAAATGGGGAGTTTTTGAATATAAGGATTTAAAGGCTTTACGCTATAAATTCTCCTTATATTTCTCGCAGAAACGGACACCGCCCTGTTTAGGACGGAGTCTGTTTCTACTTTGTCAAACGGGAAATGAAACGGTCCATTCAGGAAAAAGCACGCTGCGCCTTCACTAGTTACCGTATGATCACTTCAAGAACAAGACAAATGGAGTGAAGCCGGGATGAAGGAAGTTATGCTGCAGACGAAGAAGCTCTCGAAGCATTATAAGGAAGCTAACGTGGTACGCAAGGTTGATATGACCTTATATAAGGGGGACATTTACGGGCTGATCGGTAATAACGGTGCCGGGAAAACCACCCTGATCCGTATGCTGACCAAGCTGATTGCCCCAAGCTCCGGGGAGTACAGCCTTCTGAGACCTGACATTAAGGTGGGTGCTGTGATCGAAAGCCCTGCGCTCTACATGGATATGACAGCTGAGGAGAATCTGAAATACAGCGGCATCCAGAAGAATTGCTACAGCAAAGAGAAGGTGGCAGGCACCTTGGCTTTTATTGGCCTGGAGAATGCAAGCAGCAAGCAGGTCAAGGATTTTTCCCTGGGGATGAAGCAGCGGCTGGGGATCGGCATGGCTATTCTGAATGAGCCGGATTTGCTGATCTTGGACGAGCCTATCAACGGTTTAGACCCCATGGGGATTATCGAAATCAGACAGATGATTCAACGTATTAATCAGGAGCTGGGCACGACGCTGCTGATTTCCAGTCATATTTTAACTGAGCTTGAGCTGGTGGCTACGAGATACGGTATCCTGCATGAGGGGGAGTTAATCCAGGAATTTGCAGGCGAAGAGCTGCAGACCGGGCTGGAAGACCACTTCCTGAAGACAGTCAACAGACAGAAGGTGGCACTATGAAGACATTACTGCGGGCAGATGTATACCGGATATGGAGAAAGAAAAGGCTGCTGCTCCTCACGCTTGCAGTCATGTGCATAGCCTTGTTAATGGTCAAGACAGCAGGGGAGCAGGATGCGCTTACGGTGATTACGAGGGTGCTGCGGAGTGGAACGCTTCTTTTGCCGGTTATGTTTATACCGATTTATCTGTTCACCTGGCATACCGATTTTACGAGCCGTGCGGTTAATAACGTACTGATCTCCGGAGTTTCGCGTAAGGTCTATTTTGGCAGCAAAATCCTGTTAACCTACATGGTCGGGACTGTATTGGTTGCAGCGTACAGCCTGTCGGCAATCCTGTCTGCTTATGTGCTGCTGGGTTCATTTAACCCGGAGAAAATAATGCTGACTATTGGCCTGCAAATCATCCTTTATTACATCGTACTGTCACTTGGATTCATGATCTATACGCTGGTGCGCACAACGGCTTTGCCTACAGCCTTATACCTGCTAATCGTCCTCTTAGGTGAGAATCTGCTGAATGTGCTCATGAGCCAAATGAAGATGGACGCAGGACGCCTTTCGCCTTACCTGCTGTTCCAGAACTTGTCCAGAGTTGTAAACATCGGGGAATTTAGCCATGCGGAATGGACCGGGATGATTATCGGCGGATTCGTGATCTGGAGTGTAACGGTGGGCTGGAGCTGGGTCAGATTCTCGGGTGAGGAATTGAAATAGGGGGCATGGCTATGCGTAAACGGACAAAAGTACTGGTGGTTCTGCTGATGCTGGCGGCGGTCGGTATTGTACTTATGGGGTACACTCATGAGCAGACCGTATCGGTGAATAAAAGCTGGGAATTAACTGAAGCTGAGGCTTCCCGGATAGAAATTAAAGGTCTAAGCCAGAACCTGGATGTTCATATCAGGCCGAGCAGCAGCGCTGACAATAGGGTGGAAATAACGGGGAGCCTGCCAGAATCCTTTGCCCAGAAAATAGAGCAAATCCAGCCGGATTCACAAGGCTTAAGCTTGTCAGTTGTCTCCGATTTCGGCTTCAGTATGGCGAAGTTTAATGATGCCAGGTTAACAGTGAACATTTATCTGGCGGATCTGAATACGCTGAACAAGCTTGTTATCCAGTCGAACCGCGGAGAGGTGAAGCTGCATGTGCCGGAGACCTATGAGCGGAAGTATCAATTGCTGACCAATAATGGGACGGTGACGGGTCCGGCGAAGGAATATGATGTTCCTGAAACCGTGAAGATCGAGCTGGGCTCAGGTGATATTGAGATTATTGAGGAATAGCTTTCATATTAAAAAAGAACCCAGGCACTTGTCCAATAGGATAAGCGCCTGGGTTCTTTTCATGTATGCCTACAGTGTTATTACACTGACCTCATTACCATGGGCTGTTACGATGCCGAGCAGATCTTCGGGTGCCAGCCAGACTGTAGCGGTGTTTTCGTTAGGATGGACGCCGACGGTTGCACTCTTGTGCAGCTCCTCGTCCAGGATAAATTTCACGGTGCATTCCTTGTCATTCAGGATGCCAAACGGGGAAACGGCGCCTTTGGTGAGCCCGAGCAGCTGCAGCAGATCCTCTTCAGAAGCAAACGTCAGGGGCCGGGATTCCAGCAGTGTGCGCAGCTGCTTCAGGTTAACGGACTTATCCTTTTGGATTGTCAGCAGATAATAGTTTCTTTTCTTGTCATCACGGATGAACAGATTTTTGGCTATCTGATCTATTCTGGGGAGCCCGAAGCTCTCCATGTCTGCGATGGTATAGGCTGCAGGATGGTCAATCACTTCATGGCTTACATTCTGCTGCTTCAACAGCTCAATAACGGCTTCGCGGTTCATCATGATCACCTTTATCATTGGATTTGGCAGAGTGGGAATTGCAACTGGACATAATAATATCATGAGATGGTTCCTGCGGGAAGACCCGGCTGACCCCGGATGGCCAGTACATCAGCTTTGCTTTTCCCGAGAAATACTTGACATTCTATGCGGACAGCGCGATGGAGCAGAAATACGTTTTGCCCTATATCAACTCATCCCTGTTATCTATTGAGATTAAAGGGGAGGCTGACTGGCAGCGGAAGGTTCTGCAAATGCTGTGGGAAATGAAGCAAAGCTATGATGACAGATCCTGGGGCTGGGAGTATGAGCTGTCGATCAAGACGGTCCAGGTATGGTTCAGTATCATCTCCAATATTACATTGTCTGCAGAAGAGACCTCCAAAGCTAATAAGCTGCAGCAAGAAAGGCTTCAGCTCATACTGAGCTATATTCATCAGGATTACCCCAAATGTTGGTTTCCTTAAGGATACTACATTACTTTTTGGTCAGTATATGTAAAGAAAGTGCGTACTTACGAAAAAGAAACGTGCTGTCTATAATGAAAAATGTAGTCGGGACATTAATTAACAGGAGGAACTGAACATGAACAGATTTACAATTCCGCGGGATATTTATTTTGGAGAGAATGCTCTGGATATTCTGAAAACGTTGCGGGGGCAAAAGGCAACTTTGGTCATTGGTGGCGGTTCCATTAAAAATCAGGGGTATCTGGATAAAATCAAACAATTACTTGAAGCAGCAGGCATGGAGACGCAGCTTATTGAAGGCATTAATACAGAGCCAACGGTAGCTATGGTTCAGGCAGGAGCTGCGCAAATGAGAGAGTTTCAGCCTGATTGGATAATCGGGTTAGGGGGAGGTTCTCCAATGGATGCCGCCAAAGCAATGTGGATATTTTATGAGTATCCAGAATTGACCTTTGAACAGGCTGCGGTGCCCTTCACTCTGCCGGAGCTCCGGACAAAAGCCAAATTCATTGGGATTCCAACAACCAGCGGTACGGCGGCGGAGATTTCCAATCTTTCTGTTATTACAGATGAACAGACAGGAATTAAATATCCGTTGGCCGATTTCGGACTTACTCCGGATATTGCCATTATCGATCCCATTCTGGTTGCTCAAATGCCTCAGCATATGATTGCCTATAGCGGTATGGATGCAGTTACGCATAGTTTAGAAGCTTACGTGGCCAAGCCGCGCACTATTTTTACTGATGCACTTGCAATTGAAGCTGCCGAGGCACTTAAAGATCATCTGCTCGCCTCTTATCAAGGAGATATGTCGTCCAGAGAGAAAGTTCACTACGCGCAGGCTATGGCAGGAATGTCTTTTGCCAATGCAGTTTTGGGAAATGTACATAGCTTGGCACACAAAAGTGGCCCTACCTTCAATATTCCTCATGGACTGGCGAATGCAATTTATCTGCCATACGTAATTCAGTTCAATAGAAAGGCTATAGAGGAACGTTACGCTAAGCTTGCAGCCCGTCTAAAACTGAAGGGGGATACTACCAAGGAGTTAACAGATTCCTTAATTGAATGGGTCCGTGAGCTTAATCGTGAAATGGGGATACCCGGAACAATTAAAGAATTGGGTATTACAGAAACCGAGTTCCTTATACATGTAGATGTAATGGCCGCCAATGCAGTGAAGGACCCATGTACAGGTACGAATCCGCGTGAAACCTCGGTTGGACAAATGAAGCAGTTATATGAAGCTGCATTTTATGGTAGGAATGTTACTTTTTAAGGCATTTGTGCTGTGAAATGAAACAAAAGAGATATAGTTGACAATGTATTCAACAAACGGTAAACACAGCAACTCACCCGCAGATGAGTTGCTGTGTTTATTTATTATTACGTTATTGATAAATTGTTACGTAACAATTATAATGAATTCGCACACCAGTATTTCGGGGATTTTCCTTTGGTGTCGCAACATTATTTTGGTCACGGGGAGCAAAGTTCAGGTGGATAAAAGGTTGAATGTTCAGTATGTTTTAATACAATGCAGCTATTATGCTGTGTGTACCTGTTTTGTAGCGTATATGGTGCCGGTGCTGCAGAAGCAGGGGTTTAGTAATTCTGAAATTGGCATGCTGCTGGGCATCAGGGCACTGCTAAGTGTGATCTTTCAACCGCTGTTTGCTAATTTTATGGATAAGTATAATAAGAAAATCTCCTTCAATTTATTAATTGCCGTAATGATTATCGTGAGCATGCTCATGACCGTTGCCCAGTTGATGAACCCCGGCTTCCTGTGGATGAGTGTTATTTTTGTGTTTTACGGGATCTTCTCCTTCGGGATGATTTCCTTTATTGATGCGATGTCTACCTTGTACTTTCATATGGGCAGAAAAATTAATTATCCCGCAGCAAGAGGCTTCGGCTCTCTGAGTTATGCGGTCAGTGCATTACTGGTAGGTTTATTAGTAGAACCGGCTACGATCCTGATCCTCCAGCTCGTTTTATTTGTTCCCTTGCTGATTCTGATCCTGAACATTGATACGCTAAAAGGGATAGAGCATCCTACTGATGAAGCGGATCAGGGCAATCTGTCCTTTTTCGAATTAATGAAGAAATTCCCCTTATTTAAAATATTCCTGATCACTATTATTCTTTGTTTTATCGGGAAAGAAATGACCTCCAACTTCCTGATAGATGTGTATACTTCACTCGGCGGAAGCAGCAAAACCTACGGGGTCGGGATGTTTATATTGGCAATGAGTGAAGTTCCTGCCGCTATACTGTTTATCAAGCTGACTAATAAATTGGGCATTTATAGATTAATGATTCTTTCCTTCTCCTTCGCTACGTTACGTGTATTACTTATATTGCTTGCTCCAAACTTATTTGTTCTGAATGCGGTTCAAGCGCTGCAAATGCTGGGGCACGGGCTGTTCTGGGCAGGTAATGTGCAGTTTATCCGGACGATTCTGCCGGCAAAATACGCGGTGAAGGCTCAAGCAGCAGTAGGCGTCTGTTATTTAGGGGTAGGCAGCGGGGTAGGCAGTATCATCGGTGGTTTTATTCTGGAGAATACCAGTCTGACGTTTATGCTGCTGGTCTCGTTTATCCTTTCTGTTCTGGGTATCATAGTATTGTATTCCGGTAAGAAATACGCAAAAGATTTGTAACCAGCTTAGTTGAACTGCCTCCTGGAGGCAGTATTTTTGCATACAAATGAACCCCGCTGCAGCTAACGTCAGGTTAGGACAGGGGGCCCGGGGGCATCCTCATGATTATAGTTCTCTATTTTCCTGGATAAAAAATTGGGACTGCTTATAGTTGTAAGTTAGTTTGGAGTAATCAAAAGGCTGCCCGTTCGTGAGGTGATAAATCGTTTCGATATCAAGCTTCGGATCGCCGGTCTCCAGACCCAGAAACTCAGCTTCTTCTGCATTGATTTTATCAACGTGAAGATACTTATCCGAAAAGCCGATTTTGAGTCCCAAAGCTTCCGTTATGTAGTTGAAAATGGATTCCGACACGATCTCTTTATTCAGATAAGGGATGAGGGTTTTATTATAAAAGGACTCTTCAATACATAATGCTTTGCCGTCTACATATTGAATCCGTTTAACATAATAGACTTCGTCCTCTACGCTCATGCCTAGATTATTAGCCACTTCCTCTGAAGGAGTCCGCACATCCAGCTCCAGAATTTTTGAAGTGTGATTGTGATCCTCATGGCTTTTCTTAAACCCCTGCTTGGACAGCAGACTGATATAACCTGTTCTGTTAAATCTGCGGACAAAGATGCCGCTGCCTCTGACTTGAAACACGACCCCTTTTTTCTCCAATAAACCTAAAGCCTTGGTAATCGTACTTTTGCTGGCCTCAAATGTAGTCATTAACGTTTCTAATACGGGTAATTTATCACCTTGCTGGAGCTTATTATCCCGAATATAGGCTTCCAGTTCGTTTGCTATTTCTCTATATTTCAACATAAAATTTCCTCTTTACAGTTATTTTTGGCTCATTAATTATAGCATACCCGAATGATGCTTACTACAATTTACGGTATATTTTTATTATTACGCTATTGATAAATTGTTACGTAACAATTATAATGAAAGCGCACACTACATGAAAGCGCAAACTTATTTCAGGGAGGAACAGCAATTGGCGACAAAAGTCAGAGACTATACCAAGCTTGCCGGAGATATATTGGAAGCAATCGGGGGAGAAGAGAATGTAGCAAGCGCTACCCGGTGCGCAACAAGACTGCGGCTGGTTCTAAAGAATAATGAACCAAAGGCCAAAGAAACAGTAGCTTCAATGCCTGGTGTCATTACTGTGGTAGAGAACAGCGGGCAATTCCAGGTCGTTATTGGACAGCATGTTGGAGAGGTTTATGAGGAATTTGTTAAGTTAGTAAATGTTGAAGCATCGGATACAGAGCTTGAGAACAAGGGATCGGTTCTGAACCGCGTGATCGCAACCATGTCTGCTGTCTTTGCTCCGTTCGTGTATATTCTGGCGGCAGCCGGACTTTTGCAGGGGGCATTGATTGTTCTTAAATTACTCTTTGCCGATTTTGTAAATACCGGAACTTATCAGGTCTTAAGCTTTATTTCGTGGGCACCGTTTACTTATCTGCCAATTTTCATTGCGATCACAGCGTCGAAGCATTTTAAGACTAATACCTACATTGCTGTTGCATGTAGTGCTGCGTTAGTCAGTACCTCATGGGGAGATATGGCGGCTCAGATCGCTGGGGGAACTCCTATTTCATTCCTAGGCATTCCCTTAAGTGAAACTGTTTATACTTCTTCTGTATTGCCTCCATTATTCTTGGTATGGATCTTGTCTTATCTCGAAAGATTCCTTAACAAGCACATGAATGATGTGATTAAACCCGTACTTGTTCCGCTTTTATGTCTGGCCATTATGGTACCGCTGACGCTGGTGTCCATTGGTCCGATCACTTCACTGGCTGCCTATGGCATTGCTGATGGATACAACTTCCTGGTCGATCATGTACCTGCGCTGGCTGGAATCGTTGTTGGCGCGTTTTATCAGCTGCTTGTTATTTTCGGAGTACACTGGGGAACTACACCTTTGGTACTGGCCAACTACGAGCAATACGGGCAGGATTCCTTCCAGGTCTATATTACGATCGCCGTTATTTCTCAGGTAGGCGCCGCATTAGGCGTTCTTTTGAAAACCAAAGACAAAGAATTGAAAAAAATCTCGACTTCAGCGGGTTTGACCGGGATCTTTGGGATTACCGAGCCCGCAATTTACGGGGTAACCTTACGTCTTAAAAAGCCGTTCATCTACGGATGTATTGCCGGTGGAGCCGGCGGTCTTGCTGCAAGCTTCTTTGATCCGCACTACTTTGCTTATGCCGGACTGTCCGGACCGCTAACGATCATTAACGGCTACAGTGCTGATTATCCAATGTCCTTATGGGGGATTTTACTCGGTGCCGGTATCGCTTTGATCCTGCCGGTCATTCTGGCCCTGATCTTCGGATGCGGGGATGATACAGCGAAAGTTACAGCAAGTGCAGCCAATACTGCAGCCAATACTGTAGAGCCAAGCGCAGCTATCGTAAGCAGCACTGAAACTGTTAGTGCAAGTATTGAAGAAATCATTACATCTCCGCTAAGCGGACAAGTGCTCCCGCTCACAGCAGTGCCGGATGAAGTATTCAGCACAGGCGCAATGGGACAAGGGGTAGCGATCGTGCCGGATCAGAACAAAGTGGTTGCGCCTTTTGACGGAGAGGTTGCGATGGTCGCTCCATCGAAGCATGCAATTGCGATGATTTCCAAAGATGGCACGGAGCTGCTGGTGCACGTAGGAATAGAGACCGTCAAGCTGAAGGGCCGTCCGTTTACCGTGAAGGTACAAGCCGGAGATCGATTCAAGCAAGGCGATGTGCTTGTCGAATTCGATAAAGAGATGATTGAGAGTGCAGGTTATCCGATTATTACGCCGATTATTTTAACGAATGCACAGGAATATCAGCAGGTCGGCATTGAAGACGCTAAACAAATTTCCTTTAATAAAAAACTGTTTACACTAAAACACTGATCCAGGGAGGATACAACATGAGTAAATTACCGGCAGATTTTCTATGGGGCGGTGCACTGGCTGCACATCAATTTGAAGGAGGCTGGAATGCAGGCGGTAAGGGGCCTAGTGTCGTTGACGTTTTAACTGCAGGGGAGCACGGTGTAGCCCGTGTGATTACTGATACAGTAGAGGAAGGTACGTTTTATCCGAACCATGAAGCAATTGATTTCTACGGCCGGTATAAGGAAGACATCGCTTTATTTGCCGAGATGGGCCTGAAATGCCTGCGTACCTCAATCGCCTGGAGCCGGATTTTCCCGAATGGAAATGAAGAGGAGCCTAACGAGCAGGGACTGCAATTTTATGACGATGTGTTTGACGAGCTGCTTAAGCATAATATAGAGCCAATCATCACGCTGTCCCACTTTGAAATCCCGCTTTATATTGCCAGAGAATACGGCGGCTTCAGAAACCGCAAGGTTATTGGGTACTTCGTGAACTTTGCGGAAGCTGTTTTCAAACGGTACAAGGATAAAGTGAAATACTGGATGACCTTTAATGAAATCAACAACCAGATGGATGTGAACAATCCGCTGTTCTTGTGGACCAACTCCGGCGTTATTGTCAATGAAGGTGAAAATGCCAAGGAAGTTATGTACCAGACCGCCCACAATGAGTTAGTTGCCAGTGCTTTGGCGGTTATCAAAGGGAAAGAAATCAACCCGGACTTCCAGATTGGAGCCATGGCGGCTCATGTGCCGATCTATCCCTATTCCTGTAACCCGGAAGACATCATGCTGGCTGAAGAAGAGCTGCGTAAACGGTACTTCTTCCCGGATGTGCAGGTGCGCGGAACCTACCCGAGATATGCCTTAAAGGAATTTGAACGGGAAGGCTACAAGCTCCAAATTGAGGACGGGGATTACGAAATTCTGAAGCAGGGTACCGTGGACTATTTAGGATTCAGCTATTATATGTCAACTACTGTGAAAAGCGGCGTTGTCAGAGATAATCTCGAAACAACGGTTAACAGCAGCATGCCGAATTCCGTAGACAATCCGTACATCAAGTCTACCGACTGGGGCTGGGCGATTGATCCGACAGGATTAAGATATACGCTTAACCGTTTCTATGACCGCTACCAGATTCCGTTGTTCATTGTTGAAAATGGATTTGGCGCTATTGATGAGCTCGAAGCCGACGGCTCCATTCATGATCCGGAGAGAATTGAGTACCTGAAATCCCATATTGAAGCGATCAAAATCGCCGTTGATTATGACGGAGTGGATCTGATCGGCTACACCCCTTGGGGCATTATCGATATTGTTTCTTTTACAACGGGAGAAATGAAGAAACGCTACGGTATGATTTATGTCGACCGTGATAATGAAGGCAACGGCTCGATGGAACGTTACAAGAAGGATTCTTTTGAGTGGTACAAAAAGGTCATTCAGACCGATGGAGAGCAGCTGTAAACTAAATCGTTAGGCCTGCCAGTATGGGGGCCTATTTTTTTTGAAAAAAACGATATATAGATTGAACTTAAGAATTTATGTTAAGGAAAGAGTGGCGGAGGTGAATTTTGGAACTGGAAGAGCGGTAGCGACCGCCTTTGTCTGCGGATTTCAACCGTTAAAAATGGTATAAATAAAGAAATCTGCAGACAACAGCGGCTGGAAGTCCAAACATTCTCTGGAGTCACATGCAATCCCAAAACAGCAATATTATTAGTTCAATCTATATAGTTGTTGTATATTAGTTTGACCGGATTTATTTAAAACAGGTGAAGAACAAGAAATAGAAGTATGATCTCAGGAGGAGACAGGATGACAATCAAGCTTATCGCAGTAGATATGGACGGAACGTTTCTCAATAAAGAGATGGGATATGACAAGCCAAGGTTCGCTAAACAATATGCAAAGATGAAGGAGCAGGGAATCCGGTTTGTGGTGGCGAGCGGCAACCAGTATTATCAGCTGAAATCCTTTTTTGATGAGATCCAGGATGAAATCAGTTATGTGGCTGAAAATGGCGCTTATATCGTTGATCAGGGGCAGGAAGTGTCCGCTGTTGATATTCCCAAGGAGGATATAGAGCTGGTTCTGAAAGAGCTGGTCTCCAATAAAAAGTTTCAGATTGTGTTATGCGGCAAAGAAAGTGCCTATGTGCTGGACAGTGTATCGGACACCTTTTTTAATATAGTAAACAAATATTATCACCGGTTAAAAAGAGTGGGCAGCTTCGATGAGGTGAATGACCAGATTCTTAAATTTGCCCTCTCCTGTCCGGATGAGGAAACGCTTCAGTTAAGAGATCTGCTGCGGAGCAGCATCGGAAGCACGGTAACCGCTGTCTCCAGTGGGCATGGAAGTATTGATCTGATTGTGCCGAAGTTCCACAAGGCGTCCGGTATTCAACTGCTGCAAGACAAATGGGGTATAAAAGATGACGAAACAATGGCCTTTGGTGACGGAGGCAATGACATTGAAATGCTGAGACATGTAAAATATAGCTTTGCCATGGAGAACGGATCGGATGAAGTGAAGGTGGCGGCAAAGTATCTGGCACCGGCTAACACTAACAGCGGTGTATTGGAAGTAATTGACCAGTATTTTGCAGGGCGGGGTCCATTTCAGGATTGATGATGCCAGACTGTGCCGGTAACACTGAAGGTTAGGTTTTACATTTCTCTGCCCTTATGCGAATATTGCACGAATGTTTATCCATTAAACTAAGCTGGTTGCAAATAATAACGTTTATGGACAGGGAGGCAGTGATTTGAAGAAGCTTATCAACAAGTCAATCTCAATGGCGCTGGTTTTAATTATGGCCTTTGGATTTGCGACCAATGGATTGACAGTAATGGCAGAGAGCAGCAGCGCGAATGAAGCCCTTCAGGGTCAGGCAGACCAGCCGCTGGTATTGCTGGAGGGAAATTCGGCATGGAAGTATGTTGACGACGGTACCGATCAGGGTACGGTCTGGCAGGCAGTTTATGATGATTCCGGCTGGAAGTCGGGACTGGCTCCCCTGGGCTACAAGGATAACGGCAGCGGGGTCAGCACAACGCTTTTTGGCGGACTGAACACAAATATAAGCTATGGCAGCAGCAAATCTAAGAAATATATGACCTCGTATTTCCGTACGAATGTTAATGCTGACCTGGAGCAAGTAAAAGCTCTTGGTAAGATTGAAGGCACACTCGCCTTCGATGATGGCATTGTCCTGTATTTAAACGGAACAGAAATCTATCGTGAAGGTATGCCTGCCGGAGTGATTGATTACTTAACAAAAAGTACTTACTCCAAAAGTGATCCTAACATCTCCAAGGTAGATCTGACGGACGTTGTGAAGGCAAATCTGAAGGACGGCAACAATGAGCTTGCTGCTGAAGTCCATCAGGCAAATGCAAGCAGCTCGGACCTGTATTGGGACATGAAGCTGACCGCCTATCCGGCAGCTGAGCCGGAAGTGCCTGGCCGGGGCAAGCCTGAATCAGTTGCGCTTACCTTTAACGGAAATCCGCAGACCAGTATGGGATTTGCCTGGTATGCTCCTGAGACAGTAACGGGCACTAAGCTGGAGGTTGTAGAAGCAGCTAAAGTAACGGGAAGCGTCTTCCCGGCCGAGGGTATTCTGACCTATGAAGGCACTACGGTTGTCGCGAGTGTCTATAACTCAAAAGCAGACAAATCTGCCGGCAAAACGTCTGTTATCTCAAGCCATAAAGTGCTTGCGGACAACCTTCAGCCGGGTACTACATATGCGTACAGAGCCGGTGACGGACAGGAAGGCAACTGGAGTGACATTGGAACCTTCACAACAGAAGCAGCAGCGAATTCCTCTTATCAGTTCCTGTATACTACGGATTCCCAGGGTACAACTGAAGAGGATTTTGATATCTGGAATCACACCCTGCAGGAGGGACTCAGTAAATTCCCGGATGTTGAATTCATCCTGAATTCAGGCGATCTGGTGGATAACGGGGATATTGAAGAGCAGTGGGGCTGGTTCTTTGACAAGCCAAAGGCAATTCTGCAGAATATCCCGCTGGTCCCTCTGGTAGGAAATCACGAAAGCAAGAATTACAGCAATTATACGGGGCATTTTAATCTTCCGAATGTTTCGAATACAGGTGCGAAGCCGGATGGATCTGTCTATTCACTGGACTATGGCCCGGCACACTTTATGGTGCTTAACACCGAATATTACGGCAAAAGCTCCAATGCGGCAAACAATGAAATCTACTATAAACAAGTAGAATGGCTGCGCAGTGAAGTAGCCAAGTCAGATAAGCAGTGGAATATTGTGCTGCTGCATAAATCGCCTTACTCCGTAGCGAGTCACACTAATGACACGGATGTTCTGTTCTACCGTGCAGAGCTGACAAAAGTGTTCGATGAGCTGGGCATTGATATGGTGATCGGCGGTCACGATCATACGTATACCCGCAGCTATCAGATGCTTAACAACGTGCCTTTGACTGATATTGTTCCGGATTCCTCCGGCACAGTGACAGATCCGGAGGGTACGCTCTATCTGATTACCAATGCGGCAGGCAACAAGAAATACAATGTTGCCTCCGGCACCTTCCCGTTTGCGGCCAAATACGAGCAGCCAGGCAAGGAAATGTTCTCAGGCTTCACTGTTACAGAAAACGAACTGAGCTACAAAGCTTATACAACTACAACTGGAGGCACAACAGACCTCTATGACGGTTACGGCATCCACAAGACAGATGTAACAGTTCCAGCTGTACTGAATGCCCAAATGATTACGGGTACAGACGGGAAGCTGACCTTGTCCTGGGAAGCTCCAGCTACAGAGCTGCCGGTATCCGGTTACCGAATCTATGAAAGTAATGATCTGCTTAGAGCCAACTGGACTACAGAGGTTTCAACTGAAGCCGGAAAAACAGCTTACAGCTACACAGTGGAAAATACAGATTCCGCACGGGATTACCAGTTTGTTATTAAAGCCGTTAGCGGCCGGAACCAGTCTGAAGGCGTCATTGCCAGCCAGCCGGCAGTAAGCAAAGTGACCGTAACCTTTAACGGTGATCCGGTTAGTTCAAAAGGCTTCACCTGGTACACACCGCTTGGTTCAACAAACAGCGACCTGCAGGTTGTAGAGGCAGCTGCCGGTGCACCAGACTTCACCAATGCCATTACGTTTAGCGGCCGTTCTGCGGTTTCTACAAATGCCAAAGATGAACTGGTGCACAAGGCGGAAGCTACCGGATTGAAAGCCGGTACCGCTTATTCATACCGGGTAGGGGATCAGGCGCTGGGCATCTGGAGTACCGCCGGCACCTTCAGTACAGCTCCTGAGTCAGGTGCATTTACTTTTGTTGATCTTGCAGATACACAGGCAAAATCCGAAGATGAAGCTATTCTGTCCTCAGAAACGCTGGCTAAGGCGCTGGCAACTGTGCCAAATGCACAATTTGTAGTCCATAACGGAGATATCGTGGACACTGGAACTAAGGAAGTGCAATGGGACTGGCTGCTTGGACATTCCCAGAACAGCCTGCTGAATACAACCATTGTTCCATCGGCAGGAAACCATGAGGATGAGGCTAATGCCTTCTATGAGCATTTTAATATTAAGGAAGCCCCGGGGTCTGCGACAGAGACCGGAGCCTATTATTCCTATGATTACAGCAATGCCCATTTCGTTGTACTGAACAGCAATGAGGACTCGGCAGAGTACGCCAATTTCAGTACGGATCAGGTGGAGTGGCTTAAAGCAGATGTAGAGGCGGCCAAGAAGGCCGGGGCACAGTGGATTATTGTTAATATTCACAAAGGTCCTTACACCACCTCGAATCACGCAACCGACAAGGATATTATCGGCGCCAATGGGGTAAGATCCAAAATTGCACCGCTGATGGCTGAGCTTGGCATCGACTTTGTGCTGCAGGGTCATGACCATATTTATGCCCGCACCAAACCGATTCAGGCAGACGGAACAGCTGCAGCAACAGAGAAGATTACAGAGTCCCTGAACGGAACAACGGTGGAATACACCGTTAACCCGGATGGATCGATCTATCTGATCCCGGCTACTGCCGGAGCAAAGGTCTATTACAAGAACAAGAAAGACGCCCTTGGAGATAGCTATTACAACCTGTTCGAGGTTGCTGATGAGAACCATGCCGCACCATATGGACCTGACCCGAGCGACAGCTCACGTCCGAAGCGCGGCCAGATCCAGAACTTTGTAGGCATCACGGTCGACGGCGGCAAGCTTACGGCAGTATCCTATGAAATTGACCAGAATAAGAACAACGCAGAGCCTTATATTATTGAACAGTTTGGTATTATCAAGAAGGAGAAGGACGGAGAAGTGACGCCTACACCAACGCCGACACCGGAAGTACCGACAACAACTCCGTCTCCAACACCAACTCCGGCACCAGCGTTACCGGGAAGCCCGGTGGATTCAACAACGGCACCGGCAGCATCTCCGACAGCTGCACCAACAGCTGCCGCTACACCAAGTCCTACACCTGCCGGTAACGGAGCGACGCCTTCGGCGGAGCCTGTTCTGACCGATGTAAGCAGTCACTGGGCCGCTTCAGCGATCCAAAAAGCAGTGCAAGCCGGATTCGTCAACGGGTATGCGGACCATTCCTTCCGTCCGAATAAGCAGGTGAACCGTGCCGAATTTGTTACTATGCTTGCCCGCGCACTGAAGCTTCCGGAGAGCAGTGCAGGCACCTTTAAGGATGCTTCGGCTATCCCTGCTTGGGCCAGTGCTTATGCTGCACAGGCTGCAGCAGCGGGTATTATCAGCGGTTATGAAGACGGGACCTTCCGTCCGGAACAGCAGCTGACCCGTACGGAACTAACAGTAATGATCGTGAGAGCCCTTGGCATTACGGTAGATCCACAGGCCAAGCTCTCCTTTGCAGACAGCAGCGAGGTCCCTAATTGGGCAGTTCCTTATATCGCAGCTGCTGCAGAAAACTCACTGGTCAGTGGTACCGGCCAGAACCGGTTTGCCCCTAACCAGATCGCAACACGGGCAGAAGCAGTGGTTCTGATCATGAATCTGCTGGAGAACGTAACCGAATAATCTCCTCAAATAAAAACCTTGATTGGCCCCGGGCCTTTCAAGGTTTTTTTATTTATTTCAGCTGCCGGGAAAGTAAATATGCAGATAAAAAATATCTTCTTCTGTATGAAAGGAAACAGTCCCGCCATATTGATCCGCAATATGGCGCATGCTTTTAATACCAAAGCCATGGCGGTTTTTATCCTTCTTGCCGGTTTGCGGCAATTGATCCTTGACGATAAAATCTCCGTTAAAATAGTTGGTTACGTGAATTCCGATTACGCCGTGTTCTTTGCCGATAGATATGGAGATCATACGTTTGTTATCGTTTTGGACGAGCTGAACAGCTTCCAGGGCATTTTCAATAGCGTTATTCAAGAGGGAATACAGATGGGTGGATGAGATAAAAGACAAGCATTGGCCATCCGCCATGCAGCTCATGCGTATTCCGTTTTTTTCACAGAAAAGCTGCTTTTTATAAAGAATTACATCCAGAATATCGCTGCCCGTTTTGACGGTTGTATCGTATACCTCAATGGCTTCCTTTAAAGCTTCCAGCTCCTGAAGGGTGAGCTTATAGCTGATGCTCGACAACTGCTGGCGGAGGTCGTGGGACTTCATATTAATGACCTCAATTTCGCTCCGCATACTGTCAAACTGCTTTTTTTCCGAATACAGCAGCTCGTCCATGATTAATAAATCCTGCTTGAGCCTGCTGGTCTCCAGGATTCGCGTCCGTAACAATAAGGTCAACAGGGCATACAGAATGGCGAAGGTCCGGATGATAAAATCGAGAACCGCATTCTCCCCTTCAAAGGAACGGCTGACTGAGCTGAGAATCATCGTTACTACAATAAAAATGAGGGAGAAGGTAATGATTAGCTGCTTATTGGCCCGGTCGTGCTCATACACTCTTTTCCGGCGGAAAAGAAGAGCAAGCAAAGCGCAAAAAAAGAAATGAATCAAATAGTAGAGCGGCCAGTCCCGGTATGGCACCATAGTCTCAAAGAGAGAGAGGGTTTCATACGGATTTTTGTGTAAGAGTATAATCAATATTTCATATAAACGGCCTACTATGACCTGAATGGCTACCGCACCGCAAAGGCAGAGTAATAATTCAGAAAAGGTTTCCTTGTAAAGCAAATATAACGCTGAAAGAGCGAACAGATACATAAAGATATTCGTCATACCGGCGAAAAACTGCGGGAAATGCGTGTTGATTACAGACATTAGAAAAATAACGGGAACAGCAAACGGAGTCATTATACTTAATTTCATTTCAAAACGGTTTCTTTTCTGAAAAGGGAGCGTTAGCAGAAAGACGCAAAAGAAAAATTCAACTGAAATCGCTGAGCGAATAGTGAATTGTTTAGAGTAGATGCCCAATAGATTATCGATGATCCCGCTCATTGATCCTTATCTCTTACATATTCCATCAGTTTTTTAACAAAAGCCTTTTTCCGGGGCTGGCTAATCCGCAGGGCATCGCCGTCAAGGATAACGGTATAGCCCTGTATTTTTTGCACATAGGCCAAATTAACAAGATAGCAGTTGTTGCATCTGAAGAAATCATATTCCTCCAGCTTTTTCTCAATCGACGAAATGGTTGCATACTGCCGGAATACACCATCTGCCGTATGGTAGATTACATGATGTCCTTCTGTTTCAACGTAGCGGATACTCCTGGGTGATACCTTAAGAATGCCCTCGTCGGTTGAGATAAGAATATCATTCCGCGGTACCTCGTTGATTCTCCGTATGGCGCGTGACATTTTAAGGGCGAAATCGAAATATTCGACCGGCTTTACGATATAATCAAGCGCTTCCACTTCATAGCCCAGAATAGCGTATTGCGTAAGATTCGTGATGAAGATAATAATGACGCCTTTATCAAGTGCTCTGATGCTGCGGGCAGCATCCATTCCGTTCATATAAGGTAATTGAATATCCATGAATATGATATCAAAATTTGCGGTGTAGTTTTCTAACAGTGCAACAGCTTGCGGAAAATGCACGATGCTGAAAGAAAGCCCTTTTTCGGTGCCGTAATTGTCCAAGTGGCTTTCCAGCAGACGGGCTTGATCCAGATCATCTTCCACAATGGCAATTTTAATAATCATAGTTCACCTCTTCATTTAATACAGGTCCATTTTCACTATAGAAAGCGAATTCATTTTTGTCAATGAAGCGCCCTGCGCTTCTCACAGACTACAAAAAAACAGCGCAAACTAAAAGCGGTGAGCTGAATGATCTGTTATTTCATTAGATTATGCTACGAATCACATGGATCAAATCTTTTTAAATACAATGAGTGTACGCTTACGGAAGCGTATACAAAACCTTGCCAGGGGGATAAGAAAATGACTAAAAAGACAGTTAAAAGAGTAAGCACGGCAATCTTGACAATAGCGCTGGCGACAGGGCTAGCAGCATGCGGTAATTCTTCAAATGAGGCAGGCAGCGGCGGAGGACAGCCGTCAGCGGTATATGCTTCGACAACAAACGTAGCCTTTTCCAGTGCTTACCCGGAATATACCTTCAAGCAGGCCATCTTCGGTGTACAAAGCATTGAGACCTTTGCAGACAACACCTATGTCCTGACAAGCACGGATACCTTCTATTCCGGACATTTGCTGTTTAATGACGATGGTAAATATGATGTTGTTCCAAGAGGAGCAAGCATTATCAAGTACTACGGCACTTTAACTTCAACCGATGCTGACGGACTGGTTACCCTTGAGCTGTCCAAACCAACAGCAGTTATAACGAACAGCTCTTATTCGGCCGGTACCAACCCGATTGGTTATGTGAATACGAGCGATTGGACCGATGAGATGGGAACTGCAGTGGGCGGTGAGGGTCCGGCTCTGTCTGCTGAAGAATATCTGGAATCGGTGTCCTTCCCGGAAACCTCAATCATTGTTGACGCAGCAAATGACAGCTTCGATTATGTAGTGTTGACTGGTGACGAAGCAGCATCCAAATAAGCCAATCAGGGATTGTGCAGGGAGGTAACACATTGAGAAGACAATCGAATTTGTGGCGCGGGATGACATCTGTTTTTGCTTTTCTATTATCTTTTAGCCTGCTGATGACTCAGCTTCTGCTCAGCTGGAGCGGACAGGTCAACGTCTTCCTGAATGTCACAGCACCGGTAATCGAAGCGGATGCCAGCACGATGCAATATAAGAGTGATTATGAGCTGTCAGATGAAGGCCTGAAGCAAATGCTGGCAGACTCTGATAAGCATGATGTGCAGACGATGGAAGAGGGCACAGTGCTGTTGAAGAATGAGCAGGCGGTTCTGCCGCTGAGCTCAGAAGAACGCAGCGTCACCTTGTTTGGCCGGGCAACCGCCGATCCTGTGTACAGCGGGAATGCCGGGGGGCCGGGGATGGATGAGGCGCGGCAGGTCAATCTGTACAGCGCTTTGCAGGAAGCGGGCTTCAAGATTAATGACAAGCTGTTTGACGCTTATAAAAGCAGCGAGGTTGCCCGAGTGAAGGCAGCGCCCGACTGGTTTATTGGTGAGGTTGAAAAAAGCTTCTACACAAGCGAGCTGCAAGCCACCTATCAAGGGGATTACAATGATGCAGCTATTGTGATGCTGGCCCGCGATGGCGGCGAGGGTAAAGACTTAGCCACTTCCGACAGAGACGGAATCTCTTATCTGGCACTGCATGATTCTGAGAAGGATCTGCTCAATATGATTAAGGACAGCGGTAAATTTGCCAAAACAATCGTCCTGATCAACAGCGCCTATGCGATGGAGCTTGGCTGGATAGAAGAAGAGGAATACGGTGTGGATGCCGCGCTGTGGATCGGTAATCCGGGCTTAAAGGGCTTCACCGGTGTAGCCAATGTCTTGACAGGGGCAGCCGATCCTTCCGGCAGAATGGTTGATACCTATGCAGCTAATTCCTTGTCTTCACCAGCGGTAAGCAATGCCGGTGATTTCAAATATGCCAACGATGACGGTCATTACATTGTTGAAGCTGAAGGCATCTACCAGGGATATAAATACTATGAAACACGGTATCAGGATACTGTTCTCGGGCTGAATAATGCTGACAGCAGTGCAGGCGCCTTTGTGAATAAGGATAGCTGGAGCTACGCGGATGAGATGGTATACACCTTCGGTTATGGCAGCTCGTACGCCAATTTCACCCAGGAATTAACAAGCCTGAATTGGGACAGACAAGCGAAAACCGTTACTGCAACAGTAAAAGTAACAAATGAAGGGTACCCGGAAGGCTCAGCTTACACAGGGAAATCCAAGTCTGTAGTCCAGCTGTACGCTCAGCTTCCTTATGAAAAAGGGCAGGCCGAGAAATCAGCCATTCAGCTGATCGGCTTCGGCAAAACCGGCGAGCTTGCTGCCGGTGAATCAGAAGAAGTCACAGTCACCGTTGATGAATACCTGTTCGCAACGTATGACGTTAACGCTGAGAATGGTGCCGACCCGGCCAAGAAGGGCAGCTATGTCTACGATCCGGGTGATTATTACTTTGCCATCGGAAATGACAGCCATGATGCGCTCAATAACGTTTTAGCTAAGAAAGAGGGCGCAAAGGTTCAAGGCAAGCTGCTTGCTGCTGACGGTTCCAAAGTAAAGGGCAAGCCGGAAAATGCGGCAGCTGTTGCATTAGAGTCGTTGGACAACACAACCTACGCCAAGTCTCAATATGCGGATGAGGTAGTTTCGAATCAATTTGATAACGTCGATATTAACTATTTTGCAGAAAATACAATAACGTATCTGACCCGCAGCGACTGGAACACTTATCCGCAGCCATATAAGGATATTGTGGCAACGGATGAGCTCAAAGCGGTTATGTACGACCAGAAATATCAAAAGCCGGCGGACGCGCCTGCTTATGACAGCTTTACACAAGGTGCAAAGGTTACACTCAAGCTCCTCGATATGAAGGATGTCCCGTTTGAGGATGATGAGACCTGGAACAAGTTCCTGGATCAGCTGACCGTCAGTGAGTTAAGTGCAACGATTGGTGAGAATTTCGGCCAGCCGGCTGTAAAGTCCATCAATAAACCGGCCAATAAAAATACGGACGGTCCATCCGGCTCCCAATCGAACTATTTGTATGGCGGCAACCAGCCGGCCACATTCCATGTGGTTCAGGTTGTGGCAGCATCAACCTGGAGCCATGAGCTGATCGCAGAACGCGGCAAATTTATTGCCGAGGATTGCCTGTTCAGCGGTACTTCACAGCTCTGGTCGCCAGGGGGAAACTTACACCGCTCTCCTTTCAGCGGACGCAACTTTGAATACTATTCGGAGGACAGCATTCTGAGTTATCTGCTGGCGGCTAAACAAACCGAAGCGATGCAGGCTAAGGGTTTAACGGCTGCTATCAAGCATTTTGTAGCAAATGACCAGGAAACGAACAGACAAGAGCTGTCTACGTTTATGCATGAGCAGGCTTACCGCCAGGGGCCTTTGAAGGGCTTTGAGGGTGCCTTTACAAAAGGCGGAGCGCTTGGAACAATGATGTCCTTCTCGCGAATCGGCGGACAGCTGGCTTATAGCGATAGTGCCACATTAAAACAAGTTCTAAGAAATGAATGGGGCTTTAAAGGTGTGACCATTACGGATTCTGTCAAGGGTAACCCGAATATTCCAACGGTTGAATCCCTGATTGCAGGCACGGATACCTTTAATGCCGACACCGGCCGGGCCAGCGAAATTCTTAAGTATCTGGCCAGTAAAAAGGACGGCTATGTGCTGCAGGAATTAAGACGCGCCAATAAGCATTTCTATTATTCACTGGCCAAGTCCAGCCTGCTTAACGGTCTGACCGATGATACCGAAGTTGAAGGGTTCACCCCGTGGTGGGAAACCTTCCTGAAGGTTACTAATTACGTTCTTATCGCATTAACGGCGCTCAGTGCCATTTTGTTCATCAGAAGCGGTCTAAGACGCAATACAAAGGGGGGGAAATAAAATGGTCTTATTCAAAGACAGAACGCTGGGCTTCTGGATCGGGTTTCTTGCATCCTGCCTGATGCTTGCCGGAAATATTGCCTTTATCCTGTTTGATTACGGCGACCGGACCTTTTCCTTTATTACCTTTGGCCTGATTATCGCCGGCTTCCTGGGAGAATTGGTGGTGTGGACGAAAAACTATTATTTTGCTCCTCTATTACCTGCAGTCTGCTTTGGCGTAGCGCTGTCATGGCATCTTTATTTAGGCTTTCCGACATTATCGGATGTTGTGAATGGCGTTAATTTTATTGGAGGAAATCCGCAGGCAGTCATTATTTTTGGCATTATTTTTGCTGCTGGTACCATTGCTTCGATCCTCTCAAGCTTCATGAAGCAATCCAGAACGGAACGATTAATCTTTACCGTTACCACTTCAAAATGAATAGATGGAGATAAGTAGATGAGAAAAATCAGTATCTGTGATGGATGGAGTTTTGTAGAGAACATTACCAATGCATTTATTAACTTCACAGAGGAGGGGACAGCCGTAAGGCTGCCCCATACCTCGAAGGAAGTGCCTGTTCATTATATGGAGGAAAGTGCCTGCCAGATGATCTGCGGTTACAGACGTCATCTGAATGTACCTGAGCTATGGAAGGGCCGACGCCTGTTTCTCCAGTTTGACGGTGCTGCCCATGTAGCAGAAATATTTGTGAACGGCGAGAAATTAATGACTCATTACGGTGGCTATACTGCATTTCGGATAGAGATAACAGATAAGGTGCTGTACGGGGAAGAGAACCGAATTGTAGTCCGGCTGAATACGCGTGAGGATGCGAACGTGCCGCCGTTTGGCCATGTTATTGATTATATGACCTATGGCGGAATGTACCGTGAAGCATGGCTGCTGCTTGCAGATCAAAGCTATGTTGAAGATGTGTTTGTCCAGACACCGGATATGAAGCAGGCCCTGATCGATATCACGATCAGCCGTCCTGATACAAGCCATACGCTGGAGTTAAGCATATTGGACCAGCAGCAGACGGTAGTGGGCCAAAAGAGCCTGAATGCCCTTGGAACAGTAATTGATAAATGCAGTATCCCTGTGGATAACACTCAGGCGTGGAGTCCCGAAACGCCATATCTGTATACTCTGATAGCCGCTCTGAGAAATCAGCAGGGGGAGATCATTGACGAGTACACCGTGTCCTTTGGTTTCCGCCAGGCAGTGTTTCGCGGCGACGGGTTCTATCTGAATGGCCGGAAGTATAAGATCCGCGGGGTTAACCGCCATCAGAGCTATGCTCATGTGGGATATGCGATGCCAGCATCTATGCAAATTGAGGATGCCCGGATTCTGAAAGAAGAGCTGCATGTCAACGCGGTCCGCACCTCTCACTATCCCCAGTCTCAGCACTTTCTGGATGCCTGTGACCGCATGGGACTGCTTGTCTTCACCGAAACGCCAGGCTGGCAGCATATCAAGAACGATGATGAATGGAAGCGGATCGTCTGTGAAAATGTCGGGGAAATGATCATGCAGTACCGCAATCATCCGTCTATTATTCTCTGGGGCGTACGGGTGAATGAGTCCCAGGACGATGATGCACTGTACACCAGAACAAATGAAATTGCCCGCCGTCTGGATCAGAGCCGACAGTCCAGCGGCGTCCGGTTCCTCTGGAGAAGCAGTCTGCTGGAGGATGTATATGCCTTCAACGACTTCTCTCATACAGGCAAGAATAGCGGACTGCTGCCAAGATGGCTGATTTCGCCCAATAAGAATAAGGGTTATCTGATTGCCGAGTTCAATGGCCATATGTTCCCGACCAAATCAACAGATACGCCTACCCACCGGTTGTCCCATGCGATCCGTCATGCCAACGTACTGAATGAAGTGTATAAAAAAGAGGATATCGCAGGTGCCTTTGGCTGGTGCATGTTCGATTACCAGACACATGGCGACTTTGGCTCAGGCGACCGTATCTGTTACCACGGCATCATGGATATCTACCGTAATCCTAAGCTTGCTTCAAAGGTCTATGCGAGCTTCTCGGAAGAAGCTCCGGTTCTTGAGGTCGGCTCAGATATGCATATCGGCGATTATCCCGGAGGTTCTGTTGGTGAAAATTATATTTTCACGAATGCGGACTCAGTACGCCTGTATAAAAATGAGCGGATGATCCGGGAATTTATGCCGGTCAACAAAAAGTACCGTCATCTGCCGCACCCTCCTATTGAATTCTACGACACAGTAGGAAATGTAATTGAGGAGGGCGAGAACTATTCGCACAAAAAAGCTGAGGCCATCAAAGAATGCCTGCTGGCCATTCAGCGCTTCGGTACCGCCCTGCCGCCAAAATACATTTTTAAAGCGATGTGGGTCATGCTGCGGCACCTTGTATCTCCAGTAACCTTTTACCGCCTGTTCTTTAAATATATTGAGAATTGGGGCGTGTCTGCTCCGGTATACCGCTTTGAGGCGGTCAAAAATGGTAAGGTTGTTGCTGAGATTACTAAAGCGTCTAACGCCAGCCTTCACCTGGAAACTACAATCAGCGGCACCAGCCTGACTGAAGCAGAGACTTTTGATGTTGCATCAGTCCGCATCCGGGTGGCCGATATTAACAACAACAATGCCACATACTCTCATCTGCCTGTATTCCTGAAAGCAGAAGGGAACATTGAAATCATTGGTCCTGACTGTGTTACAGCAGAGGGAGGCATGTGCGGAACCTATATCAAGTCAACCGGCGCAGCCGGCAACGGCACCTTAACCATCTCAACCCATCAGACAGAGCCGGTGGTCCTGCGCTTTAGTGTAAATGTAGAAGGACGTGGCAGCGATGAGCAGAATTAAAGCGTTCTGGAATAATTACAGTCTTAAACACCCGAAAATTGCCCAGTTTATCATGTTTTTTCTGCTCAGCAACGGGATTACAGTATTTCAGATGATTCTGATGCCGGTGTTAAAAGCTGCTTTTAGCGGTACGGCACTTGAAGCCCACAATTTTCAAATTTTTCCGGTGGGTAACAATACTGACGGATCGCCCTACTACATCTTTAACTATCCTTTAGGGTCCATTTCTTCCGGCGGCGGGGGCGGGCTGGCCTACTTTATTGCCGTTCAGCTGACGCTCGGGATTGCCCAGGTTATTAATTTCTTTGCCCAGCGCAATATCACCTTCCGTTCAAAAGGGAACATTTACAAAGCGGCTGTCTGGTATCTGATCGCCTACATTATGATTACCCTTTGTGCCGGGGCGCTTCAGGGCTGGTATAAGGACCCGATCTACCAATTCTTTATTGACAGGTTTGGAAAAACAGGTGAAACAGCTGCTGACCTGATTACGATGCTCATCAATGCGGCTATTTCGTTCTGGGTCTACTTCCCGATCCTGAAAATTATTTTCAGAGAAGATAAAAAGCAGATTTCAGCTTAAAAAAGAATAAAAAGAGGTTAGTGTGAATGAAACTATTGTCTTTCATAATCCCCTGCTATAATTCGCAGGATTACTTGGACCGTTGTATCAGCAGCCTGCTTGTTGAGGGAGAAGAAATTGAAATCTTGATCATCAATGATGGGTCCAGTGATCAGACTGGAAGGATTGCCGAGGACTATGAGGCAAAGTATCCATTGATGGTAAAAGTGGTGCATCAGCAAAATTTGGGGCATGGCGGTGCGGTGAATACAGGAATCAGCCATGCTTCCGGTTTTTTTGTAAAGGTAGTAGACAGTGATGACTGGGTGGACAGAAAGGCGTATCAGAAAATACTGGCGACGCTGAAGAAATTAATTACCGAAGACGCGCCAGTGGATATGGTAGTCAGCAATTTTGTCTATGAGAAGCAGGGGAAAAAGCACCGGAAGGTCATGAAGTACGGCAAAAACTTTCCGGAGGAACGGATTTTTACCTGGGACGATATTCAGAGCTTCCGTAAAGGTCAGTATATTCTGATGCACTCAATCATCTACCGGACGAATCTGCTGAAGGAATGCCAGTTCAGGCTACCGGAGCATACCTTTTATGTAGACAATCTGTTTGTGTTCAAGCCGCTGGAAAAAGTGGAACGGATCTATTATGTGAATACGGATTTTTACCGGTATTTTATCGGCAGAGAGGATCAGTCCGTCAATGAGAAGGTCATGATCGCCAGAATCGATCAGCAGCTGAAAGTGAATAAACTGATGATCGACGGATTGAACCTGGAAGAGATTGCAAGCCCGAAGCTGCGCCAGTATATGCTGAACTACCTTGAAATTATCACTGTCGTTTCCACCATACTCTTAATTCGTTCTAAGCAGGAAGAGAATTTGAAGAAGAAAAAAGAGCTGTGGAGGTACATCAAAGATAAAGATTTGGAATTATATAATACGATTCGGTATGGCGTAATGGGAAGATTAATGAACATACCGGGTTATCTGGGCCGCAGTATAACGGTATCTGCCTATAAGGTTTCACAGAAAATTGTGGGATTTAATTGAGAGTAAGGTGCCCTATATGAAATACGATTATCTGGTGGTAGGCTCCGGGTTGTTTGGCAGTATTTTTGCTTATGAAGCAGCCCGGCGGGGGAAGCTCGTAAAGGTGATTGACAAGCGGAATCATATCGGCGGCAATATTTATACCGAGAGCATTGAGGGTATACAGGTGCATAAATATGGAGCCCATATTTTCCACACGAACAGTAAGGAGATCTGGGACTACATTAATCAATTCGCTGATTTTAACCGCTATACCAACAGCCCGATCGCCAATTACAAAGGTGAAATTTATAATCTGCCGTTTAATATGAATACCTTTTACCAGCTGTGGGGAACGGTTACGCCTGCTGAGGCGATGGCCAAAATTGCGCAACAGACAGCGGCTGCGGGGATCGAAAAGCCGGGAAATCTGGAGGAGCAGGCCATTTCGCTGGTAGGAAAGGATCTGTATGAAAAGCTGGTGAAGGGCTACAGTGAAAAGCAGTGGGGGCGTAAAGCGTCCGAGCTGCCTTCCTTCATTATAAAACGCCTCCCGGTCCGGTTCACCTATGATAACAACTACTTCAATGACACCTATCAGGGAATTCCTGTCGGCGGCTACACCCCAATCATTGAAAAGCTGCTGTCGGGCAAATCCATTCGGGTAGAGCAGAGTCAGGACTTTTTTGCGGACAAAGAGATGTATATAAAAGAGTACCCGAGGATTGTTTACACAGGTATGATCGACCAGTTTTTCGACTACAAATTTGGTGAACTGGAATACCGGAGCTTGAGCTTCGAGTCCGCTGTGCTGGATCAGCCAAACTATCAGGGAAATGCAGTTGTAAATTATACCGATGCCGAGACCCCGTTTACCCGGATTATTGAGCATAAGCATTTTGAATTCGGGACTCAGCCCAAGACCGTTATTACAAAGGAATATCCAAAGGCATGGAGCAGAGGGGATGAGCCCTACTATCCATTGAATGACGGCAGCAATAATGAAAAATACAGAAGGTACCGTGAACTGGCGGAGCAAATGCCTAATGTGCTGCTGGGAGGACGCTTAGGGCTGTACAGATATTTTGATATGCATCAGGTGATCGCTGAGGCGTTAAGTGTGGTCAAGCGGGAGTTTGGATGAGGAGAGGGGCGTAATGCCCCTCTTTGGTGTTTCACCAGCTCTAAGGCAGCATGCTAACCTTCTGCGCGATCATTTTAGTCATGGCGTGCTTATGCGGAATGCCGGATGAATTGCAGTCGAAGACGACTTCTGTGCTATCCTTAATCAGCCAGTCATGATAATGCGCGAGCAATTCGCCGGAGTGCCATTTGTAGGAGTTGGATTCTTTTTCGGGCGGAGGGGCAATGAACGGCTTATTAACAAACACATTAAGGACATGCAGGCCGCCTTCATTGGTATAGTGCTTGTAATGATCAAAGATTTCTTTGCGGTAATCCGGTTTGATGTAGTTAAGCACGCCGCTTGAGAAGATGATGTCATAGTGAGCATTCAAACGGTAGTCCTGGATATCTGCTTTAAACACATTTACGTGTACACCGTTCTTTTCAGCTAGCCGCCTGGTCTTCTCGATACCCGCATCTGAAATATCCAGGGCGCTCACCTCATACCCGTTCCGGGCCATGAAGACGGCGTCCTTTCCTTCCCCGCAGCCTAAATCCAGCACTTTCAAATGTCTGGTGGGAGGCATAAGCTGCAGCACCTGATAACATACCTTGTTGGGCTCAGTTCCCCAGTAATATTCCTGTGTTTTGTAAACATCCTCATAGATCGAAATCGGCCGGTCCTGCGATGCATAACCCAGCAGCTTATCGATGCTTACCTGTAAGGTTGCCGACAGCTGGGGCAGCAGCGAAATGTCCGGCATGGACTGGGCATTTTCCCATTTGGACACGGCCTGAAAAGACAGACCGAGAATTTGGGCAAGCTCCTCCTGTGTAAGTCCCTTTTCCTTGCGGTACAGGCTTATGTTTCTGGCTAATTTATCCTTCATGATTCCGTATCCACGCTCCTTTTCTGTGTAGTCCAATTTTATTGGAGATTTATGGAACGGACAATAACCTGTTGTTTGATTATTTCGGGTAGTTCAACTGATGGTTGAGTGCAGCCCGGATTGTTCAGATTGTGCTATCAGTTGAGAAGAATCGTTCTACACGAAACGGCAGCTTCAGTGATAAAATTATTTACTGTAGTGTGAAAATTTACTAATCCTAAAAGAGCTGGAGGGAAGTTGAATGGATCACAAGGATTTCAGCAGCTTTAATTGGCTTAACGAAAGCAGCATCCGGTATGAGAATGAAGAAGTGATATTATACGCTCCGAAGGATAGTGATTTCTTTTGCAACAATGGAACGGTATCTGAAGAAGGAATTACGCCGAGCTCGCTTACCAATGCCCCGTTTTTTTACACAGAGGTTTCCGGTGATTTTGTGATGCGGGTGAAGGTAAGCCATGATTTCCGGGATGTTTACGATTCTGCTTCGGTAATGGTCATGAAGGATCTTGGGGTATGGGCCAAGCTATGCTTTGAATTGACAGATTTCGATACCCATGCCGTTGTAAGTGTGGTGACGAATCCGTTATCAGACGACGCAAATGGCAGCAATATTGACGGGGATTCAGTATGGCTTCAGATTACCCGTGTCGGCCAGGGCTTTGCTTTTCATTATTCATTAGACGGTGACCAGTTCTACATGGTGAGATTCTTCAATTTACCGGTGGAGGAGACGGTGAAGGTGGGCTTCGTTCCGCAGGCTCCCACTGGCAGCGGCGGTGACAGAAGCTACTCTGGCTTCTCATTAGAAAAGAAAACGGTGAAGAATATTAGAGCAGGTGTGTAGCTTTATCCGAAAATAAAACCCGCTGGCGGCATCGAAAGGAGCCGGGCGGGTTTTTTCATGCTAATTATAAAAAGACCAGCCGTTAAAGGATTACGCAGGAAATCCCCCGCTTTACGTAGAATGAAAACGGTAGACAAACAGCCAAGAGACAGCAGCAGAGGAAATTGCGGGAGGACCTATCAGCATGCTCCCGGATAAAATGGAGGCTATTATGTTTCAGGTAACAGAAGCAACAGGATGCCCTTTTGACAGAACCTATCTATTGAAGGAAGAACGCCGGTTCGATATCCGTGATTTCGGGGCGGGGACGGACCATTCACCTGTGGTGAATACCTCAGCAATTAATAATGCCATTCTGGCTGCATCGTTAGAAGGCGGAACTGTAGTTGTACCTGAAGGCAGCTTCAGAGTGTATACGATCCGTCTGCAGAGCGGCGTGAATCTGTACTTGTCCGCAGGCAGTGTCCTTTCCGCAGCCAGAACGGATATTACCCGGTCCTATGAGCTGCAGCTTGGAGAGGGCGGTAATTATGATGAGCCTGAGGTCAATCTGTATGTGGGCCTGCAGGATCACGGGCATACGTATTTTGCGAACAGTCTGATGTATGGAGCGGATATCCGTGATGTGATGATCTACGGTCCCGGTCTGCTGGATGGAAGCTCGCTGAATGATAAAGGGGAGCTGGAGCAGATCCTGATGGGTGGCGACCCGCATGAGCCAATCCGCCGTAACGGGCCGGGGCATCAGGGGGAATGGTTCGGGAACAAGGCGATTGCACTGGTGCGGTGCGAGAATATAGCCTTTTGCGACTTTTCGATTCTGGCCGGCGGCCATTTTGCGATTATTACGACTTGTGTGAAAAATATGTATGTGGAGCACATTCTGGTCGATACGAACCGCGATGCGTTTGATGTGGACTGCTGTGAGAATGTGACGATTGTGCATTCTACTTTTAATTCCCTGACCGATGATGCCATTGTGTTAAAAGCCTCCTACGGAGGCGGAATATTCATGCCGCTGCGTAACGTGCTGATTGAAGACTGCATCGTCAGCGGCTATGACATAGGCTCCGTATATGCGAAAACGTATACACAGGATAAGCTGATCGCCACGGACCGCTGCGGCCCTACCGCCCGGGTCAAGCTGGGAACGGAGTCAACCTGCGGGTATGACCTTGTTACGGTGCGCCGTGTCCAGTTTAAAAGATCCAGAGGCTTTGCGCTCGAGGCTGTGGACGGGGCGGACCTGAGCAATATTATTTTTGAGGATTCGACTATGGAGGATGTAAGCAGCTCGCCGATATTCATTAAGGCAGGAGACCGCGGACGATTCCCTGTTACGGGGAACAGCACCGGAGAGGACTTTATTCCGGCCGGGGATGCGGCACCTAATGTCAGACTGGATCAGAGTCACTGGGTGCTGCCGGCCAAGGAGCCATACCAGGTGTATCCGGCAAGGCGCTATCTTCCGTCTTATAATAGAACACATAACGTTTCTGCGGACGGCTCCTCCTATTTTAATATTGTAGACCCTGAGCAGCCTCTCCGGCTGAATCCGGCCAATGTCCATGAAGAGAATGGCAGATGGTATGCTGTCTGCTACGATGAGCTGACGAAGAAATATGTTCCGGATTACAGTAAAGAGCTGCAGGAAGGCGAGCTTCCGCTGTATGCCAATGCGAACGGCAGCGAGCATATTGCTTATGTTCACGACATTATCATCCGGAATATTACGGTCAAAAATGCCGATCCCCGCTATCCGATTGAGCTGATGGGCCTGATGGGCAGCCGGATTAAGAATGTGTCCATTACCAACGTCAAGGTGGAATACCGCGGCGGTCTGAGCCTGGAGCATGCGGTGGAGCAGCGCCAGCTGAACACGAACTGGGAATATGCCCAGTATGGCGGACAGAAGCGCAGTGTGCAGTCGCTGCCGTGGCTGGTGAACACCTTTTTCCTGAAAAATGAAGGACTGCTCCCCCGCGCAGAATGGAATCCGGAAGCCGGAACGTGGAAGGACGCGCCGTTTAATGTACCGGAGCTGCCGGAGGTTTATCCTGAGCCAAGCAACTGGGGGATTTTGCCGGCCTACGGGCTGTATGCACGACACGTGGACAATCTGTATCTGGACGGGATCGAGCTTCGCTTCCTGACAGAAGATACCCGGTATCCCATTGTGCTCGATGATGTTGTGCAGGGTTCGCTCCGGAATATCCGCGTTGACCGTGCCGACGGAGTTGAAGATGTTGTCCTGGTGAGTAACCGGTGCAAACGCCCGGCAGGACTGGAATATGTAACGGACTATCCTTATGAGCAGACCGCAGTAGAGGATGTAACCATAGACAGTGAACTGTCTGTCAAAAGGGTGGCAGTCAATGCGCCTGCTCCGGGGACGCCGAAGGACCGGCTGTATCCGTATGAAACGGTAGCTATCCCGGATAATGGCTATAGCCTCCCGGTTGAGACCGGAGCGTATCCTTTGCCGCAGACGGTATTCCGGCCGTTCTTCGCTTTTGTTGCAGAGCAGAGTATCCGGGCTGGTGAACAGCTGTCCTTCCCTGTTATAGCCAGACAGCCGGCATATGAGGTATCTGCTCATGAAACGGACGGCAGGATCTATAATGAAACCCGGTCCGATAAGGACCCTGGGGTACAGGGGATTGCGGAGCCGATGATTTTGACAGCAGGGAAATTACCGGAGGGGGCTTGCTTTGATACAGCCGCTTTTGTTCCGGGACAGGCCTGTACGTTCAGCTGGACGCCTGCTGCTGATGCGGTACGTAATGAGCCTTATATAATAGAATTCATTGCTGATGACGGGATTATTCCGGTTAAGCTGGAAGTCAGCATTAAGGTAACAGGATGAGCCGGATGATTGGGTATATTAAGGGACTAGATCCCAAACGGCTAATTATTATGATTATCGGCAATATATTTTTGGGGATGGGCATCAGTATTTTTAAGCTGTCCGGTATGGGGAATGATCCGTTTAGCGGCATGGTAATGGCCCTGGCAGACCTCAGCTTTATCAGCTATGCTAATTTTCTTATTTTACTAAACGTAGTGCTGTTCGTAGTTGAATGGATTACCGGAAGGAAGTTTATCGGAGCCGGGACGTTTGTTAATGCCATCTTTCTGGGGTATATCGCCACCTTCTTTTATGATATTTGGATCGGGGTGCTGGGTGAGCCCCAGCAGTTCTGGTATAAGGTGATCACAGTAGCAATCGGCGTGGTGGTCTGCAGCTTTGGAGTATCGCTGTATCAGTCCTCGGATGTGGGGGTAGCCCCGTATGATGCGCTGTCTCTAATTATGAAGATTAGAGCGCCAAGGATTTCGTATTTCTGGCACCGGATGTTTACCGACGCGCTTTGTGCGCTGATCTGCTTCCTGGCAGGCGGCATTGTCGGCCTTGGAACGCTGGTGTCCGCATTTGGCCTGGGACCGATTATTCATTTCTTTGATGTGCATTTTACGAACAAGCTGCTTGGCAAAAAGAGTACCAAAGCAAACGGCGGCCCCGTTTCGCTCTAGAGGCTGCTGAACGGTAATTGTGCTGAACAAAAACAAGGTATCCCGGATTCCGCTGGCTGATGCGGAATGGGATACCTTGTTTAATGTGTGTGGTAAACCCCAATACCCCTATACGCCGACTGAATTTGGTTAGCCCGTACCTGAGTAAAGGGGGGAATCCAGCCAACTGAGCTGAAAACGCCCTGTCCGGGTTAAAGCAAAGGAAAAAATCCCACCAACGCCGCGGAAAGTTGGCGGAATGTAAGAATGAGAGGCAAAAGTGCCTTTGAATCCGCCAAGAAGAAGCAGGCGGAATGAGCAGAAGAGAGGCAAAAGCGAAAGTGCCTTTGATTCCGTCCAAAAGTGGGCGGAATGAGCGAATGAAAGGCAAAAATGCCTCTGATTCCGCTAAAAGTAGGCGGAATGAGAAAATCAAAGGCAAAAGTGACTCTCATTCCACCAAAAGTGGGCGGAATGGACAAATAAAAGGCAAAAATGCCTTTGATTCCGCCGAAAGTGGGCAGAATGAGAAAATCAAAGGCAAAAGTGCCTCTGATTCCGCCGAAAGTGGGCGGAATGAGAAAATCAAAGGCAAAAGTGCCTCTCATTCCGCCAAAAGTGGGCGGAATGGACAAATAAAAGGCAAAAATGCCTTTGATTCCGCCGAAAGTGGGCAGAATGAGAAAATCAAAGGCAAAAGTGCCTCTGAATCCGCCGAAAGTGGGCGGAGTGAGCGAATGAAGGGCAAAAGTGCCTCTGATTCCGCCGAAAGTAGGCGAAATGGACGAAATAAAGGGAAAAATCCCTCTAAATGGTCCGAAGTTGCCCCGCCGGACCGCGATAAAGGGAAAAATCCCTCTAAATGGTCCGAAGTTGCCCCGCCCGGGCCGCGATAAAGGGAAAAATCCCTCTAAATGGTCCGAAGTTGCCCCGCCCGGGCCGCGATAAAAGGAAAAATCCCTCTAAATGGTCCAAAGTTGCCCGCCCGGACCGCAATAGAGGGAAAAATCCCTGCTGCTTAGTCCCTGCGCTCCTCTTTGTCCTCATGATCCGGGGCAATCCCGGGAGCGGTTACCTCGTGGTCGTTACCCAGCACTGCGCCGACGATTTCGTCGAGCTTACCTGCTGCTCCTGTATCGCTATCCGCCTTGGAATCCGGCTCTGGGATCGGGTGTACACCCGGTTTGCGCCCGTCCAGCGGGGCTTCCTTGTTGTCCTTCATGGGATAATCTCCTTTCTATGTGCAGACTCTAGCTTAGGATGTGTCGCCAAAAGCCGTTCTATGTAACGATAACCGCCAACGGACATGGTGAACCACACTGCTGCTGTCCTTTGCCCAAACGCTCTCCGTCTGGTGAACCACACTGCTGCTGTCCTTTGCCCAAACGCTCTCCGTCTGGTGAACCACACTGCTGCTGTCCTTTGCCCAAACGCTCTCCGTCTGGTGAACCACACTGCTGCTGTCCTTTGCCCAAACGCTCTCCGTCTGGTGAACCACACTGCTGCTGTCCTTTGCCCAAACGCTCTCCGTCTGGTGAACCACACTGCTGCTGTCCTTTGCCCAAACGCTCTCTGCCTAGTGAACCACACTGCTGCTGTCCTTTGCCCAAACGCTCTCCGTCTGGTGAACCACACTGCTGCTGCCCTTTGCCCAAACGCCCGCTGCCATTTGCTAATGTTGTGATAAATATTATAGACTGGTTTCTGTGAGCTTTTTTTGTAAAAGGTAAATTAATTCAGAAACGGGGAAGTTTGATGAATGTAAGAAGACAACCGAAATCCAATAAGCTAAAGGTTTTTTCAAAGGCATTATTAGTAGCCATCGGGGCTATGATCGCTGCGTATGGTCTGGAAGCTGTGTTAATTCCCAATAATGTCTCTGACGGAGGCGTGACAGGTCTAAGTATCGTAGGCTCGCAATTATTCGGAGTTCCGCTGGGGCTGCTGATTGCGGTTATTAATATTCCTTTTGTGTGGCTCGGTTATAAGCAGATTGGTAAAAGCTTTGCCCTTTATTCCATTCTAGGTATAGCTTCCTTAGCGGTCGGCACCGTCCTTATGCATCACGTACCGACAATCATTCAGGGGGATACCCTGCTGGTTACAGTGGTCGGCGGGATTATCATCGGTTTCGGGATGGGTCTTGCTTTGCGTAACGGCGGGGCGCTGGACGGGATTGATATGCTGGCTGTGCTGCTGTCGCGGAAGCTGCCTTTTGGTACGAGTGACCTGATCCTGTTCCTGAACACCTTTGTGTTCATTGTCGTGTCAACCGTGTTTGGTCTGCAGGGGGCGATCCTGTCGGCGCTAGCTTATTTCATTGCTTCAAAAGTTATACATATCGTAGAGGAAGGTCTGAGCGGCTCCAAAACGTTCAAAATCATCACCAACCAGCCTGAAGTCATGGTCGAAACCATCCGCGACCGGCTGGGCCGGGGAGCAACCTATACTGATGCATACGGCGGCTACTCCAACGAGCAGTTCAAAGAAATTACCTGTGTCATCAACCGTCTGGAAGAAAGCAAGATTAAAGATATCATCCATGAAATTGACCCGGGTGCTTTTGTCGTAGTGTACGACGTGGCTGAGGTTAAGGGCGGTAACTTTAAAAAGAAAGACATTCACTAATCACCCTATGACGCGCCCTGCGGAAGGCTCACCTTTCTTCCCGGGCGCGTCATTTATTTAGAATAATGCTATAATCTGCATAATCACTTGAAACCGTATCAGGAGGGTCCGCATGGATATTGTTAATATTGCTTTGATTGGGGCCACGGGAAGATTTTCTGCAGACATTCTTAACGAGATAGAACATAGTAAAGGCTTCCTGCTCAGTAATGCCGTAACAAGAGAAGGGAATCAGCATGTTGGGCGCAGTGTTTCTCTGATCTCTGAGTATAAGAAAACAAATGTCGTGATTTCCGATAACTTCAATAAGGTGAATGAAGCGGATGTCATCATCGATGTTACGATGAGAGATGCCTTTATGAATAGCAATTCCGGCCATTATAAAAAACTAAAAAAACCGCTGGTGATTGCCACCACTGCATTCACAGATGAGGATTTGAACGACATTCAAGAGCTGAGTCATTCTTTTCCTATATTGATGGCGGCTAATTTCAGTGTGGACATATACATATTTATTGAGAAAATCAGAGAAATTGTGAAGCGGGGAGGTATTGTTAAGGCCGAGATTGTAGAAAAGCATCATAAATACAAGCTGGATGCGCCGAGCGGAACAGCACTGAAAATTGACGAGATCATACGCGAAGCTGATGAAAAGACAGAGATTGAAATATCGAGCATAAGAGAAGGCGATATTATCGGAGAACATTATGTTACGCTCTATAATGCCTTAGGTGAAACCATTCAACTGTCACATCAATTGGAATCCCGCAGAGATTTGACTAAGGGTATTCTGATGGCGGCTGCATTCATTGCAACCCAGCCCAATGGACTCTATACAGTAGAGGATTTAATGACGAATGTGTTGAGTAACGGTAAATAAATTTTTGACAAACAGACAGATGTGGGCTATTATTTGTTTGAATGTCAGTCAGTACTGACAGTCAAACAAGCCGGGAACGGCAGGTTTATTTTATAGAAAAGAGGCCCTGCAATGCAGACAAACAGCAGCATTCCCGCCAATAACGGTGAGCGGCTAATGCGTATTCTTGTATTTACTCTGATCATCTCCGTGATGAACGGAACGATGTTTAATGTGGTGCTTCCGGTGATCAGCAAGCAATTTCTGCTGTCGCCGTCGCAGGTAAGCTGGATGGTATCGGGCTATCTGATCGTGTACGCAATCGGCACGGTGACCTTCGGCAAGCTGACGGACAAATACAGCCTGAAAAATCTGCTGACGTTCGGCCTGATCTTTTTAGCAGCCGGTTCTCTATTCGGAATCGTGTCCACTGAGTACTGGATGATGATTGTGGCCCGTCTGCTCCAGGCGGTCGGGGCATCCGTCATTCCGGCGCTGGCGATGATTATTCCGATCCGTTATTTTTCACCGGAAAAGCGCGGGCGCGCCCTTGGCACTTCAGCCATCGGGGTAGCACTCGGGTCGGCACTTGGCCCGATTATTGCCGGGTTTGTGTCTACGGTGTGGAGCTGGCAGGTGCTTTTCGTTATTCCGCTGCTTGCCCTATTCACGTTACCGTTTTACCGTAAATACCTGGACGATGAGAAGGGGAGCGATAGCAGAATCGATTTTATCGGTGGCGTTCTTCTGGCAGGAACTGTAGCTGCCTTACTGCTTGCATTAACGAATGGAGGCGTAGGATACGCTGTCAGCGGGATCATACTGCTGTTGCTTTTCATTCTGCGTATCCGCTATGCGGCGCATCCGTTCATTGATCCGGTTGTTTTCCGGAACAAGGCTTATACCTCCGGTCTGGCTATTGCCTTTGTTTTGACTGCGATCAGCTTCAGCACACCGTTCATTACGCCCCAGCTTCTGGCACAGCTAAACCAGCTGTCACCGGCTGTAATCGGATTGATCATGCTGCCCTCGGCGCTTATTACGGCATATATGGGGCGCAAAGGGGGCAGGCTGGCTGATGAAAAAGGGAATTCCTTTCTTTTAACTGCAGCAGCCGCTCTGCTTATCTTTGGCTTCCTCTGCCTGTCTACGGTTGCGGGCATGCCGCCTGTTTTTATTGCCGTATCCCTTATCTTTACGGTGCTGGGCCAATCCTTTATGCAGATCGCCTTATCAAACACCATTTCCCGCACCTTGTCCAAGGATCAGATAGGGATCGGGATGGGCCTGTTTTCCATGTTAAACTTTATTGCAGCAGCGGTATCCACGGCAACGATAGGCAAAATTCTCGATTTCGGCACAACGACCATCAGGTTTAATCCGATTCCCCGTGACAGCGCTGCATTTGTATACAGCAACATTTTTTTAACACTGGCTTTGCTGGTGGCAATCATGGCTTCTTTATATTTTGTTCAATTTGGGCGCAGATCTGACAAGGACACAGCTGAACGGCCGGAAACTGCCAGACTATAATCATGAGGTGGAAATAATGAGTGAAGGAAGCAACGCTGTTAAAAATACCGGTGATAAGCTGCTGCTGGCTGCGATTGATCTGATGGCAAGCAAGGGCTATAAGGGAGTAACAGCCCAGGAGATTGCCGCTGCCGCCGGGTTGAGCGAAAAGACGCTGTTCCGCCATTTCGGAAGTAAGCAAAACCTGCTGGAGACAGCCTTTGACCGGTTTCATTATGCGGAGGAAATGACGAGGCTGTTTAATGAAAAGCTGGTGTGGGAGCTGGAGACAGACCTGCTGCTGATCAGCCGGACCTATCATGAGATCATGAACCGCAACCGTAAAATGATCATGATCAGTGTAAAAGAGGCAGATCATCTGCCGGGCTTTCGTGAGCGCACGATCAGGCACCCGAAGCAATTCATTGAAATTCTGACCCGTTATTTTAAGGAGATGACTGCTCAGGGTAAGCTGATCGAGACTAACGCGGAGCTGCAGGCTTATTCCTTCATCTCTATGAATTATGGGGTATTCCTTAACAATCTGGCAGGCGGTGAACAATTTCCTGGCCTGACACTGGAGGATTTCATCACGGAGAGTGTGGGGACGTTTACGAGGGGATTGACGCGGTAGGCTTATTGTTAAGCAAGCATAAGGAGCAGGAAGACCGGTAACGGTGTTTCCTGCTCCTTTTGATGCTGCTGCCAAAGCTCCATCATCCTTTTACCGAGCCCAGCAGCACCCCTTTAACAAAGAACCTCTGCGCAAACGGGTACAGAATAATCATGGGCAGAGAGGCGATAACCATTGCGGCCAGTTCAATCGTTCGTGCCGTGACGTTACCGACTCCGCCGGTATTATTAAGCAGATTGGCAACAGCGAGATTGGTGCCATTGTTCATGCTCATCATGTTCTCAACCGCACGGTTTGACTGAATGAGCCGCAGAATTAAGTACTGCAGTGTCTGCAGATCGGTAGACTGCGTATAGTAGAGCGTCGCTCCGTAATCATTCCAGATGTTGACGGCTGTAAAGACAGACAATGCGGCCAGTACGGGTTTGGATAAGGGCAGGACAATCTGGAAAAAGATGCGGTATTCGCTGGCCCCGTCCATTTTGGCGGATTCAAATAAAGCTTCCGGAATGCCCTTGTAGTTGGCGTTGAAAATAATGACATTCCAGAATCCGCCGAACAGGGCAGGGAGGATATAGACCCAGTAGCTGTCATATAATCCAAGCCAGTTCATCAGCATATAGGAAGGAATCAGGCCGCCGCTGAAATACATGCTGATGAAGCCGATCGTAATGTAAAAGGCCTTGCGCCGCAAATAGGGACGGGAGAAGGCATAGGCAAACATCGACGTATACAGAATGGATACGGCTGTAACAATTACAGTCCGCGAGGCTGTAATCCAGGCCGCGTACAGAATGCCCTGGTCCGACAATACCGCTTTCCAGCTGGCGAAAGTGAATTCCCGCGGCCAGAGGAACACAGGACCACGAAGTAAGTCTCCTCCGCTGTTAAATGAACTAATGACCGAAAACCAGAAGGGATACACGGTCATGATCATGAGCAGGATCATTATAGCAATGGTTAAACCGTTAAACAGCCGCTCCCCGGCGTGGTTTCCGCCCACCATAAGCGATTTCCTCCTTAGAACAATCCGGTTTTAGTTATTTTGTTAGATACCCAGTTTGACCCGACCAGCAGGACCAGAGCAAAGACAGACTTTGTTAAACCGATCGCGGTCGCAGACGAAAATTGAAAATTGAGAAGTCCGGTCTGATAAACATACGTATCGATAACCTGGCTGGCAGGCAGATTTAGCGTATTCTGCAAGACATAAATCTGGGTAAAGTTGTTATTCAGCATGCCGCTGACAGCGAAAATAATAAGCACCATCAGTGTCGGAAGAATACCTGGTATCGTTACATGGAGCATTCGTTTAAAACGACCTGCGCCGTCGATTGCCGCCGCCTCATGCAGGCTCTGGTCCACTCCGGCCATTGCGGCCAGATACAGGATAGCACCCCAGCCGAGGTCCTTCAGCAGGCCCGTCGCAATGGCGACACCCCAGAAATATTTCGGATCAGCCAAAAATTGCAGAGGAGAGTCGATGAAGCCCAGTTGAAGCAGTACATAGTTAACGATGCCATCGCTGTTCAGCAGTGTAATAAATAACCCGCCGAATATGACCCATGACAGAAAATGCGGTAAATAAGTGACCGTCTGGACGACCGCCTTGAAGCGGGAATTGCGGATTTCATTGAGCAGCAGGGCAAACAGCAGGGTGCACGGAATGCTGACTGCTGCGCCAAGCAGGTTAATGCCCAGGGTGTTGCGGATCATTGGCCAGAACTGGAAATTGGTAAACAGTCTTTTGAAATGGGCCATCCCGTTCCAGTCCGCTGTAAAGATGCCTTTGACACCCATAACCGGCTCAAAATCTTTAAAGGCCATGAGCAGCCCGAACAGCGGTGTGAAATCGAACAGGAAGATCAGGAACACAGCGGGCAGCAGCATCGTTTTGAGCTCCAGCTGTGTGCGGAAGTCGTAGCCGAGCCTGAAGGATTTTTGCTTGCGGGATGCCTTATTCTTCTTCTTAGAAGAAGTTATTGGTTCGATCATCGCCATACCGTTTTCTTCCTCCAATCCGGCTTGCACCTGCCGCAGCTGTGCCGCCGCAGGCTCAAGCCTGTTTATCTTTGGTTCAGCTGCTTATCAGGAATTGATGCCCTTGGTATGAACACCGTATTCATCGCTTTTCTGCTGAATATACAGGTTGCGCTCGGCATCCAGCTTTTCAATCCCCAGCTTCTTCAACTGGTCAATCAGCTCATCGTACAGCCGGTTAAATTCATCATCTGTTTTGGACATCACAATCTTGGCAATTTGTGCTTCTTTATAAGCCTTGATCTGTGTTTCAATATTGGCGTTATCGCTGTTAGCAGGGAAGAGATCGGCTGGCAGTGACAGGGCGGAGCTGTCGTATATATGAGTCTCCTTATCCTTACCGTAGGCTGCCTGGACTTTATTGGCGGTAACGGCTTCCTTATCTGTTTCCTCAGTTGGAGGCTGCTGTACCGAATAAGAGAAGGTAGTGTGATGGAACGGCCAGATCGCACTGACGGCTGTATTCATATAATCTGCCGCGTCCTTCAGACCTTTTTCGGTTTTGACAAGCAGGCCTTTGTCGTCCAGAGTGTAATGCTCGCCTTCAAAGCCGTAAATATGCAGCATCATCCCTTCCTTGCTGGTCATATAACTGAGCCATTTAGCCAGCTTCTCAGGGTATTTGGTATCCTTGGAAATCAGAGTTTTCATCCAGCCGCCGCCGGCCCGTTGACTTTTATCCAATGTCGGAGCTTTGCCGCCAGCGGACAGGATGGGACCTGAAGACTGCCAGTAATCGTTAAGCTGGAATGAGGTATTGGCCGTATTTCCGATAAAGGTGAACACCCGGCCGGAGGCGACATCGGCTTTGACTGCGGCGTTGTCGACAGTCATCTGTCCCGGCTCAAAGTAACCGCTGCGCATGGACTGGTTCAGAAAAGACAAAGCGTCTTTAGTTTCAGGAGCAAGCAGCAGATCCCTATAGGTTCCGTCTTTATCGACAACCATTGCACCGAAGGTGTCCTGGAGGAACTTGAGAGTGGTGTCCTGATAGCCCTTACCGTCAACCAGCAGCGGAATCACCGGTGTGCCGTCCACCTTAAGGCCTTTGGCTTTGTCATATGCAGCCAGCAGCCCTTCTTCGGTACGGATATCCTCAAGTGTCATGCCGATCTGCTCCAGAATGCTGCCGTTTACCATAATGCCCAGATTGGAGGCATAATCCACCAGGTCAACGTAGAACTCACCGGAAGGCGGATAGACGCTGCGGGCATCTGCTGAATTGATATGGCTCGGGTAGGAATAGAAGCCGCCGTCACGCTCTTCAATCACTGCTTTTACGTCAGCCGGAAAGTCTTTAAGAATGTGGGATTCCGGATCGTATTTGGTCAGGAATTCTTCCAGGTCCCACACCTTGCCCGACTGGATCAGCTTCTTCACCATCACATCATTCGTAACTGTCAGCACATCAGGAAAATCCTTGCCGGATACGAGCATCAGATTCAGCTTCGTATCACCGTCCTGGGCCGGAATGTTGAATTCAAAGCTCAAGCCAGTTGCTTCTGAAATTGCGCCCTGCACTGACTTCGGATCTGTGTTCCAGGTGGCCGGCGGATTCCAGAAATCAATGCTGGAGAACCATACGGCCTGATCCAGCTTCCCGCTGTCCGCTCCGGCTGTATCCGGTAACGGTGATGCGGCATTGCCCGCATTACCGTCAGGAGAACCTGAGCCTCCGCATGCTGTAACCAAAAGTGATAAGGCCAATAAACCGCATAGTGCCAGTGGCTTCATTCTTTTCATTTCTCTTTAAACCTCCCCGTTTGTTGTAATGAGGCATAAGACAATTCTTATGCTAAACGTTCAGCCGTCCAGGGCATAGGGCTGGAGTTTGCTGTTTTGGTGTTTTGTTCACGGGTTAAATCCGCTTTCACAGTTTGCGGTATTTGCTTGGCGTTACACCGAAGTGTTTCTTAAACAGCTTGTTGAAATGGAAATAATCCTTATAGCCAATCCGCTGTACGATCTCGTGGATCGACAGCTCCGGGTCTGCGAGCAGCTGGCGGGCCAGCTGCAGACGTTTGGCAGTCACATAGTCCGAATACGTAGAGCCTGTTTCCCTCTTGACGAGGGCACTTGCATAGCCGGTGCTGAGGCGGAAGTTCCGGGCTACCTCGCTTAGAAGCAGATCTTCGGTAAAGCTGTCATCTATATAATCCAGCACCCGCTTGGCAAGCCCGCTCGGGCTAACAGCCGGTTCACCGGCTGCATTTTCAAAGCTGGCCCCAAGGCGGGCAAAAAGCTCTTCAGAGGTGCAGTGCTGACGGGCGATCGTTTCATAGGTTAACAGCTCCGGACCGGAGCTCCAAGAAGATTCATAGTACTTGTAATACAGGCTGACAATCTGATTGTAGGCAAAAGCCACCTGATCAGCCGGCAGCAAATGAGTCCGGCATATGGAAGCTATAAGCGAGATATCCGAGGTGATATCATCCTGGCTTTGTTCCTTGATAGACACTTCCAGTCTAAGCAGCATTTTACGCAGTTCAGCAGGGGGCAGAACAGGCTTGTAGCGCAGCACATTCTCTGCCCGGTAAAAGGCCGAGCTGTATAGAGCAATGTCAGCTTCCTGATGAAGGCGGGAAAGCGGGGAGTCAAGCAGTCCCAGGCTGCTGATGCCGGTCCATTCCGCAGCTTGCAGATGCTCTGAAATGTAAGTCAGTAAATCAAGCGGATGGTTATCCTCGTCATAATTGATAAGAATGGACAGCTTATTCTGTCCCGTACGCATACGGAGCTCGTGAAGCTGTCCCGCGTCTGCAGGACTGGTTAGGGCCGGCCAGTCCGGGGAGACCTCCGGGAACAGGCAGTTGATGAAGCGGAAGTGGGGGAAGCTGGCCGGTATCCGCCTGCTTTCAATGAAGCCTGCAATGCTCACACTGTTATCCGGATCAAGCAGCTCGAACAGGTCATCCAGAAAAAGATCCAGGCTGCTGTCGGACTGCTCCCTGGCATCCAGAAATTCTCCTACCCGTTTAGCCGCATCCTCCAGCTGGTCCTGCTCCACCTGCTTGAGCAGATAATCAAAAGCACCGTGGCGGATTGCCTGCTGGGCATAGCTGAAATCCGCATATCCGCTGATCAGCACAACCTGCGTGGGAAGTCCGCTCCTTTTAATATTTTCAAGCAGTTCAAGGCCGTCCAGTCCGGGCATGCGGATATCGGAAATAACCAGCTCAGGCTGTTCCTGCATCACCTGCTGCCATGCACTGGCTCCGTCATAGGCTTCTCCGATAATCCTGAAGCCGAGACGCTCCCAGTCAATCAGCCGGGATATGCCATAGGCAACCCAAGGCTCGTCATCGACGATTAATACTTTTCTCATGTTAGTCGGCCTCCGTCTCATCTAAAGGAATATGAATGGGAAAATCCAGCGTGACAATTGTGCCTTGAACAGGGCCGGCCTCAATCTTAAGCGCTGCCTGTCCGCCGTAAAACAGCTTAAGCCGGCGGAAGCTGTTAGCGAGGCCGATTCCGGAGCCCTGCAGTCCTGTACGATGGTCGCCTGTAAGCTCAGCGTGCAGCAAAAAAGCCTGGAGCTGTTCCAGCTTGTCGTCACGGAATCCGATCCCGTCATCTGCGACGACAGCCCGGATGAAGTCTGAATGAACGCTATGCAGCGTAACGGTAACCGTGCCGGGTCCGATTTTACGCTCCAGCCCGTGGAAGACAGCGTTTTCAACCAATGGCTGAAGCAGCAGCTTAAGTGTTCTCACCTCGGTTAAGGACTCTTCCACCTCAAAGCGGATCGTGATTTTACCTCTGAAACGAAAGTCAATAATACGGGCATATTCCTGCATATGTGCAATCTCTTCACGTATCGTAACAAAGTTATCCCCTTTAACGGAATACCGGAACAGCCTTGATAAGGAGGAGGTAATTTCAGCGATGTCACCTACCTTGTGGTAAAGGGATAAGGCCCGGATGCTTTCCAGTGTATTGTATAAAAAGTGGGGATTGATCTGATTCCGGTAAGCGGTGATCTCCATCTGCTTGCGGTCCAGCTCGGATTCGTACATTTTCCGCTGCGCATTCTGCACATCATTTCCCAGCTGTACAATCGAATCCAGCATATGATTGATGCTTGTGCCCAGCACGCCAATTTCATTATGGTAGCTGTTATGGAACCGGGCTTGTCCTCCCCTGCGCGCATATGAATTTACGAAATCCAGCAGGGCGCGTACGGGGCGCAGCAGCTGGAAATAGAACAGCAGCAGAAACAGCAGGAACACCAGTGAAATCACGGCATAAGCAACAACATTCAGCCGTTTGACCAGATCCAGCTCTGACAGAAGCTCGGCACGGGGGATGTCACTGACAATTTTCCAGCCGTTGGCCAGTGTCTTCTTGAGCACAATATACTCCTTGCCGGAGCTGTGCTGATCGACATCTGCCAGCACGCGGGAATCCGGTCCGTCAGAGCCGGTTATAATGCGGTCCCGCTCATCGGTCAGGAACAGGCGCGAATGCTCGGTCAGCTTCGATTTGCCTAAGACCGAGGTGAAATTTTTGACGTCCATATAAAATACGCACATACCGCGGTAGTCCTTAAGTACACGGTTATTCTGCAAATTGTACACAGGTACTGAAATGGTATAGAAGGTTCTGCCGGCCTGGTCAGAGGTGCCCAGCTCATATTTAATTTCATCTGCTGATCTTTGCTGCACTGGAGCAAAGGGTTTGCCGATACTGGTGGCGAGCTCCCCTTCCCGGTTGTAGAGCTGGATGCCCATTACCTCTTCCTTCAGGGCCAGTGTACTGGAGAACTCGGCAATGATCTCCGGATTCATCAGAATCTTCGTGAGCGGATCATCGCTGCTTAAGTAATTTTGCAAGATGGTGCTGTAAAGCAGAGAGTAAGAGATCCCGTCCATATCCTTAAAAAAGTTGGCCAGCGTCTCCTCTACCTGGAGCACGATTTTGTCAGCTGAGTCTGCGACCTGCTTCTCTACCGTACGCTCTGCAATTTTATTAGAAACAGCGAATGATACCAGCACGATAATAAACGTTACTCCGATCAAGTAGACCAGCTGTCTGAACAAGCCTACATTGTGAAATGGATTGCGCATTGGTTCCCTCCCGGCTTGTTCTTTGTCCATAACAGCATTCTGCAAAACTTAAGTGTTCGTTCAGTCTTCAATGCCTTTTGTTGTGCCTGGACCGCTTCTCAGGCTCGACGGATTATAGCCCTTGACCGACTTGAATACCCGGTTGAAGGTTCTAAGGTTGTTGAAGCCGCACTCCAGTGCGATGTTCGTGATGGAGTCACGGGTGGAGCGGATCTGCTCCTCGGCCGCATCCACGCGGATGGCATCCAGATATTGCTTGAAATTGGTGCCGGCCAGGCTCTTGAACAACCGGCAGAAATGAAAGGTGCTGAGATTGAAAGCCTGCGCTGTTTCAGCAAGGGTTAAAGGGCTGGTGTAGTTCGACTGCAGATAATCAATAATGCTCTGCATAGTCTTTAAGCTGGCCAGCCGCCTGCTTTCTTGCTCGGCATCCAGCGGGGTACGCGGAATATGGCGCTGCAGCAGCGCGAACAGCTCCATTGTTTTAGCGGTGATACACATCCGGGAAAAGGGTTCGTTTACCTGCATTTCAGCATAGATCACGTCGATAATCGTCTTCAGGCTGTCCAGCAATCCGGGATGAAGACCCCGCTCACGGACAATAGCGTCAGTGAAGAAAGAGCTGCTGAACCGGATATCCGGGGGACTGGCTGCATAGCTGCCAAGAACACCGGGCTGAAAGACCAGAATATAGAACGTAGCCCCATCCAGACTATCGTACCAGTGAATATCCCCGCTGCAGCATACAGCTGCCTCCCCCTGGTTCAGGAGGTGAGTCTCCTGATTGATTCCAAACCGTATATCGCCTTCTATAACGAAAACGATTTCAATATCCGAATGCCAATGGGCGTGAAAGGAGAACAGCTTGTTCTCATGCCTGTAAATGCGCAGAGGGAGGTCAGCGGGATAAGAGCGTAATTCATAAAAAGCCTTCACGACAGGAAGCCTCCTCACTTCTGTATGTGCCGCCGCCAAGCCAAATGAGTATTGAGCAATTTCTGACTGCAAATGAGCAATTAATGGCTTTCTGGCAGTGATGGCCGGGAGCTATAATGTGACTCATTCCCGGACAATCACAACTATTTTATCATAGAAGGAAGTGGAGTCATTGTACAAAAATGGGGAGGACTTCTCGAGTGCGGTAGACGGTACTACAGGAACGCCGCTGGGGGGCTTCGGAGCAGGTGCAGTCAAATTTTGCGCCCACAACGGAACCTTTGCCGCAGTCACACAAGCGCCGGCCGATCAGAATGATTACAGCTCTATGGGCAGCACAAGAATGCAGTTCTATTCATACCGGGGCGGAAGCATTGAAACCGTAGATACCCTTAAGGCTTACTGCAGCAACGGACGTTATGAGGATGATGCGGTCTGGCCGGTCCATAGGGTCAGCTTCGGTACGGTTCAAGCTATCTGGATACATATGACTGCATTTTCGCCGCTGGACCGCCTGAACCCGGAGCTGATGAGCATGCCTTACGCTTTTTATGAGCTTGTTCTGGTGAATCGCGCCGATACTGAAGCAATAGCCGCTTGTTCCTTTCAGGTAGAGCTGCAATCCGGCCCGTCCGTCTACACAAAAGGAAAAGGCTTCGCAGCAAAACAATGGGCCGTTTATGCCGCCAGCAGCGATCCGGCAGCGGTGATCAGCTGCGGCGGGGATGACAGCCTCTTTATCAGCCATGGGGAATATACGGGACAGCCTGAAGCTACCCTTAACAAGGTTGCTGTTAAAGTAAACCTGGCCCCGCAGGAGACGAAGACGCTGCGTTTTGTACTGGCCTGGTATGATGATACCGATCCGGAACGCGCCTATTATTTGAACAGGTATGACAATCCCGGTGATATTGCACAGCTGGGCTTAGACCATTTTGATAGTCTCAAGGCTAATGCAGAGGAGCTTGTTCACCGGATGCGCCGGTCCAATCTGCCTCCATGGCTCCTGAATCAAACCTTGAATACGCTCGCAAATATATCGAATAACTCCATGTATAAAAAAGACGGGAGAGTCGCTTTTGCAGAAGGGGAATGGACCTGCTTCGGTACGATGGACCAGATGTGGCATGCGCGGCAGATCATCAATCAGCTGATTCCCTCCTTCGCCTGGCAGGAGCTGCAGTATTGGGCCAGAACCCAGAAGGATAACGGGCAAATCCACCATGACTTCAACAGCGGCGGACCGGACAAGTCCGTATTGGTGGACTGGGATGATAAGGATCACAAGGATTACAGGGAGATCAGCAAATGGGTGGATTTGAACTGCGGCTTTATTATTTCGGTCTTTGAAACCTTCCGTGCCACCGGAGATACGGAGCAGCTGGATTTCTTCTGGCCTTACGTCAGGAAGGCGGGGGAGCGGATTCTGGAGCAGGTGGAGCTCTATGGCAGCGCTGAGTACCCGTATACCTTTGACGAATCAGAGAACTCATATGATGCAGGCGGCGACCCGAACCCGTATAATGCCAGTCTTTCTGCAGTTGCCTACCGGATTATGATCAGGCTTGCTGAGATGAACGGTGAAGCCGGGCTGGCTGAGGTATACCGCATGAGTTATGAAACAGCGGCAGCTTCATACCGGGCCCGTTATTTGCAGGATGCCCTGCCTGCAGGGCGAGGCTGTGAATCCTATTTTGCCGGACAATGGCTGTCTCTGCACCTGCAGCTCGGTGAAATATGGCCGGCGCCGGAAACGGATGCTGTACTGGAGAGGCTGGACAGCTATTACCATCCCTATTATTGGGGGCTGGGCAATCTGGGCGGGACCTATAACGAATGGACCCCGTATATTCTTGTTCACTATGGCGGGCTGCTGCTTCAGACCGGAAGAACCGGCGAATGGGCAGCCATGCAGAAGGATGCCTATAACAGGCAGTACAACAACAGGAATTATGTATTTAATCATCCGCTGGATATCCTGCCGGCGGCGGTGGAGTTCAATTATACCGCTACTGCGGTCTCCGGGGATAAGCAGTATATCAGCATGCCGGGAATCTGGCGGAACTATTACGATATCGTAGGCTTCCACCGTGACAGGCATACGAAGGAGCTGTGGCTGAAGCCGGTTATTCCGGAGGAGCTGGAGCATGAGCTGAAGGAAGCCATGTTTGTCACCCCGGAAGGCTACGGGTCCGTCAACTGCAGAGAGAGCGGGGAGCTCCGGCACAATAAAGAGATCACCGTAAGGTTCGATCAGCCTGTTGAAGTAAGCATCATACATCTTGCCGATCCTTACGGGGCGGAAGTGACGGTGACAGTTAACGGGGAGAATACTCCATTTACCCGTTCCGGTACCGGATATGCCAGGGAGCTGCTGATCGAATGGAACGGCACGATTGACAGCACAGGGCTTACCATAGCTGCAGCCGGAAGCCCCGGGGTCAAGCCGCCCCGGCTGCCGGAGAAACCATCCACCGGTGCCGGCGGCGTGAAGCCCTCGGCGCTCCGGAGCGCTTACCGTTATATTGAAGCTGAGAGCGCGGATGAAACGGCGGGAGTAAGCCTGGTGACCCCTGTCGGGGGGACGTGGTATGTAACCGACTGCCATAATTTTGATTATATCCGGCACGATAACGTGGTATTTGATGAGGTTGGCTCCAGGACCTTCAAGGCAAAGGTATCCGGTATAGCCCGTCATTCCAAGCTTGAGATTGTGCTGGACAGCGTGGGAGGGGAAGTCATCGGTACTTGCCCTGTTCCGCAAACCGGGGATGATATGTGGCAATATGTGAGCTGCCCGATTGCCAGAACGACCGGTACCCATAGTGTTATTCTGAAATTTTATGGGAATTCAGAGGACAATCTGCTTCATCTGGATAAGTATAAGTTTGTGCAGGACGACGGTCGGCTGGACCGCTCGGGCTGGTCGGCTGTTGCCTCCCGAAACGGCCTTAATGCCTATGCCGTCCTGGAGGAGGGCACTGCGGCAGGCTGGAGAGCCTCATATCAGGCTGACGGGATTCAGCTCGTTGTGGATATGGCGGAGGAGCAGTGCTTCAACAGAATCACAATTGATCAGGATACCGGAGATAACCCCGGCGGCTTCCGGCTGTATGTTTCGGAGGACGGTGTACATTACGGGGAAGCTGTTGCAGAAGGGACCGGTCAGGGAAAGGCAGGACAGACAGAAATCCTCTTTCCGCAGCAGAAGGGCCGGTTTATCAAGCTGGCTCTGGCCGATCCTGAGGACCGGGTATGGACGATGTATGAGCTGAATGTCTGGAGCCACGGCTAATCCCAAATATAAAGAACTTTAATTAGCCGCAGCAGTCCTCATCTTAATAAGGTGGGGACTGCTTGTGGGATACAGGGAAAATCAGTAAAATGTCAAAGAGGTTATCTGAAGTATATTGTGTGAAATGCCATAAGCTGGGATGATAAAGGTTGCCTGGGGATTATGATCTGCTCTACAGAATGGATGTCAGGAGGAATAGAGTTGAGCAAATACTTGCTGAAGCTGCTTGCGTATAGTCTGGTGCTGGGCATTCTGCCTACGATCATTATCGGCTTTGCCTCCTACTCTACAGCTTCAAGGGATATGGAGACGAAGGTCAAGGAAATGAATATGCAGTGGCTGGATCAGACGCAGATGCGTGTCGAGCAGATTCTCAGAACTACAGAGAAATCGGCTACCCAGTTTGCCAATTCCTCGCTCGTCAGGGAATCCATAAGCAGCCCGTTATCTTCATATAACTTTGAGGCCGTCCGCCAGCTAACCAAGGAGCTGTATAACCTGCAGTCAAGTGATGCCATTATTACGCAGGCGCACCTGGTCAGCCTGGAGCAGAACTGGGCGCTCAACCTGAATGTTATGAAGCCGCTGGATCAGCTGGAGAACTATCAGGAATTTGTGGAAAATGCCAGACAGCCGAAGAGCATCTTCTGGTATACGGGGGTCTCGGCTTCCGGTACCGATGATTTATACGAACCTGTGGAAACGATTACATTAGTGCACAAAATCCCGATTCTGCCGCGGACCAATGAACCGCAGGGGCTGCTGGTCGTGAGCATTGTTTTATCTGAGGTCCAGGATGTCATGCAGTTGTCCTCGAACGTATCCAGCCGGAATTATATTCTGGACCGGACGGGGGCGGATATTCTGGCTGCCGGACCGGATAAGTCCAGATATGAAGAAATTAACAGCAAGGTGCTTGATCGGCTTAACTCCGATACCGAACGGCCGTCAGGAATATTGAATACGAAGCTGGACGGAAAAGAAGCAGCTGTCATGTACCGTTCCTCAGGCTATAACAGCTGGACCTATATTTCGGTGGTGGATATAGGGGAGATCAAAAAGGATACGCGGAAAATAGCCGGATTCACCATTCTGGTATGTCTGACTATCCTGCTGATTGTCGTTACTTTAGCTTTGTATGGAAGCCGCAGAATGTATCTGCCTATCCGTAATCTGCTGAAGGTGGCGCGGACCTACGGGGATTCCGATTCAGACCAGCGTACCCCGCGCAGCCGGGATGATCTTGAATATATCAAGTCAAGTTTTCAGTCGCTTGCCGGATCACGGGATCAGCTGGAGAAGCAGATGATGGGCCAGACCAGCCATCTGAAGGAATATTTCGTGTTAAAGCTGCTCACCGGCCAGATCAGCGAAAATGATTATTTATTCCGCTCAGACAAATACGGCTTTCCTGAAGGCTGGAGGAGCCTCGGGGTGCTTGCCCTGCAGATTGATAATCTGCAGGAGACCCGCTGCCGGGAAGAGGACCGTGAGCTGCTGCTGTATGCGATCAGCAATATCGCCCAGGAGGTGCTGCCTGCCTCGCTCCGTTTTCCGCCAATTACGCTGAACGGCTCTCAGGTTACGCTGATTGCTACAGATAAGGAAGACAGGGAGGCGGTTAGAAAGATTCTGTATGAGGCTGCAGAGTGTATCAAGCTAAATGCTGAGAAGGTGCTGCAGATTAAGGTGAGCATCGGAATCAGCAATCCGTATGTCCAGCTCACAGATACCGTCCATGCCTATGCGGAAAGCCTCAATGCCCTAAAGGCGCGGATCAGCCTGGGACCGGAAATGATCATTCATTACGGCGATACCGGCAACCATGCAGCAGACAGTCATTATGAATACTCTCATCTGAAAATTCTGGAGGACCGGGTAATCTACGCTATCAAGGAAATGCAGCCGGACAGCGCTTCTGAGCTGCTGGGCCAGTATCTGGACACCCTCGTCCATAAGGACCGCCCGCTGTATGAGCATCAGACTATGCTGCTGCAGCTGGCCTCCGGCATCCTGCGGATCGCCCAGGAGCAGGGAATTCCGGTCAAGCAGGTGCTGGAGGGTGAGAGCAGCCTCAGAAAGATTTTTCAGCTGCAGACCCGGGAGGAGATCATTCACTGGTTCGAATCCAGGCTGTTCAAGCCTCTGATCAGGCTGCTGTCTGACAGCTCCAAAATTCAGTACGTTAAAATTGCCGACAGGCTGGTGAATCTGATTCATGAGCAGTACGATCAGGATATTACCCTGGAAATGTACTCGAAGCTGCTGAGCTATCATCCGGTGTACCTGAGCCGTATTTTCAAGCGGGAGATTGGGGTCTCGTTCAGCGATTATCTGACGGACTACCGGATGAAGATGGCCAAGGAGATGCTGGAGACGACGGATATGAGGATAGCGGAAATCAGCGAGAAAATAAAATATAAAAATATCAGCTCTTTTATCCGCAGCTACAAGAAAACCTATCAGATTACCCCGGGCCAATACCGGGAGAATATGATGAATGGAGCCCAGGAATGAAAATAAATCTCTGCCGTGGTGCAGCTATCCTGATGTTGCCGGCTGTTCTTGCCGGCTGCGGGCCTGTGGACGGAAGCTCCAGGCAATCCGCCGGCCCGGCCCCGTTTCATCTGTCTATAGGTGCCACCCTGATCGGTGAGCTGCCGCCCAATAATAATGAAGTAGAGAAGGCTATTGAAGCTTATACGGACACCGAACTGCAGATCGACTGGATTCCGATGTCTGCTTATGATGACAAGCTTAGGCTGATGATTGCAGCAGGTGAGCTCCCTAAGCTGGTTAAGCTGGGCTATACACCGGACTATATAAGCACGATCAAAGCCGGCCAATTCTGGGAGCTCGGGCCGCTGCTGAAGGATTACCCCAATTTATCAGTGCTGGACAGCGAGTATTACAGTAACATCTCGGTGGAAGGGCGGATCTATGGCATCCCCATTGTCCGTGATCTCGGCCGGGCGACCATCCAGTACCGCCAGGACTGGTTCGATAAGCTGGGCCTGAAGGTTCCGGTTACGCTGGAGGACTGGTACACTGTCGTGCGCGCGATGACCTTGGAGGACCCTGACGGGAACGGAAAGCAGGATACCTACGGCATGGTGCTGGATAAAAGATACAACCAGGATGCCAGCTCGATGCTGACCCGGATTTCTGTATCCCAGGGCGGGCCGAACAAGTGGCTGGTGGAGAACGGCAGGTTTACCCCCGAATTCATGACCGGGACCTTTTATGAAACCATGCAATTATTCAGAAGGCTGTACGCGGAGAAGCTGATCAATTCTGATTTTGTAGTTATCGATAATAATGAAGCCTCCAGAATCTATGATTCAGGTCGTGCGGGCATCCAGATCTCCGGAGGAAACGTCCAGAGCTGGATGGATAAATTAATCAAGACAGTGCCGGACGCGAAGGTGGATGTAGCCTTTCTTGCCGGACCTGCAGGCAGCCGTCTGCCGGGTGAACCGGGCAATGCCGGATTCTTCGCAGTTCCCAAGGATTCTGTAAAAACACTGGAGGAGGTGAAGCAGATCCTCGAATTTCTCGACAAGCTGTTTGAGCCTCCGATGCAGACCGTAATTACAAGGGGAATTGAAGGCCGGCATTGGTCTGACCAGGGAGATTATGCCGAAATTACGGACCGCACGCTGGATCTGAGAGAGGTGAAGCCGTACAGGGATCTGCTGCCCAATCTGGCAGAGTATCAGCGTTCGATTAAGCCGGTCCGCCAGCCTGAGCTGTACCAGAAGAATCAGCAGATCGGCAAAATGAACAGGGAATATACCGTAGAGAATCCGGGCCTGACACTGGAGTCGGACACCTATAGAGAAAGAGGCAAGGAGCTGGAGACTATTATTCTGGATGCCCAGACCAAATTCATTATGGGCATGATTGATCAGGAGGGCTGGCGGGCGGAGCTGGCCAAGTGGCAGGCGGCAGGCGGCAATCAAATGTGTCTTGAATATGAGCAGGCCTACAGCAGCAGGGCGGCGGAATAACCGGCGGGTTGAGATCACCGATCTCAACCCGTTTTTTTGTTTATATCACGCTGTAGCCATGGTTATCTGGAGTCAACGGTAAAGGATATATGAAGGCTATTGGAGGCTTCGGCATTCCTGTTAACCCTTATGGACAGCGGCCGGACAGCCGAAGCGGTCAACAGGTTGCCCCAGCCTTATAGCCGGTCACGGCAAACTGAAATAAGATGGGGCCAGAAACCAAACAGGACCATAAGGAGGTTACAAAAGGTGAAGCAGAATGTCTCAACTTCTGCAGGAACGCCCGGCATTAAAGCCCCCAGAGGCAAGGCGGGTACCCTGCTGCGGGATATTATCCGGGACAAGTGGCTGTATCTGATGCTGCTGCCCGGTGTCATCTATTTCATTATCTTTAAGTACGTCCCGATGTACGGGGTATCGATGGCTTTTATGGATTATAAGCCGTACACCGGTTTTCTGGGCAGCCCTTGGGTGGGCCTCAAGCATTTTGAACGGTTTTTCTCGGAGCCGCAGTTCGGCATGCTGTTCCGCAATACGGTTATTCTGGCGGTCTACAATCTGGTGTTCTTTTTCCCGATGCCGATTATCCTCTCTCTTATGCTTAATGAGGTTAGAAGGGCCAAGTTCAAAAATTTCGTGCAGACCCTGATCTACATTCCGCACTTTGTCTCCTGGGTCGTGGTTGTCGGGATCTTCTATATTCTGCTAACAACGGAGAATGGCATTCTGAATGAGCTGCTTTACCGGATTACCGGCGAAAAAATAGCCTTCCTGCTGGAAGCGGAATGGTTCCGGACGATGATTATCACCCAATCGATCTGGAAGGAAATCGGCTGGGGAACGGTTATTTTCCTGGCTGCCCTCGCCGGTGTCGATCTGCAGCAGTATGAAGCAGCACGGATTGACGGGGCCAGCCGCTGGCGCCAGCTGTGGCATATTACACTGCCGGCGATACGCAGCACAATCATCATCCTGTTTATTCTGCGGCTGGGCAACTTCCTGGATTCCGGGTTTGAGCATATCTTCCTGATGATTACGCCGACCAACCGCGAGGTGGGGGAAGTATTCGATACCTACGTGTATACCAAAGGGATGACCCAGGCCCAGTACAGCTACAGTGCGGCGGTGGGATTGTTCAAATCGGCAGTAGGGCTGGTGCTGGTATTAGGGTCCAACTGGCTGGCCAAAAAATTCGGAGAAGAAGGGGTCTACTGAACCCGCTGCATGAACAAGGAACGGAGGAGGAGTATTCTACTATGCTTCAAGATAAAACCATCGGTAACCGGATTTTTGACATTATCAATTACACGCTGTTAATTCTGATCGCTCTGGTCTGCGTGCTGCCCTTTGTATATGTGCTGGCGGTTTCCTTTACCAGTCCGGCAGAAGTCGCCAAGGGCGGGTTAATTCTGTGGCCGAAGGAATGGTCACTGGCCTCGTACCGGTATATTTTCTCAACGGATACGCTGTTCCGCAGCATGCTGGTGTCCATCTATATTACGGTAGTGGGGACCTTCATCAATCTGCTGTTCACTTCACTTATGGCCTATCCGCTGGCAAAAGCAACACTCAGGGGCCGCCAGTTTATTCTGCTTGCTGTACTGTTCACCATGCTGTTCGGCGGGGGCATGATTCCTACATACTTCGTGGTCAAGGCGATGGGGCTGACGAACAGCCTGTGGTCGCTGATGATCCCGAATGCGATCAGTGCCTTTAACCTGATTGTGCTTAAAAATTTCTTTCAGCAGATTCCTGACGGCCTGGAGGATTCGGCACGGATCGACGGCTGCACTGATGTAGGCGTGCTGTTCCGGATTGTGCTTCCGCTCTCGATGCCGGCGATGGCTACCTTTGGCCTGTTTTATGCGGTCGGTCACTGGAACCAGTTCTTCAGCGCCATTCTGTATATCAACGACAGCAGGCTGTACCCGATTCAGGTGCTGCTCCGCCAGATCGTTATTTTAGCGCAAGGCAGCATTGGTGACACCTCGATTGACAACATAGAGATTCAGCCGCTGACCATAAGGATGGCCGTCATCGTGTTTGCTACCGTTCCTATTCTGCTGGTCTATCCGTTCCTCCAGAAGCATTTTGCCAAAGGGGTAATGCTCGGATCGGTTAAGGGCTAAGAGGGCTAAAGATGCTTGAAAGGCAATGAACAGGCTATGAATGCCTGTAGCTCCTGATAAACGGGCGTTACAGGCTTACCATAGAAATTTCTACAACCGGAGGGGTTAGGTTAATGAAGAAAAGAATGGCGTTACTAATGGGAGGCGCGTTACTGGCCACATCTGTATTGTCGGCATGCGGCAGCAATAATGAGCAGAACGCGGCGGGCGGCAATACGGATGCGGCTAAAGGTAACACGAATGCACCTGCTGTGGAGGACACTTCACCGCTGGAGCTGTCCATTGCCGTACACCAGGCCGCTGAGGCGCCTGCCAAGGGAAATCCGATGGAGCAGGCTATTGAGAAATATACAAATACCAAGCTCAGCTTCCAGTGGATTCCGAATTCGGGCTATGACGAAAAAATTAACGTTATGATTGCCTCGGGAGAGCTTCCCAAGATCCTGAAGGTCAGCTATGTTCCAACCATTATCAGTGCCATGCAGGCTGATGTTTTCTGGGAGATTGGACCTTATCTGAAGGATTATCCGAACCTTGCTGCCCAGCCTGAGACTTATTATAACAATATTAAAGTTGACGGAAAGCTATATGGACTACCGGTATTCCGCAGTGTAGGCCGCGCTGTTCTGCAGTACCGCAAGGACTGGTTCGATGAATCCGGCCAGAAGGTTCCGAAGACGCTGGATGAGTGGTATAACGTGCTGAAGGCTGTTGCGGAGAATGACCCGGACAAGAACGGGAAGAAGGATACGTACGGAATGATGCTGGATAAGAATTACAATCAGGGCGTCGCTTCGACCTTAACCAGATTTTCAGTTATGCAGGGCGGGCCGAATAAATGGGAGGCAGATGAGCAAGGAAACTTCACTCCTGAGTTCATGACCGATGTATTTAAGGATACTCTGGATTTATTCAGACAGCTGTACGCCGAGAAGCTGATCAATCAGGATTTTGCTGTAACCGATGCCCAGACCATCGATAAGGCATATGAAGCAGGCCGGGTAGCGATGCGCATCTCCGGGGGCAATGCCCAGACCATGCAGACCAATCTGGTGAAGGTTGTGCCTACCGCCGTTATGGATGCGGTTGCACTGGAAGGGCCTGGCGGAATCCGTGTTCCTGCCGAGAGCGGAAATGCCGGAATATTAGTATTGCCGAAATCCTCTGTTCAGGATGAAGCGGAAATGAAGCGGGTGATGACGTTCCTCGATCAGCTGCTCGACAAGGAAATGGTCAATCTGATCAATAAAGGGATCGAAGGGACGCATTATTCAGTAGAAGGCGATCATACCCTTCCGCTGGATAAGGATGCCGATGCCAAGGAAGTGAAGCCTTACCGGGATACACTGCTTCAGCGCGGAGAGTCCTATAACATGGATAAGCCGATGAAGCAGACAGAGCTGTTCCAGAAGAACAATAAAATCGTATCAGACAACGAACAATATGTGGTGTCCAATCCGGCCCTTACGCTGATCTCGAATACCTATACAGAGCGCGGAAGCGAGCTTGAGCAGCTGATTACGGACGCGGAAACCAAATATATCATGGGCAAAATTGATGAAGTAGGCTGGAACGCCGAAATTGAGAAATGGAAGCAGGCCGGCGGCAGCAGCCTGATGGAAGAGTATAAGGAAGCTTATCTGAAAAACAAATAACAATTGCCGGCCGTAGTGAAACCGTCTTATGAACCTGGAAAGGAAGTAAGGCGGTTTTTTTAGAGTAAAGATGAAAGCGCTTAGATGAGTGAGGCTTTATCATTTATCATTTTTGAAACAAGGAGGACACATATGTACAAGCAGACGAAAAAAGCCATGAGCCAGCTCATGGTACTTGTGATGCTGGTAACGGCTGTGTTTGGCCTGCAGCCTCCCCCCGCAGAGGCGGAGGGCAATGCGCAGGGCGGCCAGATCGAGGTATGGGACTTCGGAGGCGTACAGGCAGCGGGAGATTCCTATATCAATCACATTACAGTGGATACCCTCAACGGGTTAGGCTCCTTTATCGGGGCCGGCTGGTTCAGGGAGAATACGGTGTTCGGCGACTTAACGGTAATGACCCCAGCCGGGGGCGGTTACCACAGACTATATTATTACGACGGTGAAGGGAACGGCGCATTATCCTACGGCAAGCCTACCACCAAGACCTTCAGCGACGGCTATGCGAGCAAGGGCTCTGTCTATTCCGCCGGCAACGGGGATGCTTCAGCCAAATACATCCGGCTGGAGAATGTGAAAGCCGGAGACAAGATCACGGTATACGGCTTTGTTACCAACGGGTCCGGGCCGGCTACCGTTAATTTTGCCCTGACCAGCAGCACCACCGGTGAAGTGGTGACCAGAAGCACCGACTCGTTTACTTCAGCGGGGCAGATCCTTGAATATCATGCACTGGACTCGGGAACCTTGCAGCTGTTTTATTCGGAGTCAGGAAGCTATAAACCCAATGTTGCCCGCATTACTAGAACCCCGGGTGTTACAGTTTCCGGTACGCTCAAACTGAATGAACACGTGCTTTCCGGTCACTCCATTGTTTTTCAGAATCAGTCCACCGGGGAGCTGCTGCCGGTTGAGCTTGCTGCTGACGGCACTTACGTGGCTGCTCTTACAGCAGGCTACACGTATACCGCCGTTCTCCGTGGCGTCAGCTCTGAGTATGCCATTTCGGACACCTCCAAGAACGTAGCCGTTACGCTTGCTGATCTGGGCAGCGGCATTAAGAATGTCCAATTAAATGTGGTAAAAACCTCAATGGCAAAGCTCAGCGGTACCCTTAGCGGGTTTGAGTCAGGCTACAGCCTCAATAGTCTGAAGCTTAGCCTGGTTCCGCCCCAGGGAAGTCTTGCTCCGGTTGTAGAAGCTGTGCTGGATACAGCAGCGCTGACTTACTCGGCAGATCCACGTGCCGGAGAGCGCTATACCCTGGCCCTATCCGGCGTGAACGATTACGTGCTTACAGGCGAAGCGGATGTTAGCATCAGCGCGGATACTGTGCGGCCCCTCACGGTTGCGAAGGCAGCGGTTTACAACGCAACCGGTGCTTTTACCGGATTGCCGTCCGGGGTTACCGTCAGCAGTCTCAAATTTACGAATCTAAATGACGGATACAGCTATACCGGAAATGTTACGGGCGGCGGCTACTCCGTCAAGCTAAGGGATGGCGCTTATGCAGTGACCGCCGTTTGCTCTGACCCTGCCTACACGACTGCAGGGCACACCGTTATCAAGGGAAGCGGCGCGGTAAAGGATCTCAAATTCTCAACCTCCAAGGCTCCGGCTGCTCTTCCGCTGGTTCAGGATTTGTATGTGGGCGACAGCGCCAAGGAGCACAATTTCGGCTCGGTCAAGGAGGCACTGGCAGCAGCCGCGAGAATGAATCCTTCCAGCGAGGCTGAGCGGATTACGATCCATATTGCCCCCGGTATTTACCGGGCCCAGCTGAAAATCGCCACTCCTTACATCAGCCTCGTCAATGCCGATCCGGGTAAGGAGGTTAAAATCACCTGGTACTACGGGGTTGGTTACGACTATTACAGCGCAGGGCCGGATGGGCTGTACAATGAGGACCGGGCTTTTGATAGATACCTGAAGGGCAATCCGGGCAGCTTTAAATGGGGTGCCACCGTGTTTGTTACGGGTGCAGCAACCGGCTTCAGGGCAGAGAACATCGTGTTTGAGAATTCTTTTAACAAGTACATCACCGAGGAGGAGCTGGAGGACGGGGTCGAGGTCACAACGATCAACACGCCTACCAATCTTACTCCTAGAACAGCTTCACTGGATGCCAGATCGAGAGGGGCAACAGAACGGGCGGCTGCCATCGCGGTCGAAGCCGATCAGGCTGAATTTTATAAATGCAAATTTTTGTCCAACCAGGATACGCTGTTCACGGGCAACACCCGCCAGTATTACAAGGACAGCTTCATAGAAGGCAACACCGACTATATTTTCGGCTCGGGCAACATTGTATTCGATAACAGCACGCTTAACTTCACAGGCTACAGCGACCAGGATTCGGGAGGCCATATTACAGCAGCCAAGCCTTCTTCCGCCTCTGATCCGTCCTTTCACGGCTATCTGTTCAGGGACAGCACAGTCACTGGCAGCTCTACTAATAACTTTAAGGCATCCGGGGATTTCGGGAGACCGTGGGGACAGGATGCCAAGGTGACCTTTCTGGATACCAGACTGGAGAACAGCTCCATCATCTATCCGGAGGGGTGGGCCGGCATGGGGGGCTCCGTTCCGGAAAAGGCAGACTTCTATGAATACAACACGACCTATAACGGCGTGCCGGTAGACACTTCAGCGAGAAAAGGGAAGGTGCTTAGCGCCGCATCGGCTGTGGTCGATGTAACCCAATATTTCGGCGCGGACTGGGTGCCTCACTATTATGAGCCGGGTACCTTGACACCGCCTGTGCTGCAGGCTGACTCCGTCAGCGAATCCCGGGCAGTTATCAGCTGGCAGGGTGCTGTCAGCAGCATCGGCTCCATCCTATATGAGGTATATCAGGATGGCCGCAAGGTCGCCACAACAACTGAAGCCACTTATGCGGCGGATAATCTGGCCCCGCTGACGAGCTATACCTTTAAAGTGACGGCCGTTAACACTGCCGGAAATACGGCGGAAAGCAATGCTGTAGAGATTACTACCGCTGAGCAGGGACTTCCTGCTGCGCCGGTCATAACGGCTGAACCCGGCGACGGGAAGGCAACCATCTCCTGGTCAACAGTAACAGGGGCCACCTACTATACCGTCAAAGGCAGGTCTGCCGGCAGTACCGGATACGACATGCTTCATACGGTCAGCCCGGCCACGGTTACCTCTTACACGTATTCGGAGTTAACCAACGGAACAGCCTATCATTTTGTCGTCTCCGCTTCCAATGAGCAGGGGGAAGGCCCGGATTCCAATGAAGCTGCGGTAACTCCGGGAGCCGGAGCTCCGCCCGTTACTGTTATTAAACCGGAGGATTTCACCGGCTATGACATCGGCAGTCCCGGTACACCAGGGTCATCAACTTTTGATGAGGATACCAACCTGTTCACGCTGACCGGTTCAGGAACGGGAATCAACAAGAATGCCACCGGACTGGATCAATTTTATATGAAGGCAGTCAAGGTCAAGGGTGATTACACGATCAGTGCCAAAGCGGTCTACAGTGAAGGCCAGCTGGGGGCGATGAGCTTAACACTCAGAGAGAGCCTGGACCCGAACAGCTACCATTACACACAGGCGGCCACCGCTACAGGCGGACGAAAAATGTTCCGGTACAGCGGCTCCTCCAACGGCTCCAATTCCGTGATGCCGGTGAAGGGAACAGCCTACCTGCAGATCACCAAAACCGGCGACAAAATCCTGTCCATCGTCAGCACCCTGCCGATCCCGGCTAATCCGGTTGCCTCGGAGACGCTTGCGGTCAGTACAGCTACCGCCAGCCAGCTAGGCCTGGATGAGAACGGGAACCCCAAGGAGCTGTACGTGGGGCTGATGGTGAATGCCGCCAATGCATCTTCTTCCCTTACAGCTGTATTCGAGGATGTCAAAATTGTGATGGCTGATGGAACGGTGCTGTTCGATGCCAATGCCGGCAAGCCAGTCGCACCGAAGAATGTCCAGGCCAAGCCTTATAATGCGGGCGCCCGGATTACCTGGGATGCGTTAAATACAGCCACTTCCTATACGGTACAACAAAGTAAAAGTCCGGAAGGGCCGTTTACAGAAGCGCTGACCGTTGGAGGCTCTGTGTATGAATCCTTCGTTACAGGTCTGGAAAATGACAGAACGTACTATTTTGCCGTCACTGCAAAGAATGCCAGCGGGGAAAGCGTGCCGTCACAGGTGGTAAGTGTCTCGCCTACTGCTTCGGCGGATATGCCACCGGTTCTTACGATGACTTCGGCTGAGCCGGCCGCCCGGGTGTTCAGTGCCCTGCTGCCGCTAAGCGGGAATGTGGATAAGGAGAGCATCCTGACAATCAGAAATAACGGAATTCCAGAAAAGCTGAACGGGACGGAGGAGTATTTACTTTTACACAAAGGAGATACGTTCAGTGCGAAGCTGATTCTTGTGCCGGGCCTGAATGAAATTGAAATCAAGGCTACCGATACGTACCGCAATGAAACCGTTATTAAGTATACCGTCACTTATACGTATAGAGCGGGCAGCATTGGCTTCTATGATACACAGGGGCAAGCTGTTACTGTGCTCGAAGCAGGCCGGGAAATTTGGATACAGGCAGAAGCTGAAAATTATATCGCTGACACCAAAGATGTCCTGCTGTTTATCGGCCTATATGACGAACATAACAACCTGATCAAATTCATCAGTACGTCAGAGACCCTGTACAGCGGTGAGACGGATACCCTTTACGCCCGGCTGAGGCTTCCTGATGATGTGGACGGCTATACGCTCAAAGCCTTTGTCTGGGACAACATGACTGATATGCAGCCTGTTTCTGAAACGGCCGAGTTACAATCCAATTAATCTGCAGGAGGATGAACCATGAAGAAAAGGATGATCTCAACTGCGTTATGTGCGCTGCTGGGCGCTTCATTCCTGGCCGATGCCGTGCCTGCTCATGCTGCCCAGGCGCCGGCAGCTATACCGGCGTTTCCGGGGGCCGAGGGCGGGGGGATGTATGCCAGCGGCGGCCGGGGCTATGACGTCTATGAAGTAACCAATCTGAATGACTCCGGACCGGGGTCCTTGAGAGAGGCAATTAGCGGAGATAACAGAATGGTCGTATTCCGGGTATCGGGGACGATTCACCTGGCCAGTTCGCTCGGCTTCACCAACAGAAAAAACATTACGGTTGCCGGACAGACCGCTCCGGGAGACGGGATCTGCATTGCCGGCTTTAACACTGACATCAGCAGTGCAACCAATATTATTATCCGGTATTTAAGATTCAGACCCGGTTCGGCTAACATCTCCAGTGAGCCGGATGCCCTGGGCGGCCGGGGCTCAAATTATGTGATGATTGATCATGTCTCGGCCGGCTGGTCGACGGACGAAGGATTATCCTTTTATGAGAATAACAATCTGACCGTGCAGTGGAGTATCATCAGCGAAAGCCTTACTTTATCGGGGCATGTAAAAGGAAAACACGGGTACGGCGGGATCTGGGGCGGCAATGCGACAACCTTCCACCATAATCTGCTTACCAGCCATACCAGCAGAATGCCGAGAATCGGAAACGGCAATACGCCCGGCAATATCACGATGTCTAACAATGTGATTTACAACTGGGGCTTTAACAACACCTATGGCGGCTTAACCACGCTGCAGTCCAATGTCATTAATAACTACTACAAGCCGGGACCGTCTACCCTCCAGTCTGTAAAAGGCAGAATTATCAATCCCGGTGACGGTGAGTTTTTTGTGGACGGGAATTACATGTACGGCAGCCCGGAGATCAGCGCGGACAACAGCAAGGGGATTCAGAATGCAATCCCGGCTACGGTTCTCTCCAAAACGCCGTTTCAGAATGACAGCTATACAACCGTAAAGATCACGGATGCCGAACAGGCCTATCAGGATGTGCTGGACATGGCTGGTGCGGTGCTGCCAAGAAGAGATGCCGCAGATGCCCGGGCCGTGCAGGATGTAATAGACGGAACCGGCCGGACGATCAACCGGGAATATGAGGTGGGCGGTTATCCGGAATTACAGTCTGCTGAAGCTCCGCTGGACAGCGATCATGACGGCATGCCGGATGCCTGGGAAGAGGCTAATGGCCTGAATAAGCTGGATAAAGCGGACGGCAAAACCATCAGTCCGAACGGGTACAGCAATCTGGAGAACTATCTGAACAGTCTGGCAGATATGACCCATGCTGCAGACAATCCTGTGGTCAAGCTGAAATCACCTGTGTATAACGCTTTGTTTACAGAGGGCGGTGCCATCCGGATTGATGCAGAGGCTGAAGACAGGGACGGAATTGCCAAGGTGCAATTTTACAGAAACGATGTGCTGGTAGGGGAAGTGAAGAAGGCCCCATACAGCTTCACTCTGGACAATGTGGAGGACGGCACTTATTTTATCTCAGCGCGTGCCTTTGATACGAAGGGAAATGCAACCCAGTCCACCTCCCTGCCGGTTCATGTCAACGGTCCCGGGGTGAGTACGGGCTGGACTTCCGCGGATATCGGCAATACGCCGGTGAAGGGTAGCGGAAGCCTGGACGGTTCCGGTACGCTGACCGTGAAAGGGTCCGGAAAAATCACCGGCCGCAGTGACAGCTTCCATTATGTATACCAGCCGGTCAGCGGCAATGCATCCTTAACCGCCAGACTGGATTCCATCGCCCTGCTGGACAACAACGCCATTTCGGGCCTGATGATCCGGGACAGCCTGGAGCCGGACGCAGTTGCAGCGTTGATCAGCACCTCCATCGTGAAGGCAGACCGGGATGAGCTTGGAAACGGTGATAAGGATGATACGTTCTATGCCACCTACTTCTCATCGCGGATGAACAAAGGAGAGACTATCCGCACACTGAACAATGCCGATTATCCGCAGGATTATTTGCCAAGCTTAACCGATAACACCTTGCCGATCTGGCTGAAGCTGGAGCGTGTAGAGGATACCATCGCCGCTTTTACCTCCTATGACGGTGAGCATTGGAAAGAGCTGTTCAGGGATACCTTTGCTATGGATAAGGAGGCTTATATCGGATTTGCCGTCGACGGGACCCAGCCTGCGATTGGGGATAAGTACTACAACACGGCTAAATTCTCGAATGTGCAGCTCAGCAGCTCCTTTACGGTAACGGATATCAAGCTTACAGATGCTCTGGGAAATGAGGCAGCGCAGCCGGCTCCCGGGCTGACCGCTGTAGCTGCGGTTACTGTTGAGCGGAATTCCATTGCTGTCCCGGAGGGGGTCGTTGTTATCCAGCTGTGTGACGCAGAGGGCAATATTCTCTCCTCGTCTTATGTGAAGTCAGCCTTTGGGGTGAACGGGACCAAGACTGTAAAAGCCATGTTCAGCACTCCCTTACAGCTTACTGGGCTGCAGATAAAGGCTTATGTCATCAATAATGTGCAAGAAGGACAGCTCATTTCCAACGAGAAGTCCGTGCAGTTAGGAGGAGGCTTATGAACAAGAGGATCTTCAGAGCATGCATAGCATGGATCATATTCTCATTGCTGGTGCTTCCGTTCGGTAGTATCGGTGTATCGGCAGCTGCAGCCTTAACGGCCGGCCTGGAGGTAGATCATAATACAGCAGCAATCAAGGTTACCAGTACAGCCAATGAGCAGGACACAGTAACGGTATTGATTATGCAAAAGCAGACCGGGTCCATCGCCTATGTGGATCAGGCTGAGCTTAAAAACGGACAGCACACCTTCCAGACCGTGCTTCCAAAGGGAGAGTATTACGGCTCCGTGAGCTCGGCCGGCAGCGGGAAGGCAGAGCTGCAGGCTTTCACGGTTGAGCATACCGAGACGATAACGGGCTTCAGGCCCTTGCAGGCTATTACAGTCGCCAAAGGCGGCAAGCTTGTACTGCCCGGCTCCGTTATTGCTGTATTCGACAGCGGGGCTAACCGGGAGGTAGGGGTGAAATGGTCCGGAGTGCCGGATACCGGTACAGCCGGCCAATTCACGGTTACCGGTAATGTGAACGGAAGCCCCAAAACCGTGGAGCTGGTGGTAAAGGTCGGCGGCGGGACAGCGCCGACACCAACACCGACTCCAACATCAACACCGGCGCCGACCGCCACACCTGCAGCGACACCGCCGCCGTTGCCAGGCGGACAGACCGGAGCAGCAGCGACGCCGAAGCCTTCACCTGCAGCAGCAGGCTCTGCCATCACGCTGACTGCCGTGCTTGATCCGGCAACGGCTGTCGCGAAGGCAGAGGTTTCTGCAGCAGCCGTCAGCACAGCCTTGTCCAAAGCGGCAGCGGATGCTAGAGGAATCAGGACTGTGGAGATCATTATAACGCAGGCAGAAGGAGCCAAGGCGTATGAGCCGGTGCTGCCGGCCAGCCTGTTTGCAGGAGATCCGAAGCAGGTGATCCGGCTGGTTACTCCGGTTGGAACTGTCGAGCTGCCCGGGAATATGTTCGAAGCTGCGCTTACAGCAGGCAGCTCCACTGTTTCCGTGGTTATCGGCTTAGCGGATGCGACGGCAATAATTGAACCGTCGCTGAGAGAAAGCGCCAGCGGTAAACCGGTCATCGAGCTGACTGCGAAGGTTGACGGTGCAGCCATTGAATGGAGCAACAAAAATGCACCGGTTAAAGTATCTGTTCCATACACACCTAAGCAGGACGAACTTAACAGCGGTGAACATCTCGTAGTCTGGTATATTGATCCGGCGGAGAAGGCAGCCAAGATACCTAATACCAGATTTGACGCGGCGGCAGGGAGGGTAACCTTTAGTACCACGCACTTCAGCAAGTTTGCCGTTTCCTATGCTTTCAAGACTTTTGCTGATGCTGCAAAATTTACATGGGCGCAGCAATCCATAGAAGCACTGGCCTCCAAAGGGGTAATTAACGGGATTTCGGATACGTCCTTTGCCCCCGAAGCGAACATTACCCGGGCGGATTTCCTGGTTATTCTGGTAAGAAGCCTGGGACTTACAGCCAGCTTCAATGAACATTTCAGCGATGTTAGTCCTGCGAAATACTACTATGAAGCGCTGGGGATTGCCAGGGAGCTGGGGATCACAGACGGAGCGGGCAATAACCTCTTCAAGCCGGATACGCCAATCTCCCGCCAGGAGCTGATGGTTCTCGGCAGCAGAGCCCTTTCGCTTAGCGGGGCGACAATGCCGGCGGGCAGCGCTGACGATATCCTTAATTTTAGCGACCGGGTCAAGCTTGCAGCTTATGCGGTGGAGGATGTGGCCGCGATGGTGAAGGAAGGGATCGTCAGCGGCAGCGGCAGCAAGCTCAATCCGCATGCTAATGCGACCAGAGCAGAAGCTGCGGTTATTGTGTACAGGATTATGAATAAGCTGTAAATTGAATGTTTGGGAGAACTTATCCGCCTCCGTGTCTGGGGGCGGTTTTTTTTGTTTGGGAAATTATACTAGTGATCATCAGACAGACTTGATAGCACGCTTTTATGAATTCGTTGATATACATAGCCCTTATGATGAATTCTCAGAAAGTGAGCGGGGCGTCGGCAACAACGGTATAAATCCCGTTGTTTGGCTGGAAAGTGAGCGGAGTGGCGGCAACAACGGTATAAATCCCGTTGTTTGGCTGGAAAGTGAGCGGAGTGGCGGCAACAACGGCAAAAATCCCGTTGTTTGGCTGGAAAGTGAGCGGAGTGGCGGCAACAACGGTATAAATCCCGTTGTTTGGCCGGAAAGTATGCGGACATTCGCCTTGCGCACAAACTTGAGAGGGTTCCAGTATATAAACCGGGCCTCAAGTAAGCCGGAATGTTCACCCGATGGAGTGATTTTTTTCTAACCTTAAGTTTGCCCGTACAATCCCTTAAGTTTCCCGGTTTATGACCGTGCGGTGCTAATGTATCCTAGCCATATGCGCTTGCGCTGAGGTATCATTCATCATGATAACGCTTACGATCCGTTGCTGATACGGAATCAATGACAATGGAGGTTTATAACGATGATCCATAATCCTGTACTCAAAGGGTTCAACCCTGATCCATCCATGCTGCGGGTAGGTGATGATTATTATATCGCCACTTCGACCTTCGAATGGGCCCCCGGTGTGCAGATTCACCATTCCAGGGATTTGGTCAACTGGCGCCTGCTGACCCATCCGCTGACCCGGCCGAGCCAGCTTGATCTGATCGGCGTCCCCAACTCAGGCGGTGTCTGGGCACCGTGTCTCAGCCATGACGGCGAGAAATTCTACCTGATCTATTCCAATGTTAAAAGCATGACGGGTGTGTACAAAGACACGCCTAATTACCTGGTGACCGCCGCCAGCATCGAGGGACCGTGGTCGGAGCCGGTCTATCTGAACAGCAGCGGGTTTGACCCGTCCCTGTTTCATGATGAAGACGGCCGCAAGTGGCTGCTTAACATGGTCTGGGATCACCGTAAAGGCAAGAACCGGTTCCATGGCATTCATCTACAGGAATACAGCGTAGCGGAGGAGAAGCTCGTTGGCACAGCCAAGCTGATCTTTACAGGAACAGAGCTTGGATGTACAGAGGGACCCCACGTGTACAAAAAGGGCGGTTATTACTATTTAATGCTGGCAGAAGGCGGTACCGGCTATAGTCATGCCGTTACGGTTGCCCGTTCAGCCAAGCTGGACGGCCCGTATGAAGTCGACCCTGTGAATCCCATCCTGACCTCCAAGGGCAAGCCGGAGCTGGCTCTGCAAAAAGCGGGGCACGGCAGTCTGATTGAGACACAGACAGGGGAGTGGTTTCTGGCCCATTTATGCGCCAGACCGCTGAACGAAGCCGGTGAAT